>JAESSA010000004.1 GCA_016764355.1 Sneathiella sp. | reverse complement strand
TAGCAACACGAGAGAAGCCAGCATCATGGATCTCTCCGATGGCTTGGAGAACGCGGCCGTAATTAACGTCCTTATCACCCCGAACAAAAATACGCTGATCCGCTTTTGCTCCCGTAATCGCCCTCAATTTCGGAACTAACCCATCAATGTCGACTTCGAAATCTTCCAAGAACAAACGTCCTTCAGCATCCACACTAACAACCAAAGGCTCATCATTCCCTTGTATTGTCGATCCCTTCGTTTTTGGCAGATCAAGGGGTACACCAACTGTCAATAATGGCGCGGTTACCATGAAAACGATCAATAAAACCAACATAACATCCACAAACGGAGTCACATTAATTTCTGACATAGCCTGATGGCGCCGTTTTCGGCCTTGCCCAGTAAATGCGTCAAAATTGCTATTATTCATCGCCCCTACCCTTGATCAAGCTGACGCGATAAAATCGCCGAAAATTCGCCCGCGAACCCTTCAAGTCGCGTAACCATCCGCTGTAGATCATTTGAAAATTTATTGTAGGCAACTACTGCAGGAATGGCTGCGACCAATCCCAATGCTGTTGCAAAAAGAGCTTCGGCGATACCAGGTGCGACCACAGCCAGACTTGTATCTTTTGTCGCTGCGATAGCCTGGAAACTGTTCATAATCCCCCAAACAGTACCAAACAGACCAATAAATGTCGCCGTTGATCCGACCGTTGCCAAAAACCCTAAATATTTCTCAAGCCGCTCGACTTCCCGATCAATAGAAACCCGCATGACCTGATGAATACGGGCTTGCAGACCCGTATGACTGTTTCTCTCTAGCCCAACTTCCGTTGATCGTAGCCATTCCCGCATAGCAGTTGAAAAGAGCATCGCAAGTGGATTATCTGGATTTTTACCGATACGTTTATAGAGATCCTCTAAGTTTCCACCCGACCAAAAATCATTTTCAAACTCATCAGAATCTGCAGAAACTCTCCTGAAGCGAAGAATCTTGTCGATAATAATGGCCCAACTCCAAAAGGAGGCGAGGATAAGAACAACCATCACCAACTGGACTATAATATCGGCCCGAAAGAACAAACCAATCATAGACAGATCATGTGCTGCGTTTCCTAAGGATTGAGCGGCAACAAGTGTTTCGTTTTCCATTATTCTTTCAGGGCTCCTGATAACTGGACAATTGACAAGAATTTATCTTTGATTTGCGGCGAAAAGCGGGCAGGACGACCAGTCTTTTGAATACAAGCCACTCTGACGTCACTTTTTATCAAAATAACATCATCCCGAATGACTTCTTGATGCATAAGAAGGCTGGCCCCCATTACCGTACTGACAGTCGTCTCCACATAAAGGGAATCATCCATTTTCGCAGGCTTTAAATATTCGATACGACAGTCCCGGACCACAAAATTAAGGCCGTCTTCTGTCATCATTTTTTGCTGATTTATATCAAGTCCGCGTAATAGGTCTGTGCGGGCTCGCTCTGTAAATTTCAGATAATTTGCATAATATACGATGCCACCAGCATCCGTATCTTCCCAGTAGACCTGAAAAGGGAAGCGGTGAAAAACCGTTGTCCCGTCTTCAACAAATTGACCGATCATGTCCAACTCAGTTGTCACCGGGCAGGTCCTCAATCAGATTATACTGGGATGAAATTTCTTTAGGAAAATTCAGACCTAAATGATCAAACGCGGCTTTTGTCAACATACGTCCCCGAGGCGTCCTCTGGAGAAACCCCTGTTGGATTAAATAAGGCTCAATAATATCTTCAATCGCGTCCCGCGGTTCAGAAAGGGCCGCTGATAAGGTCTCGACGCCGACAGGACCACCACCAAAATCATGGGCAATCCTACCCAGATATCGCCGATCCATTGCATCCAAGCCGCGCTTGTCCACTTCCAACCGGTTCAACGCAGAATCAGCATGAGCCGCATCCACCAATTTCACACCAGCAACAGCCGCGAAATCGCGCACCCTTCTTAAAAGACGACCCGCAACACGAGGGGTTCCCCGGCTTCTATTGGCAATTTCCTGAGCGCCGTCTTCTGTAACGTCAATGCCGAGAACTCGAGCGCCCCGTGAGACGATCAGTCGAAGTTCCGCCGGTTCATAAAAATTCATCCGCAATGGAATACCAAAGCGTTCTCGCAACGGCGTTGTGATTAAGCCAGAACGTGTTGTCGCCCCGACCAGAGTGAAGGGTGGCAGATCGATACGAACAGACCGTGCAGACGGTCCCTCTCCAATAATCAAATCCAGATGAAAATCTTCCATGGCTGGATATAGAATCTCTTCAACAGCCGGATTTAAGCGATGAATTTCGTCAATGAATAAAACGTCGTTTTCTTCGAGATTAGTAAGCAGGGCTGCAAGATCACCAGCTTTACTAATAACGGGGCCAGCTGTTGCCCGAAAATTCACCCCAAGTTCGCGGGCTACAATTTGCGCCAACGTCGTTTTTCCTAGCCCTGGTGGCCCAAAGAACATCACATGATCCAGCGCATCTCCTCTGGATTTCGCAGCTTGGATAAATATACTAAGGTTTTCCCGGACTTGTTTTTGTCCAATGAAATCATTCAGAATTTGCGGACGAAAGTGAAGCTCACTTTCATCTTGCTCATGGGTAGAAGCTGTTACAAGACGATCCTCCGTCATGCTGCCAGCTCCTTCAAGCCTTCAGTGATAAGAGCTTCAATTGTCGCATCGCCTCCAAGCCGACGCCCGACTGTTGCAATGGCACCAAAGGCATCTGCGCGTCCATATCCAAGATTCACAAGGGCTGACACGGCATCCCCCGCATTTGCAGGCCCTGCCGCAGGCTTCCCTTTTGTACCACTTGAGGATGCCTCAACAGACAAAGCAGCTGATCCCAAATCCATTTTCGCGACTTTATCTTTCAACTCAGCAACAATACGACCAGCTACTTTGGGACCAACGCCAGTGACACGGGTTAAGGCTGTCTTATCCGCCGCAGCAACGATCTGCGTCAATTCATTGCCTCCATATAAAGACAAAATAGCCAGCGCCACTTTAGCGCCTACTCCTTGCACAGTTTGCACAAGGGAGAACCAGGCTTTTTCGCCTGAGTCTTGAAAACCAAAAAGGTGGATATGGTCTTCCCGGACATGTGTTTCTATATATAAAGAAACGTCGCCCCCTGTTTCAGGCATATTTCGCAATGTTCTGGCAGAGCAAAAGGCATGATATCCGACACCTCCCACATCGATAATGATCCAATCATCCCCAACGCTGTCCAATTTGCCGTTCAGTTTTGCAATCATGATATTTTCCCCGCCATCAACGTTGCTTTTCGCAAGCTCCGATTTGTTCCGGCATAATGCGCATGACAAATAGCGACGGCAAGAGCATCGGCTGCATGTTCATTGGCAATTTTGCATCCTGGCAATAACATGCTGACCATTGCGTAAATCTGGTCTTTTCCAGCATGTCCTGCACCAACTACGGATTTTTTGATCTTGTTTGGTGCGTATTCTTCTACGGGCAAATTATGTATCGCTGGCACAAGAAGGGATATTCCCCGTGCTTGCCCAAGCTTCAGAGTAGAGACTGGGTTTTTATTAACAAAAGTTTCTTCAACGGCAGCCTCGTGAGGCTGCCACTCGCTAATGACTTTTTCCAGTCCATCATAGAGTTGCACTAGACGTTCAGCCAAGCTGAGTGTTCCATCTGAAGAAACAGCACCGTTCGCCAGATGCCGTATTTTATTTCCTTCAGTTTCAATTATACCCCAGCCGGTATGCCTAAGTCCCGGATCTAATCCTAACAAACGCATGATCTAGAAAAACCCCTTACAGATTACGAACTCAGTTTTTCGAGAATTTCTTCAGGAATATCAAAATTGGCAGAAACTTTCTGCACGTCGTCATTATCTTCCAAAACATCAATAAGCTTGAAAACAGAGGTTGCTTTATCTTCAGTTTCTATAGGAACCACATTATTAGGTTTCCAGATAATACCGGCTTCAGTAGGCGTAGAATATTTAGTTTCCAACGCGGACTGAACATCATTGAAATCTCCAAGGGCACATGTAATTTCATGTGTCTCCTCAGTTGATTCTACATTTTCAGCACCCGCTTCCAGCGCCACTTCAAAAACCTCATCTGCATCAATTTCAGCAGCTGAATAGACAATCTGCCCAATATGTTCGAACATAAAGGACACGGAACCGGTCTCACCAAGCGCACCGCCAGACTTCGTAAAGGCTGCCCGGACTTCTGCCGCTGTTCGATTTCGGTTGTCTGTAAGCGTCTCCACAATGACAGCGACGCCACCAGGACCATATCCTTCATAGCGAATTTCTTCGTAATTTTCGCCATCGGTCGTTCCTGCGGCACGTTTAATCGCACGATCGATATTATCTTTAGGCATATTATCTGAACGTGCAGCAGAGATCGCTGTTCGCAAGCGAGGGTTCATATCCGGATCAGGTAATCCAGCTTTTGCGGCAACTGTCAGTTCTCGGATGTGCTTAGCAAAGATCTTAGCCCGCTTCTTGTCCTGTGCACCTTTGCGATGCATAATGTTCTTAAATTGTGAATGTCCCGCCATAGTTCTTCTCTTAGCAATGGAAACATCTGTTTCCTAGGTGTCAGATCAATCGACACAATGATCACTTTCAGCATATTTCTGTACTAAAAAATATCTCTGTGCCAGCCCGTTATACCTGTTTTTAACGCAAGGCTCACCATCTCCCAAGACAAGAATGTCAAAATGAGGAAATAATTTCGTTACATCATCATTATTGAAGGGGATTTATTTAAGACCGGTTCGTTCCAGCAGGGCATAAAATTGCCTAAATAGATCAGCTTGAGAGGTGCCATCTTTCGCTTTTTCTTCCAACGCTGCCATGAAAGTTTCTGACATAATGGTTTTCTTGGCGAAGGCCCTCACCATCGTCATACTCTTGGGCATGGTCATTTTGTCTTCAGATATCAGTTGCAGCAAACTTAATCCCAAATGTATATTGTCTCGAGCCCCCCGAGCCAAAGACCCGAGTACATTTTTTGAAGTCATAATTTCGACGGCAATTTCATCAAGTGCGGTCAACATTTTATCTGAAAAATATTGTTGAAAACTGGATTGCTGGACTTTGATTTGAAAATCTCGAAGCATTGCTAGGGTCGCTAAAACTGGCCCCTTTTGCTCCGAAATAAGCTTTACGTTTTGTGGATTTTCGAGAAGTGGTAAAATGTAAATTGCAATGGCGCGTGTATTAACCTCCCCAATGATCCCTTTATTAACTTGTAGCAAACGCTCGACACGATCCAACGGTGCGTCAATCCCATCAAGCATAGTACCAATTGTAATACTGCCCGTCATTCGCTCACATCTCATATGCAGCGCATCGACAGTATCCTGTCCGCCAATATGCTCACCTGCAGCAATATGCAATTTGGATAGAATTTTGCTATGGTATGCCACGCTCTTAAAGGGATCTCCCTTAACGAAAGACTGGTTCCCTGTAAGGGTCTCAATCAACCTCAACACGAGTACTTGTTTGGTTTCAGGTAAATTTTTATCTCGGATCAACATATTGATCCGTTTAGTACCCGCATGCTCTGTTTTATTTACTCCTTTAGATCCGCGAATAAAACCAATGAGACTCAGCATCCCCTCGCCTAAATTCTTATCCTCCCCCATTAAAGTTTGTAAAATAGCGGGTGAAGACACGAAATCAGCAAGATGGCGATCCAGCATTTGAAGAATATCAGGATCGTCATAGCGAAGGACATAGGAGATTATTTTCTCGAATTTTTCATCTAGAGTGCTCACCTCTTGAAGATGCCGGGCGAAGGACATCATGAAGGACTTACGCCAGTCCTCGGTCTCCTTAGCCAACTTAAGGACACCGATTAAATCATCCTCAACAATTTCAGGAATATGCCCTTCAACTGTCAGCTTTTTCAATTCCTGCAAAACTGTATTCGTAAACCCATACAAATCGAGGACACGTTCATTTACCTTTTGTCCGGTCTTCTGAACATGAGATACAGCAGCCCGTTGAACAGCGCCTTGTAAAATTTGTCCGGTATCATTTAGTTTTTGAAGATGCCCTTGATGATATAGCAATTCAAGGGGTGTAATCTTCCATCCGGCCAATGGTTTTTGTAGTAATTTGGAAATACTTTGGCGAGCGGCAGGCAAATACAAGTCGTCCGGTTTTGTACAAACAGGCCCGATTAGATCGGCGGTAGTTGTTTGAGAAGACTTTGCCTTCTCTCCATCAAAATACACTATTGTGTCATGAAATACTGGATCTGAACTATCATATTTAACTTCAAGAACTTTAACGGCCTTCAAGTTCAGGCTTTTAAAAAGATTTTTGGCCGTATCGATCGCTGAAGATTTGTCATCGCACACCTTCTGGACAGCCCAAGAGGATGCCTTCCGACCATGTACTTCAAAATGTATTTGCGGTTTAGCCACATTTTTCTCCGGAGAGGAACTTCAATACTATAACAGGTAAGCTAGTATATTCTTACTGCTCTTAACAAAGTACAAATAATGATTAGCTATTACTTTATTAACTATATCCACCAAGGTAATATTTAGACTTCAATTACCCATATAAGTAGCTAAATACTAAAAAAACCATAAATTTTCATTAATTTCACAGTTAATTCTAGAGTAACGGCTCTGTTTCTATCAAACGGTCCCCTATTCGAACTGGCGCTATTTTGGTCGTCAAACCTGTCTTATCATCAGTCTCCACGTAGACCCCGCATAATGTGGCAGGACCCATAGCAGGCGAAAATCTACTGGAAGAAATTTTCTTGGTAAACCGGCGAAGAGGTTCTTCCTTATCCATACCAATAACCGAATTGTAATCCCCACACATTCCTGCATCGGTTTGATACCCTGTACCACCGGGCAAGATCTGGGCATCTGCTGTCGGCACATGGGTGTGACTCCCCACAACTAAAGAAACCCGCCCATCACAAAAATGACCCATAGCCATTTTTTCCGATGAAGCCTCTCCGTGAATATCCACAAGAATAAAATCATATTTTTGGCCAAGCTTACCGGTCTTCAGTAACTTCTCAACGCTCGCAAAAGGATCATCCAAGGGGTCCATGAAAACCCGTCCCATCACCTGAACGATAAGAATATTTTTTCCAGCCCGTGTTTTAAAGGTAGCCGCCCCTCTCCCCGGGGTTCCTTCAGGATAGTTAGCGGGCCGAATGAGGCGCATGTCCTTGGCCATATACGTCATGATTTCTTTTTGATCAAAGCTGTGGTTACCAAGAACCAGGCAATCTGTCCCTGCCTCGTAAAATTCTTTACAAATTTTCTCTGTTATTCCAAAGCCAGAGGCGGCGTTCTCTCCGTTTACCACCACAAAATCCAGCGACAAGCGCTNGCGAAGCCCWGGAAGGTTATTGACAAGGACTTCTCGGCCAGAGCGACMGACAACATCACCGCAATACAAAAATTTCACAGTCTCTTCCTTGCTTCTTTTTCAGTTACTAACCAATCTAATGGTTGATCAAATTTATCTATTGTTACTTGGGCCACTTCTTGCCCGGCATAGGCATAACCAACGGCCATACAGCCGCTATTAGCACGCAGTGCTTCCAACGTTCTATCATAAAACCCACCGCCATATCCTAACCTGTATCCATTGGCATCAAAAGCCAGAAGCGGAACAAGCAGTATAGTTGGCGCCATGTTTTTTGCATTTTCGATAGGTACAGGAACATTGAAATGGCCGTTGTCCAGTGGATGCCCGACGGCCCATTCCTTGAAAATCAGCGGCCGATCTTTACCTTCAACAACTGGTAAGAGCGTTGTTATATTTCTGGCTTTCAGCCCTTCGAAAAGAGGGGCCGTTTCTATCTCACTTCCAATAGGGAGATATAATGAGATTTTTGCATCTGCTGGCAGATCAATTGATTTAAATAAATTATTGGCGGCTAGTATCGCGGCATTTGCGTCAATAAGTGTCGCACGGACAGTCGATGCTAATTTTCGATCAACTTTTTTTCTCTCAACTATCGTGTGCAATAATTTTCCAAATCAATGTGCCTTTGACCGCTAACACAGCATCAGTCAAAAAATGGTTACACCGCCATAGCCGTTGATTTTTGGAAATCACTGTGGCCTGACAAGTCAGGTGGGAGCCGATATAATAGGACCACGGTCCAGTCAGGGATTAGCCCCCTAGATTTCTTTATTGGCCCCAGGATATCGATAATCGAACGCACAAGGCAGTGTAACACACTGCCTATTTAGGCGTTTTCAAGCCGTTCTGCAATAGCTTCAATTTTTTCGGCTATAACTTCCATGTCAGGACTAGGGTCATTGCTCGTTCCCGATTTGTTTTTTTCGATTGTCTCATACGCTTGTGTCAAATCATCTGCGATCAAAAGCGACGCCATCAAAAGAATCTGACCTTCTGAGGCATTACCAGCCATACCACTGATATCTTTGACTTTCTTATCAACAAACTCAGCAAGATATTTCAGGTGTTCTTCTTCACCATCGCCACATACGATTGGATATGGACGGCCATTTACTTTTACCGTTACGGACGCCATAGCTCTAACTCTCCAACAACAAACAGAGATTATTTATCGTATTATCAACACGTAGCGAAACAATTTCAGTCGACTGTTTTAAAGCTTTATAGGCAATTCTAAGTTCAGCCAACTCTTGACTAAGCTTCTGATTTGTTGCTCTTAAACTCACTAATTCTTCATTAAAACCCGGTTCACCGCCAATATCAAGAGTGCCTTGATCCGGCCTATTCAGGGTAGCCTCTGCAGCAATCGCAAGACGTTGCAAGGCAGTTTCAATCCGCGATTCGGTAATATCAAGACTCCCCATTTTATTCTGTCGCCTATTTATAGAAGACGACGATTATATTTGCTGAAACGACAATACGATCACCACATAATACCAGTCAACCCAATTGCTATATGCATTTTTTTTGCATTTCAGTTGCCCTGCTGCAACTAAGCAGTTGACGTAACCGCCTTTGGGCGGCATCTTCCCTCCCGATTCCATGACTGCTCAAGGATAGACTTAATTAATGCCTGAACGTTTCTTTATGGGAAAATACAGGTGTGACTAGTTCTAACTTTTGAGTAGACACCAAATAGTGACCCCCTGTACGGGCACCGGCGGCCATTCCGACCTACTGCGATCCGGGAATTATCCCGACAACCGCTTGGGCCGAGAATAAACATTAACCTGCTGGTGGATAAAGAAGAGTCGAATATGAACGATAGTGGCGCAAAATCAACGTCCTCAGAATCCAAATACACTGAAATGGCAAATGCAATCCGTGCGCTTTCCATGGATGCAGTGCAAAAAGCAAATTCTGGACATCCCGGCATGCCAATGGGTATGGCTGATGTAGCAACAGTCTTATTTTCCAAATTTCTAAAATTTGACCCTTCAAAACCAAATTGGCCTGACCGCGATCGCTTCGTATTGTCAGCGGGTCATGGTTCAATGCTTCTTTATTCTCTGCTTCATTTGACAGGGTATAAAGACATGACCATGGACGAAATTAAGAATTTCCGTCAACTTGGCTCCAAAACAGCAGGCCATCCAGAATATGGCCATGCTCAAGGCATCGAAACGACCACGGGTCCCCTTGGCCAAGGCTTGGCGACGGCTGTTGGAATGGCCCTTGCCGAAAAAATGACTGCCTCCCGCTATAAAGGGATTGTGGATCATAATACTTACGTCATCGCTGGAGATGGCTGCCTGATGGAAGGTATTAGCCATGAAGCGGCCTCTTTTGCAGGCCACATGGGTCTGGGAAAGTTAGTCGTTCTTTGGGATGATAACGACATCACTATTGATGGAAAAACAGACCTTTCTGTATCCGATAATCAGCTAAAACGATTTGAAGCATTAGGCTGGGATACGCAGGCTGTTGATGGCCACGATCATGAAGCCATCGAAACTGCGCTTGAAAAAGCCCGCACATCGAACAAACCCTCTCTGATTGCTTGTAAAACAACAATTGGTTTTGGTGCTCCAAATAAACAGGGGACATCATCTGTACATGGCGCGCCCCTTGGCGACGCTGAAATTGCCTTGGCTCGCACAGAGCTCAACTGGCCACATGCACCGTTCGAAATCCCCGGCAAGACGCTTGATCGCTGGCGTGCCGTGGGTACAAAAGGCGCTCGCCTCCGCAATGCTTGGGAAAAAAGCCTTGAAGCATTGAGTGTCGATGAACGCGCAGCCTTTGAATTTGGTTTATCAGGCGAACTACCGTCCGACTTTGATGATGTTATGCTCGCTTACAAAAAACAGATAACAGAAGATGCTCCGGGTTGGGCCAGCCGTAAATCCAGTCAAGAAGCCTTGAATGTGATTAACGGTCTTGTCACCAATACAATTGGTGGATCTGCTGATCTGACAGGCTCGAACCTAACGAAAACATCCCATCTAGAACCGATAACATCTGAGGATTTCTCTGGTCGTTATGTATATTACGGTGTGCGTGAATTTGGCATGGCCGCCATTATGAACGGTATTGCGTTGCATAAAGGGTTCATCCCTTATGGCGGCACTTTTATGGTGTTCACAGATTATGCAAGGCCAGCCATCCGTCTCTCAGCCCTGATGGGACAGCGGGTCATCTATGTAATGACACATGATTCTATTGGTCTTGGTGAAGACGGACCAACCCATCAGCCTGTTGAACATCTTGCAGCATTGCGTGCAATGCCAAATGTAAATGTTTTCCGCCCCGCGGATGCAATCGAGACGGCAGAATGTTGGGAGCTTTCACTAAAAGCAAAGAGAACTCCTTCTGTTTTGTCTTTGAGTAGACAAGGCCTGCCTCTCGTCCGAACAGATTATACAACTGAGAATTTGTCTGCCAAAGGGGCGTATGAATTGTCCCCAGCCCAACATGAAGCCAAAGTAACGCTATTTGCTACAGGTTCAGAAGTATCGATTGCTCTAGACGCTCAGAAATCTCTGGAAGCTGAAGGTATTGGCGCACGGGTAGTCTCTGTTCCTTGTTGGGAGCTATTTGAGGCACAAAGCTCAGATTACAAACAGGAAACACTTGGCCCCGGAACGGCGAAAGTCGCTATCGAAGCCGCTTGTTCATTCGGATGGCAAAAATTCATCGGTATGGATGGATCCTTCATTGGTCTCGATAGCTTTGGGGCTTCTGCACCAGCAGGGGATCTCTACAAGCATTTCGAAATCACAAGTGAAGCTGCAGTTAATGCAGCTAAAAGCCAACTTTAAACGGTATTATGGCGGAAATTCCGTCAGCATTGACTATAGGAGTTCATAAGAACATGACAGTACGTGTAGCAATTAACGGATTTGGACGTATCGGCCGGAATGTATTACGGGCGATTTACGAATCTGGCCGTACAGACATTGATGTGGTTGGAATTAATGACCTCGGTTCAGTCAGTGCCAACGCTCACCTTCTAAAATACGATAGTGTTCATGGTCGTTTCCCTGGGGAAGTTATTGCGACAGAAGACAGCATTGATCTAGGCCGCGGCCCAATTAAAGTTTCGTCAGAACGCAACCCTGCAGATCTTCCATGGGCAGAACTTAAAGTCGATATTGCTTTTGAATGTACGGGTATTTTTACTTCAGCTGAAAAAGCTCAAGCTCATATTGATGCTGGCGCGAAGAAAGTTCTTATTTCAGCTCCCGGTGCAGATGTTGACCTGACAGTTGTTTATGGGGTGAACCATGACAAACTGACAGCTGATCACAAGATCGTATCGAATGCCTCATGCACAACAAACTGTCTTGCTCCCGTTGCACAAGTTTTGAATGAAGCCATTGGCATTCAACACGGCTTTATGACGACTGTTCATGCCTATACAGGCGACCAGCCTGTTCTTGACACACTTCATAGCGACTTGCGCCGCGCTCGTGCAGCAGCAACATCCGTGATCCCAACATCAACAGGTGCTGCAAAGGCTGTTGGCCTGGTACTACCTGAACTTGCGGGTAAATTGGATGGAACATCTGTTCGCGTTCCAACAGCCAATGTGTCCATGATTGATCTAACATTTGTTGCAAGCAGAGCGACAACAGTTGAAGAAGTGAATGCAGCAATTGTTGAAGCTGCAAATGGTCGTCTAAAAGGTGTCCTCGCCACGAATGACGAGCCACTTGTCTCAATCGATTTTAATCATAATCCTGCAAGTTCTATTTTCGACCTTACACAAACACAGGTCGTTGAAGGTACTTTCGTTCGTATCTTGAGCTGGTATGACAATGAATGGGGTTTCTCCAATCGTATGGGCGATACTGCTATTGCCATGGCGAAACTGGGTTAAGACTAACAAACGGAGTATTATCGAATGCCCGCTTATCGGACACTCGACGCCATCGATGTAGATGGCAAAATTGCCCTTGTCCGGGTTGATCTCAATGTACCTATGCAAAATGGCAAGGTAACGAATTACACTCGGATAGAAAGGGTTGCTCCAACAATCCGCGAATTGACTGAAAAGGGTGCAACTGTTGTCCTGCTCAGTCATTTCGGGCGACCTAATGGACACGTTAATCCAGAAATGTCACTAAAACCAATTGCGAAAGCAGTTGCTGAATATCTTGATATTTCCGTAAGCTTTGCCTCTGAATGCACAGGCAACATTGCGAAAGAAGCAATTAGCGCAACAGGCAAGGGCGAAGTCATTCTTCTGGAAAATGTGCGTTTCAATCCCGGGGAAGAGAAAAACGATCCTGATTTTGCAAAACAGCTGGCAGCCCTTGGCGATGTTTATGTGAATGATGCCTTTTCATGCTCTCATCGCGCTCACGCCTCCACGGAAGCGATCGCTAGAGAACTTGAAGCCTATGCAGGCCGAAATATGGAAGGAGAGCTTTCTGCTCTCTCAGCCGCACTGGAATCCCCTGCTCGCCCTGTTATGGCAATTGTTGGCGGTGCCAAAATTTCATCCAAGCTTGATTTATTGTTCAACCTAGTTGAAAAAGTTGATTGCCTTGTGATTGGCGGTGGTATGGCCAACACATTCTTGAATGCCAAAGGCGTTAATGTTGGCGCCTCCCTCTGCGAACATGATCTGGCAGATACAGCCAATGAAATCTTGAGCAAAGCTGCGAAAATCGGATGTGAAGTATTACTTCCTGAAGATGCCGTTATGGCGAAAGAATTCAAGGCAAATGCGCAAAACCGAGTTGCAAGCGTCGACGATGTTGCGGCGGATGAAATGATTTTGGACACTGGACCGAAATCTGCTGAAATCTTAAAATCTAAACTCTCGACTTGTAAGACGCTTGTTTGGAATGGCCCTCTTGGTGCTTTTGAAATTGAGCCTTTTGGTGCGGGAACTTTTTCCGTTGCAAAAGAAGCTGAAAAACTCACTAAGGACAAAGCTTTGGTGACAGTTGCCGGTGGCGGTGACACGGTTTCAGCCTTGGCAATGGCAGACGTTACAGACGGGTTTACTTATATTTCTACTGCCGGCGGCGCCTTCCTTGAATGGATGGAAGGAAAAGAGTTGCCTGGCGTGAAAGCCCTTAATGCCTAATTTTAGATAAACCATGAGGTTAATCAAATGAGCGAATACGACATGGAAGAAATTGCACTTAAGCTTGTTGCCCCAAGCAAAGGTATTCTGGCTGCTGATGAAAGCACCGGAACCATCCAGAAGCGCTTGGATAGTATTGGCGTTGAAAGCACGGATGAATCCCGCCGCGACTATCGCGAAATGCTTTTCACAGCCGAAGGAATCTCCGACTATATCAGTGGTGTGATTTTGTATGATGAAACCCTTCGCCAAACAGCAAAAGACGGACGCCGCCTTGCTGAAGTTTTAAGCGATCAAGGTATCATTCCTGGCATTAAAGTCGATATGGGCGCTAAAGGACTTGCTTTTACTGATGGCGAACTCGTCACAGAAGGTCTGGACGGTTTAAGAGACCGGCTTGCAGAATATTACAAGC
>JAESSA010000003.1 GCA_016764355.1 Sneathiella sp. | reverse complement strand
GTTTCATTTCTAGTTTTTGTCGAATTTCCGAAATGCATTGCTCGCATGATTTCTGGGTGTAGGGAATTGCCTCACCGACGCCCCAAACAGGGCCAGGCCAAGCATGGTCTTCAATTTGCCGGGCAATGATATGAATATGAAGCTGGGGAACGAGATTGCCCAGTGCCCCGACATTGATTTTTTTGGGATTAAAACAGTCAAATAAGACTCGGGACAGGTGCCGGACTTCTTCCATGACGGCTGTATAATCTGCTGGGGTTAGATCATGTAGTTCCGTAAGCGCGTCTCTCTCTGGCACGATGACAACCCATGGATAACGGCTATCATTTAACAAATAGAGACTGGATACCGTCAGTTTTTGGATAAGAATAGTATCTGCTTTTAGTCGCGGGTGAAGAGTAAACATGAACAATCCTTTTCTGTATTTAGCAGCATAAGGATTGAAGGAAAGAATAACAACGCGCAGGCAGCGTAAATTTTCAGGGCGCGACTTGCTCTCACGTTATGCTGTTGCGGTATTTTTTATGATATAATTTAAGATAAACAGGTTGAAAAGGGGACGCTGATGAAACAGAATTTTATATGTGCAGGCCAAAATTTTGCGTTAATTTTGTTATTGTTGCTTGTTGTGACGATCGCAATTCCGGCACATGCGGAGAGTACTAAGCTAACCTTTCTTCACACAAATGATATGGGAGAGTTGACGGCAAAAAAAGGATTTGGCGGTTTTCCTCAATTAGCAACTCTACTCAAGACAGAACGAACGCGCTCCCCTCATTCCATAACGACATTTGGCGGCGACCTTATCTCTCCCTCCCTTATGTCAGGTTTGTCGAAAGGGGTGGAGATGATCCAGATGATGAATGCCATCAAAATGGATGTTGCGGTTTTTGGTAATCATGAATTTGACTTTGGCCCTGAGGTTACGAAGAACAGAGTCGCAGAAAGTGCGTTCCCTTGGCTTGGAACAAACATTCAAGAGGCCGATGGCGCCCAATTTGCTGGGGCAAAGGCTTATCTGGTTAAAGACGTTGCGGGATATAAAGTAGGTTTCTTTGGCTTAACGACACCTGAGACCGTCTCTTTATCGTCGCCGGGCGAGAATGTCGTCTTCATTGACGTTATCGAGGCAGCGAAAAAGGCAGTCTCCCATCTTAAATCTGATGGTGCAGATATTATTGTTGCCCTGACCCATATGGACTTGTCTGATGACATTCGCTTGGCGAAAGAGGTTAAGGGATTGCACCTAATTTTAGGTGGTCATGATCACCGTACTTTTGCGTCTGTTGAAAATGGTGTTGCAATCTTGCAGGCTGGATCAGATCTTCGATATCTCGGGGTTTTGGATTTGATCGTGGAGCACAAAGAGAAACGCGGTAAAAAATACTTGTCTGTTATTCCAAGTTGGAAAATCTTGACGACTGCGGGCGTTGCTGCCGATCAGAGCATTGAGACAATGGTGCAGGGATTGGAAGAAACACTTGATGAGAAGCTAAACATTGTCGTTGGTAAATCTGAGTTGCAACTTGATACGCGGCGTATGACTGTTCGCACGAAGCAGACTAAGTTTGGGGAATTGATCGCTTTAGCAATGAAACGAGAAGTTGGTGCTGATTTTGGGTTTACCAATGGCGGCGGCATTCGTGGGGATCGCGAATACGGAGCGGGATCAGAACTCACCCGGAAAGATATTTTAAAAGAACTGCCTTTTGGAAACGTAACCGTCCTCCTTGAGATTTCGGGCGAAAATGTTCGGCAGCTTGTGGAGCATGGTGTCTCTAAAGTTGAAGAAGGAGCCGGGCGGTTTGGGCAGTATTCTGGCCTGTCTTATGATTTTGACGCAACTAAGCTTGCAGGGAGTAGGGTTGGTAATATTAGCATCAAAGGATCGCCTCTCGATCCTTCGAAAATATACACTATTGCTACCAATGACTATGTTGCACGTGGGGGGGACGGGTTTGCGATGCTACCCCTTGGTAAAGTGATAATAGACAAATCGGCAGGTACACTTATGGCGACAACCGTCATGAAGTTTATTCAGGATAATGACGGCGTTACCGCGTCCTTATTCAAGTAAAAACACGGAATAATTTGCAGCAATTTTCTGACTTTATAAATGATCGTTGGCATTCGTTTGTGATGTGACTATTCTGTTGCAAATTTTTGCGTCTAACTTGGTGAGTTTTGTGTCAGTTGGACATAGTCTTTAAGTAATTGTAGGAGCATGACATGAGCGGAACGCCGGCACTCAAAACAAAACTTTTCAACGATACAGACGATTTGAACGATTTTTCGGCTTATCCTGAGCGTATTCGAGCTATGGCGAAAGCCTTTCCAGATATGGACGTGCTGAAGGTTGAAGAGCGGGTGTGCACATGGGCTGAGCTACTGCCTCAGACAAACAAGGTGGCCAATACACTTAAGTCCAGAGGGCTTGGCCGCGGAGACAAGGTTGCCGTACTGGCTAAAAGCAGCGTGGAATATGTAGAAGTGTTCTTGGGTGCATTGCAGGCAGGCCTCTGTGTTGTTCCCTTGTCTGGTATGGCATCATCTTTGCAATTGGCTGGAATGGTCCGCGATAGTGGCGCAAGTATGGTTTTTGTCTCCAATTCGGCAAAAGATCTAATCATCCCTTTTAAGGGCGACGTTGATACGGTTTCGGGTGATGGTTATATCGCTTTTGACTTTGTCGAGGACGGCTGGCAGAGCTACTCTGACTTGATTAATGGGGCATCGGCGGAAGATCTGATTGTTGACATCCTACCTGAAGATCCTTTCAACTTGATCTATAGTTCAGGAACCACTGGTGTGCCCAAGGGAATTGAACAGAGCCATTATATGCGTAATCAGCATGTGGTCAGATTTGAGGCGATGGGATTCTCCAGCGAGGCGGTGACATTAATCTCAACTGCGTTATATTCCAATACAACGCTTGTAGCCTTGCTGCCAACGCTGGCCCTTGGCGGACGCGTTGTGTTGATGCCAAAATTTGATACGGTAAAGTTTTTAGATTTGGCGGAAACTGAAAAAGTAAGTCATACGATGCTGGTCCCTGTTCAATATCAGCGCATTCTTGCCCACGAGGATTTTGATAAATACGACTTAAGTAATTTTGAGTTGAAAATGTCAACAAGCGCGCCCTTGCGAGAGGGCGTAAAACAAGATGCATTGAATAGGTGGCCGGGTAAATTAATTGAGATTTATGGATTGACCGAAGGTGGAATTGGAACGGCGTTATCCGTAACAGAATTTCCAGACAAATTAGCGTCAGTTGGTAAGCCTGGTGAAGGCGTTGACTTGCGGATCATTGACGAGGCGGGTAATCAATTGCCACAAGGGGAAATTGGTGAAATCGTTGGACGATCAGATGCAATGATGACGGGCTATCATAATCGCCCAGATTTGACGGATGCCATGCTTTGGATGGCACCTGATGGGAAAAAGTTCTTTAAAAGTGGTGATATGGGCCGTTTTGATGAGGATGGTTTCTTGTATTTGCTTGATCGCATCAAGGATATGATCATTTCAGGTGGATTTAACATCTATGCTGCGGATATAGAAACGGAATTGATGCTTCATGAATCCGTGAAAGATGTGGCTGTTATTGGTATTCCAAGTGAAGAATGGGGGGAAACTCCTTTAGCGCTTGTTGTGTTGAATGAAAATGCTAATGGCAGTTCTAATGATATTAAGAGCTGGGTTAATGAGAGACTTGGAAAAACTCAAAGAATTTCAGGTGTTGAGTTTCGGGATGACCTTCCAAGGAGCACGATTGGGAAAATCTTGAAACGAGAGTTAAGAGAAGAATACATATAGTTAATGTTTAGAGAAACTGCGTTTGTGATGTTTACATAAGGTTAATATTTTTCTGACATTATTTAATTATATAGTACAAGTTCTTGTATGTTGTGAAGTGCCTTTTACCATTGGTGAGAGTGAACTGCGATAGGTATTGTGGATGAGTGTCGACGCGGAAAAAATAAAAACAGAATCTGATAGCAAGAAGCCATTGAAGCAGCGTATGAAGTTGTGGTGGGATGGCTATGAGGTAAAACAGAAGTCAAAGCCTGCAGAGGTTTTTGACGACTTGCCTACCGACGATGATGGTCCACCAACTGTAAAGGGGTGGTCTGTAAGCCGTCAGAAGTCTGTGATAACTTTGTTTGGCGACGGAATGACGCGTTGCATTCCTGATAATGTCAAAACGAGATTAACCATGCCTATGGGCGTGAATAAAACCATGAGTGTCGCAGAACTTGGATCTGGCCTAGGCGGTTTCGCTCATTGGGTTGTCGATCAGTTTGATGCATATGTTGATGCGTATGAAGAAGACGACGATTTGGTTGGTGCTAGTACCGAGATGACCAAAATGGCTGGTATGTTCCGCTACATCAAATATATCAAAAGTGATTTTGAGGATTTTAAACCAAAAGAGAAATCGGCAAATGTGGCGTATGCTTCAGAAGCACTCTTTTGTGTTAAAGACAAACAAACCTGCTTTAATAGAATTCATAGCATGATGAAGGCTGAAGGCCAGTTCATGATGTCCGACTACATGTTGGATGGTCTGGGAGAGGAAGATCCCGCAATTCAAGAATGGTTTGCAGCGGAGCCGGATAGGCCTCATCTGCTTGATGTGAAGCAAGCTCGAAAAATGCTTACCAAGGCCGGTTTCGAGGTGAGCATAGCGGAAGATACTACGGAAGAATATAAAGCGAATGTCCTAAAAGCATTCTCTGCATACGCTTTGCAAACGAGCAAGGGTGCGAAAAGCGGCCATCTTCACAATTGGGTCTTGAGAGAAGGTGAATTGTGGACAGCAAGGGTTAAGGCGATGGAAGCTGGCTCTTTGAAAGTCTTCAGGGTCTATGCTCGGGTTCCAGCCGAAATTATTTAACGGAGCGACAGGGATATAAGATTCTTAAGTCTCTTTGATATGTCTTAAATTTTGAAGAGAAATGAGGCGTCTAATTTCTTTGAAAGTGTCGCTTTGCACCCAAATTGGGCCTCTCCTGAGTGAAATTATGAAGAAACGTCGTCATTTGGAAAGTATTGCATTTAAACGTTTTTTCTTCATTGACAGAAGACCAAGCGCTCAGTATGTTCCGGCTTCAAATTAAAGAACATTTTTTTGGGGTCTGTACCATGAAAGTAATCAATTCACTTAAGTCCGCCAAAAAACGGCATCGCGATTGCCGCGTAGTTCGTCGTAAAGGACGGGTTTACGTTATCAATAAAACTAATCCACGCTTTAAAGCGCGTCAGGGCTAATTCATTTAGCTCTTCGATTGAATGTCGCTAGCCAGTTTTCTGGACAGCTGATTTTCTGGATTGTGAAAAAAGCCGCTCTGCTCGTCAGATGCGGTTTTTTTGTGTCTGCTCTCTGCTATACTATGCCCTCATTGTAAGAGAGTAGGGCCCCACTGTGAAAATGCCACTTCCAGACCAATCAGTTCTTGAAAAAAGAGATATGCTGGTCCGTAGACTTAAGGAAATTGTTCAAAATCCAAATGGGGTGATTGATCAAGAGGCAGGCCTTCGGGCATTCGAATGTGATGGCTTGAGCGCTTACAGGCAACTGCCGATGGTTGCCGTGCTACCAGAAACCAAGCAAGAAATCTGTGAAATTCTTAAATTCTGTAAAACCGAAGGGGTGAATGTTGTGCCCCGCGGTGCCGGTACTTCTTTATCTGGCGGAGCCTTGCCTTTGGCTGATGGGGTGCTTCTGGGGCTTGCAAAATTCAGCAAAATTATCGAAATCGACTATGAGAACAGATGTGCCGTTGTTCAGCCCGGCGTTACAAATCTTGCCATTACCGATGCAGTGAAGGCCGATGGTTTTTACTATGCTCCCGACCCATCCAGCCAGATCGCTTGTACAATCGGTGGCAATGTTGCTGAAAATTCAGGGGGCGTGCATTGCCTTAAATACGGCCTGACGACGAATAATGTTCTTGGGGTCGAAATGATCACCATGGACGGCGATATTATACAATTTGGCGGAAAGCATCTTGACGCTGAAGGCTATGACTTGATGGGCGTGGTGACAGGTTCAGAAGGCTTGCTAGGCGTTATTACTGAAGTGACAGTCCGTTTGCTTAAAAGCCCTAAGCATATCTCCGCCCAACTTATCGGTTTTCCCTCAAGCGAACAGGCGGGTGAGTGTGTGGGGAAAATCATTGGCGCTGGCATTATTCCTGCTGGCATGGAAATGATGGATTATTACGCTATCCATGCGGCAGAAGAGTTCTGTCATGCTGGATATCCGCTAGATGTGGAAGCCTTATTGATTGTCGAGCTGGACGGCCCAGAAGTCGAGATTGAGCACAACAATCAAGCCATTGAGAAAATTGCCAAGGAATGCGGGGCCACAGTTATCAAACTGAGCCAAAGTGAAGAGGAACGGTTAACGTTCTGGGCCGGGCGGAAAGCGGCCTTTCCTGCCATCGGTCGGATATCACCAGATTATATGTGCATGGATGGTACAATACCCCGAAATCAATTGCCCAAAGTGTTAGCCCGCATGGGGGAGTTGTCCGAGCATTATGGCTTGCGGGTGGCAAATGTTTTCCATGCAGGGGATGGTAATTTACATCCCTTAATCCTGTTCGATGCGAATATTCCTGGGGAGCTTGAAAAATGTGAGGAGTTCGGTGCTGATATCCTAAGGCTTTGCGTTGAAGTTGGAGGTGTACTAACGGGAGAGCATGGTGTTGGTGTTGAAAAGCGCGACTTGATGAATGAAATGTTCTCAGAAGCTGATTTAAAGCAGCAGCAACGCTTGAAATGTGCTTTTGATCCTGATGGACGCCTCAACCCCGGTAAAGTCTTCCCTATACTGCATCGCTGCGCTGAGCTTAGTAAAATGCATGTTCATAACGGCGCGCTTCCTTTCCCTGATATCCCAAGGTTCTAAGAGATGGAAATTTTTAACATCACGGCAGAAGACCAAGTGTTAGATCTTCTGCAATGGGCTTTGTCGAACAGTAAGCGCTTAGCGATTGCCGGGAATGATAGCAAAGTGGCACTTGGTCGTCCTATGGATGTGGATGCAACGCTGAGCCTTTCAGGTTTGAGCGGGATTGAGATGTACGAGCCCGCTGAATTGGTTATGAAGGCCAAGGCGGGAACGTTGGTTACTCTGGTAGAAGAGGAATTGGCGGCATCAGGCCAACAGCTTGCCTTCACACCGCCAGATTATGGCCCCTTATTAGGGCAACCCGCGGGGCTTGGAACACTAGGAGGCGTCTTTGTCCCTAATCTATCAGGTTCTAGCCGGATAAAGGCAGGGGCGGCCCGAGATCATTTGCTGGGAGTGAATGGTTTTACAGGGCGCGGAGAAGCCTTTCAAACCGGCAGCCGCGTGATGAAGAATGTTACGGGATATGATTTGTGTAAACTTGTGGCGGGCAGCTACGGCACTCTAGCGATTTGTACAAGTCTAACATTTAAGGTGCTGCCAAAATCTGAGAAAATCAGAACAGTTTTGGTCTATGGCGTCACGTTAGAGGCGTCCGTCGCGATAATGCGCGATGCCTTGTCGTCTGTTCATGAGGTGAGCGCCGCCGCCTATATGCCAGCTGTAATTGCAACAAAAACTGGAATTGACTATCTGGAGGGAGACGCCCCGGCAGTTGCCCTTAAAATTGAAGGTCCAGCCCCTTCTGTCGAATATCGGTGTACAGCTTTGTTGAAGCTGTTTGAGGGGCAGGGGCATGTAGAGGAATTACATGGTCACCGGTCTCGTGCGTTATGGAAATATTTGTCCGATGTTCGGCCATTTTCTGAAAACCTGAAATCCAATATATGGAAAATATCAATTCCTCCTTCAAATGCTCCAGCATATGTGAAGGCAATTAGTTCGGCTTTATCCGGGTTGGAATACTTCCTTGATTGGGCCGGTGGCCTTGTTTGGGTTTCTGTCCCAGAGGGGATTGAAAATGCTGGAAATACAATCATTCGTAAAAATTTGAAGGGCAGTGGTCACGCCACGTTAATTCGGGCATCGGAACAACTTCGAAAAGAGATTCCTCCTTTCCAGCCACAAAATCCAGTGATTGCTAAGATTTCTGAACGTATTCGCGAGGGTTATGATCCTCAGCGAATTCTTAACCCTGAACGCATGTATCCGATTGTTGAGATTTAACTGATGAAAACAAACTTCTCACTCGCACAATTAGCGGATCCAAAATTTGCGCAATCCAATGATATTTTGCGCAAATGTGTCCATTGTGGTTTTTGTACTGCAACCTGCCCAACCTATATTGAACTTGGGGATGAACGCGATAGCCCGCGCGGGCGTATTTATATGATCCAACAAATGCTGGAAAGTGGGGAACCTGCACCGGCAGAGACTGTTAAACATATCGACCAGTGTTTATCTTGCTTGTCTTGCATGACGACTTGTCCATCCGGGGTGGACTATATGCATTTGGTGGATCATGCGCGCGAATATATAGAAGGCAGCTATCAAAGGCCATTGTTTGAGCGTGCACTGCGGGCCGTTTTGGGGCTTGTTTTACCAAGACCAGCTCTGTTTCGCCTTGCCCTTCGTGGGGCGGCTATAATGAAGCCGCTAAAGGGGCTTTTTAATGGGCGTTTGCGGGCGATGCTTGAAATGGCACCGGGCTCTCTTCCTAAAAGGTCAAGGTTGGATGAACGTCCTGTACATAAAGCGAAATCTGGTGCGAAAAGGGTAATTCTGATGACAGGGTGTGCGCAGAAGGTACTGTCGCCCCAAATCAATGATGCAACCATTAGAATATTGCAGCGCCATAATATCGAGGTGGTTATTCCACCAGATGCGGGCTGCTGCGGGGCACTATCACTTCACATGGGGAGGCAAGACCCTGCGCTTGATTTCGCCCGCAATAATATTAAGGCTTGGCATGCTGAAATGAAATCTGAAGGGTTGGATGGCATAATTATTAATACATCTGGCTGCGGTACGACCGTTAAGGATTATGGTCATTTGTTTGTGGGGGATCCTGCAATGGCGGAAATGGCAAAGGATGTGGCATCCCTTGCTATGGATATCACTGAATTCCTCGCTGGTTTGGACCTTAATATAGAAAATTTCCAACCTGGCTTACGGGTGGCGTATCATTCGGCCTGTTCATTGCAGCATGGTCAGAAAATCAAAAATACGCCCGCGGATCTGCTAAAAAAAGTTGGTTTTGAAGTGCTGTCTGTACCTGAAGCTCATATATGTTGCGGATCGGCTGGAACTTATAATCTGCTGCAACCTGAATTATCTGGAAGGTTGAAAACGCGTAAAGTAAAAAATATCGCTTCTGTTGCGCCTGACGTGGTAGCGGCTGGTAATATTGGCTGTATTGCGCAGATAGGGTCTGATATGGACATTCCGGTTATTCATACAATTGAGCTGCTTGATTGGGCAACTGGTGGGCCTAAACCTGTCGAGATTAATTAAATATGATGATTGCTTCACTGTCTTATTAAAATTTTGTCTAGCGTAATAAGCGCACTATATAAGTATTATGAAATATATTAAAATAGTGACGTTCATATATGTGGTTTTATTCTTTAGTATTGGCTCTGTTGCCGCTCGGCAAGATGATCAGCGACTTGAACCGTTATTTGAAAATCTCCTAAATGCCAACAATCGTGTTGAGGCTGAAGTTATAGAGCAATCCATTTGGCAAATCTGGCTCTCTTCGGAGAGTGATACTGTTGATCTTCTTATGTTTCAGGCCGTGCACCAGATGATGTCAGGAGGCTTTAAACAAGCTGCATTCCTATTTACCGCAATCATAGAAATGGATCCTCTATATGCCGAGGCCTGGAATAAGCGGGCGACAGTTCGGTTTTTACTAGGAGATTTAGAAGGCTCGCTTGCGGATGTTGGTAAGACATTAGAGCTAGAGCAACGCCACTTTGGTGCCTTGGCAGGTCTCGGTCACATCTATGAGCGGTTGGAGCAATATGACAAGGCACTTCAAGCATTTGAAAAGGCCATTGAGCTCAATCCGCATATGCCTGTGATTTCCAAAAAAATCCAATATTTGCGGATTAAGTTGGAGGCTCGGAAAGCTTGACCCTCCGCGCTTTCAATTAGGAAAGTGGCTTTTCACCAACCCAGGCAATTCTCAAAATATTGGTTGATCCAGGTGTTCCAAAGGGCACGCCCGCCATTATAACGATCCGGTCACCGGGGCGTGCAAAGCCTTCTTTAAAGCAAGTGTTGCATGCTTTCTCTACCATCTCGGCAAAGTTCTCAGCATCCTTTGTATGAACGCAATGCAATCCCCATGCGAGGGCTAACCGACGTGCAGTATGTATGGATGGGGTGAGGGCGAGGACCGTTGTGTCCCCGCGTTCTCTTGATGCCCGCAAAGCCGTGGAGCCCGAAGTTGTATAAGTTACAATAGCGGATGCACTAATCGTATGTGCAACTTGCGATGCTGCTGCACTTATAGCGTCCGCAGTGGTCGCCTCAAGTGAGCCGTGTTTTGCTTCCATGATTTTACGATAGTTGGGATCTTTTTCGGTCTCTACCGCGATATCACTCATCATTGTGACGGCTTCTATTGGATAGTCACCTGCAGCACTTTCAGCAGAAAGCATTACCGCATCCGCGCCGTCATATATGGCATTGGCAACATCGGTTACCTCAGCGCGCGTTGGGACGGGCGATGTGATCATGCTTTCAAGCATTTGGGTTGCAACAACTACAGGCTTTCCAGCTTCTTTTGCTTTTCCAATAATGAGCTTTTGAATGGATGGGACTTCTTGCAGAGGAATTTCGACACCAAGATCACCGCGCGCCACCATGATTGCATCGGAAAGCTCAATGATGCCATCCAGATTTTCAACGGCGGTTGGTTTTTCGATTTTGGCCATGACACCTGCACGGCCGGCGACAATTTTTTTGATTTCTGCAATATCTTCGGCACGCTGTACAAAGCTGAGGGCAACCCAATCGACACCAAGTTCTAACGCATAATCCAAATCGCGACGATCTTTGTCGGTCAGCGGGCTCATATTCACAATAGTATTGGGGATATTAACGCCTTTTCGATCGGATAATTTTCCGCCAATGATAACTTCGCAATCGACATAGTCGGATCCTGCTTTCGAGACGCAGAGCTTTAGCTTGCCATCATCCAGCAGGAGGTCCGTTCCCTCCTCAAGGGAGGCCATTACTTTCGGATGAGGAAGGGATACCCGATTGATGTCACCATCTGTATCCTTCAAATCAAGCCGAAATTTTGTGCCCTTTTTAAGCTCGATACTACCAGCTGCGAAGCGGCCAACTCTAATCTTGGGGCCTTGTAAATCCGCAAGAATTCCGATAGGGCGTCCTACTTTTTTCTCAAGATTTCGAATGATGTCGTAGCGAGACTTATGGTCACTTGCCTCCCCATGACTGAAGTTCAAGCGAAATACATCCGCACCTGCAAGATGGAGCTTTTCAACTGTCTCCGCATCTGAACTGGAGGGGCCTAGAGTAGCAACAATTTTGGTTTTACGAAGTCTGCGCATTATTGAACTTCTTATGAATAGATTGGATAAAGTATAGGCGTATTATCTAATAAACACAGTATATTACTGAATAAATTTGAACTTTAGTGACATTAACACTTTAGTCGGAACATGAAAAGCAAAATAGTATTGATTTGGTTTCGTTTTGTTTTCGTAAATTTTCATATTTTCATACATGAGTGAAATTTCGCGTGTAAAGGAGAGTGAGTATTTAGATTTTTGCGCAGACACGGTTTTGTTAAGGAAAATTTAACGAAATAAATGCTTTAAATCCCCTGTATGAGGGAAAATAAATATCGTAACTGGATTCGGAAGCACATGATAAGAAAAGCATATAAAGCAGGTGATAAATCGCTCATGCTTATGGCTGACTGTATCGGTGTTGTGGTGGCTGAATTCCGGTTTCATGTTATCCCGTGGTTGAAGGCTATGCGAAGTCTTGTTGTGCAAAGCTATTGGAAAATAATGAATGTTCGGCCGTCAAATCCCTTTAGAACCCAAGCTTCAATAAGCCGGAATGCCCGCAGTTCCGCACAGGCTGAACCTCGCCTCACTGTCACATTCCCGATGCGTAAGTCGGAAGAGGGAAAGCTTTATACTTATAATTGGGCCGTTACCAGAATAGAAGAATTGGGACAGCAAGGCGTGTCAGATCCTGTCGCCTATTTTAATAATGAAATGGCTGATTGGTGGTTGGCCCCCGATGGAATGATGGACAAGGAAGCCGATTTCGAAGGTATTGCGCGGGCGATAGAAGAAAAATGGCATAGTTAAGAAAAGGCGCGTTCAAATCCTTTTCTTCTTTTTCAAAATGTGGGATATGATAACTCTTTAATATCATCGATTTCTCATTGCCAGTATTTATTCCATGACAAAACCCTTTAAGATAATGAATGCGGAGAGTGCGTCTCCGATTTTTTTGATTGCCGATCATGCCAGTAGGCATATTCCTGAAGAATTCGGGACATTGGGCATCGACGATCCCGCATTGCTTCGACGCCATGTTGCTTGGGATATCGGTATTGAGGACGTCACCAGCCGCATGAGCGAGAAGCTGAGGGCCCCTGCGATTTTCTCAACATTTTCTCGTTTGCTAATTGATCCCAATAGATACAACGACGATCCTGCTGCTATGCCTGTTGAGAGCGATGGCGTTCGAGTTCCTGCAAATGAGGGTTTGAAAAAAGCCGACAAACAAAAACGCATTGATCAGTATTTTACGCCTTATCATGATCAAGTCACCGCCTTGCTTGATCAGATGGTAAAAAACCACGCGGAACCGCTAGTTATTTCAATGCATAGTTTCACGCCGGTTATGAACGGATTTGAACGTCCTTGGCATATTGGGGTTTTGTGGGCAGACGATAACCGAATTTCAGCGCCTATGTTAGAGATTTTGCGTAAAAACCCGGCGCTAGTTGTCGGGGACAATGAGCCTTATTCTGCACAGGAACCTTACGGCTATACAATGAACACACATGGTACAGACCGGGGTATTCCACATGTTGTGATCGAAATTCGTCAAGACTTGATTGATACTCATCACGGTGCTGAATTATGGTCAAACCTTATGGTTGATGTGATTAATCAGCTTTTGAAACGACGCGCGGTTTCTTAAAGTTCGGGCAGAAGGACGTACATAATGATGATTAAACAGAAATCGCCTTCTTTTACGATCGGGATTGAAGAAGAATATCTGTTGGTTGATCCTGAAACACGGGATCTGGCGCTTGATCCGTCGCCGGAAATTTTAGCAGAATGTCAGAGGCGACTTCCTCAGCATCAAGTGACGCCTGAATTTTTGCGATCTCAAATTGAGATCGGGACCGTTGTTTGTGCAAATATTACTGAAGCACGTGAGGCTTTGTTCGAGCTACGGTCTACCGTATCAGAAGTCGCGCAGAAACATGGCCTCGGTCTCATGGCCGCATCAACCCATCCTTTTGCGGACTGGCACTTGCTCAAGCATACAGCAAAAGAACGGTATGATATTCTCGCAGAGGATTTGCAGGCTGTCGTCAGGCGTCTGATGATTTGTGGCATGCATGTCCATTGCGGCATCGAAGAGCCAGAGGTTCGGATTGACTTGATGAACCAGGTTTCTTATTTCCTCCCTCATTTACTGGCACTCAGTACATCCTCCCCCTTTTGGAGGGGAGAGGTCAGCGGCCTTAAATCTTATCGCCTGAGTGTCTTTGACAGCCTGCCCAGAACGGGCGTCCCCGACAGGTTCGATAGCTACGGAGAGTATGAAAGACTTGTCAATATAATGGTGGAGGCCGGGTCTATTGAAGATGCATCCAAAATCTGGTGGGATCTCCGACCTTCAGCCAAATTTCCAACCCTTGAAATGCGTATAACCGATGTGTGTTCTTTGGCAGAAGATACGCTCTGTATTGCAGCATTGTATTCTTGCTTGCTGCGGATGCTCTACCGGTTGCGGCGAAAAAATCAGAGATGGCGTGTCTATCCACAAACCCTAGTCGCGGAAAATCGTTGGTTGGCCCAGCGATTTGGGGTTGAGGGAAGCTTGATTGATCTTGGGATACCGGGGCAAGTGCCGACCAAAGATTTGATCGAAGAAATTATTGGTTTGGTTGAAGAAGATGCGGATGCACTGGGTTGCACAAAAGAAGTGCTGCACGTTCGGACAATCCTCGCGCGGGGTACGTCTGCGGAGCGGCAATTGGATGTGTATAAGAAAGCAAAAGATGCTGGCATGAAAAGTAAGCAAGCTTTGCATAAAGTTGTAGATCAGGTCTTGAAAGAGACGGTGACAGGGCTAAACTAAGAGGTAGTTATATAAACAGGTGGGAAAATGACTGATCAAACAACGCTGGAATTAGAAGCTGCGGCTTTCAGGCGGCTCCGTAAGCATCTTCAGGAAAGAGAAGATGTTCAAAATATCGATATGATGAATTTAGCAGGATTCTGCCGAAATTGTTTGTCCCGTTGGTATCAGGAAGCGGCTGCAGAAAAGGGAATTGAGCTTGATAAAGATGCTGCCCGGGAAATTGTTTACGGTATGCCCTATGATGAATGGAAAACCAAACATCAAACAGCGGCGACGGATGAACAAAAGGCGAAATTTGAAAAAAGCCATTCTGGGCATTAATTCAAAAAAATTCTGAAATTTTGTGCGGCTGGTGAAAAAAAATGCTACACCAGCCTTCAGAAAATTGAAATTCACATGGAATGTGACACAAACGAGGTATGAGCATGGTTGATGTGGGCGGTGTTGCTGCAGATCACTTATTATCTTTCATCGAGCGCATTGAGCGCTTGGAAGAAGAAAAGAAAGCACTTTCAGATGATTTGAAAGAAATTTTTGCGGAAGCAAAAGGTACAGGCTTCGATGTGAAGGCCATGCGAGCGATCTTAAAATTTCGTAAGATGGACAAAGCTGAGTATCAAGAGCAGGAATATATGATTGACCTGTATAAGCACGCTTTGGGCATGCTTGATGAAGTGACCGCAGAGGGCGGCGAGAATGCTGATGATGCTGAGCGTGATTTCCCTGAACAGGAAGCATCCTGATTTAAAATCACAGTGACAGAATTTGAAAAGGCAGCTTTTGCATAAAGGGCTGCCTTTTTTTGTGCCTTTTTCAGCTGACATCGGGAATAGCAATAATGTCCAAGATTTTGGATCTGCCTTCCCTTAAATTGAGAAAAATTTTGATAAGGCAGGCAGCAAGTTTATGGAATTTCAAACGAAAACCGCGATCATTATCAGGCAGGATTTATTGACATGGCAGAAGTTAAATGTGACAGCTTTTCTTGCAACAGGAATAATGTCCGAAAATCCACAGATGGCTGGAGAGCCTTATGTGGATGCGGTAAATAATCAATTTTCCAGCCTGTCAGTGCAGCCAATTATAGTTTTGGCTGCGGATGGGGGTGTTTTGCAAAAAATACACTCACGTGCTCTTTCAAGAAACGTTAAAGCAGCGGTTTACATTGAGGAAATGTTTTCAACGGGGCATGATGATGCAAATCGTGCGGTCTTTAAGGAGTATTCGCCCGACACAGCAAACATCGTCGGGATTGGTCTTGTGGCGGATAAAAAAATTGTGGATAAAATAACCAAGGGTGCAAAAATGCATCCCTAATGTATGTAGTTGGTGATCGATGGCGAATTCTGAGAAGTTTGAGTTTCAAAAAAGTCGATGTCTGGACGGCGTGACCCTTTTGTATGCACAGATGGAAGGGTTTAACTATGCTCGCCACTCTCATGAAGAATATTCATTTGGTGTCACCTTATCTGGTCAGCAGAATTTTTTCAGCCAAAGTGAATATCACCAAAGCAACGTAGGGAATGTAATTTTATTTAATCCTGAAGACATTCACGACGGTAATTCAGGGGGGAATGAAGCCCTGACTTACTTTATGCTTTATGTGCCTGCCAATCTGATGAACCAATATTTTGGTGCAGCATGCCTTCCCCAAAAACAAGAAATCCATTTTTCTGATGCTGTAGTCAGTTATGCCGGTTTGAGAGAGAGCCTGTTAAATTTGGCGAGCAGTATAAGGGACGGAGATAATGATCTACTAGAGCAAGAGTCTGAGCTATTAAAAATGGCTGACATTCTTGTGGGGCAAAATGGAAAAATAAATAAAACGCGATCAAGGAGCTCTGTGGACCACCTTATTCTAAAAGCAAGAGACTATATCCACGAGAATATTCGAGGAGATATCACGCTCGATGAGATAAGCGATGAGATCAATATATCTAAATTCCATTTTCTCCGTTTGTTTCGAGAGCAAATTGGTATCACCCCTTATCAGTATGTTCTAAATCACCGAGTTAATCAGGCACGCAAAGCGCTGGAAAAATCTCTCTCTCTGAATGACGTAGTCTTTGATTATGGATTTGCAGATTTGAGTCACTTTAACCGGCGGTTCAAATCGGTGTATGGTGTGACGCCCAATTCGTATTTGCGCACGTTACAAGATTAATGTTAGGGTTTTCGCAAGTATAAAGTTCCGTGTTAGTTCAAGTATCATAACCCGCAGATTCCTTGTTGGGTCTTTCCTGTACGTTTTAAATGAAGTTCTTTCCATTAAACTAAGGATGATCACAGATGAAATTGACAAGATTAGCAGTGCTTTTCGTAGTGGCTTTTGTTGTTTCCAGTTGCTCCACCCCACAAGAAGATGCAGCCAGAGCGGAAGAAGAAAAAACACTACGCCGAATGGAATTGGTTGAACAATACCAAGCTTGCATGAAGAAAAATGAGGGGAATAAAGAAAAGCAGGAGGTTTGTGATACCTACCTAGAGGCAAGCAAGGCCCTTAAGTAATAAGCTTCCTCAGATTTTAGAAAAAAGCCTTTTGATTTCCCACCCCTTTTAAGGGGGCGGAGGACTGTTCCACTCTGGACAGAAGCAGAGCGTCTTGAATTGCAGCCATTAGAAATGTTGCTTTTTCCTGAGCTTCTTGTGCCTTCAATCCATCACGGGAAAAAACACGAATAAAAACTGATTTCCAACCGGCAAAACCATCCTTCTACCTGATATTTATCAGTTTTTCTTTTAAATGCATCAATAAGCATGTTATTAGCGTGATGTTTAGGTATATGTTTCCTAACAGTATAATCGGTTGCACCAGCAGATAATTCAGATATTCGAAACAATCAAAATTTGCAATTTTTAGTCATAGACTACAAATATCATTAGTCTATGCTTCTGGCTGTCCTTCTCTCACAAGTCGCTCAAGATTAGCTGTATAAATTTGTATTTCTTCTTCAGAGAATGTCAGAAGAAAATTCTAGGCAACGCGTCTAGGATTATATCCCCTTACTGCAGTCAATTCATATCCGGGCGGTGTATCAGTGATCACTATGGATCTATCTCCACAGTGAGGATTCATTCGCTTATTCTCTCCAAAATTACTCATGGCAACAGACTCTCCAAGCAAGGCAGTTCACAAATTGGTGATACGTGTTATTACATTCAAAATTTTTGAATTGTCTAATTTTGGATGTGCGCTTGCTAAGTCATTATTTTTACTAAGTTTCTCAATCGTAATAAAAAAATAGAATATTATGTGGGCAAAAATGTCGTCTATATTTCGGTATATTATTTTACAATATATTAGCAATATGCTTATATGGCGATAATAGGTCTATATAGTTATTAATTAAAAATACAGTATTTGTATTGAAGAGGCGCCCTCTAAATGATTTTGATAAGAAATTTATCCATTACAGCCAAACTGGCAATTATCTTCGCGTTTTTTGTGATTGTTCTTGTCACAATATCCATAAAATCAATAACTGGCCTTGCCACTGTTAAAGAAAACGGTGACGTAATTGGTGAAAATTACCTTACTAGTATTGTCGCGCTAACCAGTGTTGAACGTCAGATCCTGTTGCTTGCTTATGCCCAGAAAAATCACATCATAACAACGGATGATGCGACAACAAAATTGATTGAAAAGCGCATTTCCAAGGCTAAGGAAAAAGCGACTTCTTTTATTGCAATTTTTAAGGAGACCCTCGACGAGGGAGAGGAAACGGTAGCCTTTAACAAGTTCCTGACCGTCTATGACGAATTTTTGAAAATTAATGATAAGGTTCTTGAATATAGTCGAGTGAACCGTGATGAAGACGCAAATTCACTTAGCACCGGCGCATTTGAAGAGCAGGTTAGCCTGGTTCACGAGTTACTTGCTGTCATGTTGCAGACTAATGTTGTCGGCGGCAATGAATATATGGCTTATAACGATGAAACCTATAGCAATGTCACGACAGTTTTCATCGGCATACTTGTGATAAGTTTTGTGATACTTGGCTTTCTTGGATATTTCTTCAACTATACAGTACGCCTTCCATTGGGTCGTATCGCTCATATCGTCAAAGAGCACTCGACGGGGAATTTGGAGACCAAAATTCCCTATACTTCAATGACAGAAGAAATTGGCGAGATCGCAAATGCTCTTGAGATTTTTAAACAAAATGCAATTGAGCACAAACGATTGGAAATGGCCGAAAAAGATGCCGATGCAAATATTCGTAAACGTGAAATAGAGGAACGAGACGCAAAAGAGCAACAACTTACCAAAGATCGAGAACGGTCAGAACAAGATGCGCAGGCAGTAGAGCGTGAGGAAAGGACCGAACGTGTCACAAAATTGATCTCCAACTTTGAGACAAAAATATTTAATGTTTTGCAAAAACTTGATGGTTCTAGAGAAGAAATGCAATCCATGGCAAATAATATGACCAGCTCAGCTGGTCGTTCTCAATCACTTTCTGATAACGTTGCCTCAGCTTCTGAAGTCGCGTCGACAAATGTGGGCTCCGCTGCAGACGCGGCAACGGAATTGTCGGCTTCAATCAATGAAATCAGTCGGCAGGTGCAGCAGGCCACGGGCATTTCTGAACAGGCCGTGACTGAGACTGAGAAAACTACGTCAGCCATATCCGCTTTGGCAGTATTAGCCAGCAATGTCAGCAAAGTGGTTGATATGATTAGTGATATTGCGGGGCAAACGAATTTACTTGCCCTGAACGCGACCATCGAAGCCGCGCGTGCTGGTGAGGCCGGTAAGGGATTTGCGGTCGTTGCTTCTGAGGTTAAAAGCTTGGCGACGCAAACAACTCGAGCGACGAAAGAAATTGGCGATCAAATTGGTGGTATGCAGGAAGCCTCGAAGGGTGCAGTTTCAGCAATTTCCAATATTGAGTCAATTATCAAATCCATTCGCGAGTCAATGGTCAGCGTATCGTCTGCGGTTGAGGAACAAAGTGCTGCTACCAGTGAAATTTCACGGAATGTCAATGATGCTGCTGTTGGCACCAGCGATGTATCTTTGAACATTGCTGAAGTTTCCAACCAATCATCTGAGACTGGCGCGGCAGCTAGTCAGGCATTGGGCGCAGCTAATGTGTTAGGAGACTTGGCAGGTGAACTAAAATCAGATATCGAAGTATTTCTCATGGAAGTGAAAGTTGCGTAACCGCAATTGAAGACTGATATATTGCTATGGAGATAGGGAGAATTGTTTTGCTAAGTTATTCCCAAATCCATAGCAATTCAGTTGGAGAGTTTTTTCCTTTTTGATTTTTTTGGTTTATTTTCATCGTGGAATTAGTTTTAAGTCTAACATTTGGAGCCACCTTGATGCATCGCATCCTCATTTCATCTTGCTTGCTGGGGCAGAAAGTCCGATATGACGGGGCCGCGAAACTAACAGATCATCCTGTGCTCAGACGATGG
>JAESSA010000002.1 GCA_016764355.1 Sneathiella sp. | reverse complement strand
CATATCAAGGGAATAGATTACCGCAGGCAACAAGACTTCTGGTACCTCGCCATTCACAATTTTACGGGCCAGGCCTTCAGCGATGGCCGTTTTACCAACACCGGGGTCCCCTACATAAAGCGGGTTATTCTTGGAACGACGGCACAGGATTTGAATTGTCCTGTCCACTTCTTCTTCGCGTCCGATCAAGGGATCAATTTTCCCTTTAATCGCTTTTTCGTTCAAATTGACGCAATAAGCATCAAGAGATTCTGTCGATGGATTGGTGTCATCCTCTTCAGGTCCCTCTTTATTCTCAGACGAAAATGTACTATCAGTCCCAGTGACAACGCGGGCTGTTTCTTTGCCAGCGGCCTTTGCAACCCCATGACTTATGTAGCTAATCGCATCAAGCCGGGTCATCTCTTGCTTTTGAAGGAAGTAGGCCGCGTGGCTTTCTCTCTCTGAGAAAATTGCGACGAGCACGTTGGCTCCCGTTACCTCTTCACGGCCTGAGCTTTCAACATTGATGAGAGCCCTCTGTACAACTCGTTGGAAAGACAATGTTGGTCTTGCTTCAACAAAACCGTCCATGACCAGATCATCCAGCTCATCTGTAATAAATTCATCAAGATCTCTACGTAATTGCTCAAGATTTACGTTGCAAGCACGCATAACACCAGTGGCTTCCTGATCTTCAGTCAGGGAGTATAACAAATGCTCCAGCATGGCAAATTCATGTCGACGTGAGGTGGCCAACGCGATTGCTCTATGTAGGCTTTCTTCGAGAGAGTTGGAAAATCCTGGCACTATTCTTTCTCCATTGTACATTGAAGAGGATGTTGATTTTTTCTTGCAAAATCAATTACTTGAGATACTTTTGTTTCGGCGATTTCATACGGAAACACACCGCAATTCCCAACCCCTTTTTGGTGAACATGCAACATAATTTGGGCTGCGGCTTGTTCGTCCATTCCAAAAAATCGTTGCAGAACGAACACCACGAACTCCATCGGGGTATAATCATCGTTTAACAACAGAACACGCCACAGGGAGGGCTTTTTAACCTTGGGTTTAATCTTAGTTACAACACCCGTTCCAGCGCCGTCATCGTCATTATTATGGTCGTCACCACTCATCATTTTTTTCAACGAACTAATTTTCCGTATTTACCATTTTTTGTGCATTACGCTAAAAGCGGACAAAACTGCCCCCCTATACATAGTTAGAGATCTTAGCAGCAATTTCAAAATAAATGATAAACTGACCCCAAAAAAAATAAAATAAATTTGAAAAACCCGCAGCGACACTGAATTTTCATTCCGTTTTAAACATTGCGGATCTAGTCCATGGCATGAGAGATCAGCACAACGCAAAAAAAAGAGGCCCGGGAAACCCGAGCCTCTATACTGAGATGGCATACTAAATGGCGCTGAACTTAAGCGCTTTTTGTGAATTTTTCCATATTGGCAGTGAATGTCGCGCCAAAAGGTTCCAGCAAAGTTTTAGTTGCGTCGAAAATCATTGTGTTCAACTTACTAACTTCACTAACATATCCTTCTACTGAGCTACGCGCATATTTTGTTTGCAGCTCAACAGCTTTTTGTACATCGCCAGCTTCAAGTACTGACCGTGTCAGGGCGAAATAATCAGCGACTTGACCTGTGTTGAAGTCAACGATCTCTGCGCCCAATTTTTCAGTTTTTTCAACAGCAGCAGAACCGGCTTCAAATAATGATTCCGCGCTTTCGTTGTCATAAAACTTATTTTCGCCAAGAGTTTTTGTGGCTTTCAAAATCTGTTCTTTGCCGTCTTTAAGAACTTTTGCGTAGTTTGTCTTAAATGCTTCACTACTTGTTTTGAAAGCATCCTCGGCAGCATCGGTACCAGACAAGAACGCATCTTGTAGTGTTTTACGGTTTGCAGTCAGGAGTACTTCAAAATCTTTTGTTACATCTGCTGTTGGTTTTTCGCCAGTAGCAGTCTTCGCTTTTGTATTGCTCATAAGTAGGCCTTTCGAATATCACCTCAAATTATGCTGCGTTGCAACAATATGATGTTTATATATTCATCAAGCCTGTTATGTCAACCATTATTGTGCACTGCACAATTTTTCAAAAATCGAATTAATGCATTGATTTATATCATAAAATTTGAATTACTGAGAAAAGAAGAAAAATTATTTTGCATCGCACATTAATTTACATGACGATTTTTTAATAAACTTCGACCCAGATCAAAGCTTCAAACCATTATTGCCAACTTCTAAAGAAAAATACCCGATGCTATCTGTATCCGCCCCTCCTCTTGGTCGGCCACCGCGTATATGAATGATCGGCTCTTTTACTTCTGCGACTTTCGATCCGGTTTTATCCGCCTTGGATAACACGTCAATAAACGGCAAATTCGCAATATCGGCATTCTCTTTGGTCCACGCATAATATTTGAAGTTTCCGTCCCGACATACCATCGCAATCCAGTAGAATTCATCAGAATGTAGAACTAGCCCCTCTTTGGCAGGTTGTTCAAAACCGACAGATATAAGAGCATTATCTATGGATATGAGCGTATCCATATCAATCATTTCATCTGATTTAAGATTGCTAACGAAATCCAGCCCCTTCGTACTCACATCAATTTCACTACCGATGCCGCGGGAAAAGACACGTGTTTTTTGAAGGCCTGTATCGGCTTTAAATTCTTGGCTTATGTCATACGCCCGAACTTGTTGTTCATATAGGGCGTTAAAAACCAACCTATATTTTGACGGACCGCCTACAGAGCAATTATTCCGAATATCATCCCCATTTAGATACGAGAAATACTGAAAGGGGCGCGTCAAAGGGTTTCCGGGACCTCCCGTTGCACTACAAGCGGTTACAAAAAGGAGGGCCAAAAGCGCCAGCCATTTTCGGTCGAATTTTTTCATGGGGATTTTAAACCTATTACAGATTGATCACTGATTCTTAACTTTACGCCCCTACAATACAACAATCATCTAATTAATTATTTATCGCATGTAAGAAAAATTCTGTTATTTTGTCACACAATACCAAATGTTATTTCAGAGTTCACTCGATTTTGTTGGACATGATTCGTGTGTTTTTTTACACTCCATATGAATATAAAATTCATGATGCGATTACGCTAAGCGTTAATGACTAATAGAATTATTTCGAACTAGTAATAAAGAACAGAAAGTTGCTTCGTAAAAGTATGAGTAAAATGAGTCAAAAAAGAGGCGGGAAGTTCTTATCGGCGACCAAACTGTTACAGGTTTGTTACGCCTTTTCTCTTTTATTCATCCTCCTTATTCCAACTTCAAGTGAAGCAAGATACGCATCTATTGTTATGGATAGCCGTACAGGACAAGTTCTTTTTTCCCGAAATGCAGATGATCGATTATACCCAGCCTCCCTCACCAAAATTATGACGCTGTACATGGCATTTGACGCGTTAAGCCGCGGAGAACTCAAATTTGATCAATATTTGAAAGTTTCAAAACGAGCTGAGGGGCAAACGCCAACGAAATTAGGATTGAAAGCTGGAAGCACGATTAAGGTTAAGGATGCAATCTTTGGTTTGATTACAAAATCTGCCAATGATGCTGCTACAGTCCTTGCAGAAGCAATGGCCCCGACTGAGGCTGCCTTTGCGCGGAAGATGACAAAGAGAGCACAAAAATTAGGAATGAGCCGGACCAGCTTCCGAAACGCCAGTGGCCTTCCTAACCGTAGACAAAGAAGTACAGCCCGGGATATGGCCTTGCTCGGTGCAGCCATGATCCACGATTTTCCGCAATATTATAACTATATGTCCCTGCAAAGTTTTAACTACAAAGGGAAATCCTACAAAAACCACAACAACCTCTTGGGAAAATATGCTGGTGCAGATGGTATCAAGACCGGATATATTCGAGCATCAGGTTTTAACCTTGTTGCTTCGGCAAAACGTGGTAGCAACCGTTTGATTGGCGTTGTTTTTGGTGGCCGGTCGGCTAAAAGCCGTGACCTTCATATGAAAAAGCTTCTGGATAAGGGCTTTCACAAGATAGAAAATATCAACCCCACGATTGTGCCTGTACCGCAAGCGCGCCCAGTAATGGCATCCCTTGGAATGTCTCACCGCAACAGTACAGCAACCAAGACAACGTATGCCCGAGCAGCAGCGGCCCCGCGCCCGGTTAAAGCGGTTCAGATCGCAAATAATGGCCGTTGGGGGATACAAATCGGTGCTTTTTCTCGGGCAACTAAAGCAAAAAACCAACTACTGAAAGCCGCAAGCCTGACCGGTGGCATGATGAAGGGTCGGCCTTTTAATATCCAGCGAGTGATGACCAAAGGAACGCCTATATACCGCGCGCAAATGATTGGTTTTTCGCAAAGCGAAGCACAAAGCGTCTGCCGCTCTCTTCAACGGAAAGCCTTTACTTGCTTTGCTGTCTCTCCGATAAATGGAAATCTGGTTAAGGTTGCCCTTAACTAATCGTGCCTTTAAAACTGATTAAGCGGAATTTTCAAATAAGCAATCCCGTTGTCTTCAGGTTCCGGAATTTTTCCACCGCACATATTTACCTGCACAGAGGGAAGTATAAGCGCGGGCATATTTAATTCTTTATCCCTTGCGCTTCTCATAGTGACAAACGCCTCTTCACTAATATCGTCGCGAATATGAACATTGCTCTTTCGCTGCTTAGAGACTGTCGTTTCCCACTCGAAGCCCCGTCCCTCGTGACCATAATCATGGCACATGAATAGCCGGGTATCCTCAGGAAGGGACAATATTCTTTTTATTGAGACATAGAGTTGAGACGCGTCTCCGCCCGGAAAATCGCAACGCGCGGTCCCGAAATCAGGCATAAAGAGAGTATCCCCAACAAACACCATATCCTCAACTTTGTAACTGACGCAGGCGGGCGTATGGCCTGGCGTGGAGAAAACTTCAATGGCAAGCTCACCGAACGACAACAATTCTCCATCATCAAGGAGCTTATCAAAGGCTTCAACTGTACCTTGAAGGTTGAAGAGCCCATTGAAAGCATTTTGCACAAGGGAGACATTTTTCCCAATACATATCTCGCCTCCCAATTGTGACTTCAAATATGGGGCGGCCGAGAGATGATCCGCATGAACGTGAGTCTCCAGTATCCATAGATTTTCAAGATTTTGTTCTTGAATGAAGGAAATCACTTCATCTGCTGCGAAGGTTGATGTTGTACCCGAACTCGGATCATAATCGAGCACACTATCAATGATCACACTTTTTTTATGAACCGGATCAAACACCACATAGGTTATTGTATTTGTTGCTTTGTGGAAAAAAGCTTTCAGTTCCGATTTCATTTAAATCTTCCCATAATTCATCTTACTCGGCGCGGGCACCATCACCCAATACATGTAATGATAGTCAGTCTTTTTCAAGCTGAGATAAAAGGTGTACCGCCAGTTGCGCGGCAATTTTGCCATTATTTAGGGCCAGCGCCATATTTACTTCACTTGTTTTTCCGTTCGACAAACGGTTCAAAGCCCCAAGGATGTATGGTGTAATAGCAGCCCCTTTTGCACCAGCGTCTACGGCTGCCTGCCGTGCTTTTTCAACCAATGCATCAACTTCTGCATTATCCATCGCATATTCTGCTGGAATTGGATTACAAACAAGCATGCCTGAGGGCAGCCCCAATTTAAAATGCATGCACGCTATCTGCGATAATTCTTCCATATTTGACACGGATGCAGGGACAGGAAGTCCGCTGGATATGCTATGGAATGCGGGGAATGTATCGGTTTTATAACCGATGACAGGAACACTGTAACTCTCCAGAACTTCAAGGGTCGCCGGTAAATCAAGGATAGATTTAGCGCCTGCAGCAACAACAACAACGTTGGACCGAGAAAGTTCAAGAAGATCAGCGGACACGTCAAACCCGCCCCCGCCCTCTTCAGCACGATGAACACCACCGATGCCGCCAGTCGCGAACACTCGAATGCCTGCAAGTTCTGCTATATAGGATGTGGACGCAACAGTTGTTGCCCCTGTTTTGCCGCCACCCACAGCGACGGGCAAATCGCGGACAGAGCATTTCAAAACATCATCAGACGTTGCCAGCAACTCAAGTTCGTCCTCAGTCAGTCCGCACTTAATCCGTCCCTTAATAATCGCGATTGTCGCCGGAACAGCTCCTTCAGCAAGGATGATTTCTTCCATTTTCGCAGCGAGTTCTATATTCTTCGGATATGGAAATCCATGACTGATAATAGTTGATTCCAACGCAACAACAGGTACACCCGCCTCTAGTGCTTGCTTGACAGCCGGTGAATAATCGATTTCCATAAAACATCCTCTTCAGTGCCCGTAAGTTGGGTCATTTATATCCTATAAGGCCGTACTCTTTCACTCCCACCGGATCAAGAAAATAATTCTAGACAGTTGCCATCAGCTACTGACTTTGACTACTCTTAACAAAATCAGGCAATAACAAAAATAAAGAGCTCAAAATGAAATCATCAAATAAAGTCGCCATTGTTACTGGTTCTGCAACAGGTACAGGTGCTGCCATCGCCATCGCCCTCGCGAAAAAGGGCTATAACGTTGTGATCAATTACACCAAGAGCAAAACAGAGGCAGAAGAGACGTGCAGACTCGTTGAAGATGCCGGTGCCCAGGCCCTTCTTTTTCAAGGTGATGTTTCAAAAGATGCAGATTGTCGCGCCATGGCGGCCGCAGCCGTTGAGAAATGGGGCCGTATTGATGCGCTCGTCAATAACGCTGGCCGGACCAAATTTGTCCCTCATCAGGATTTAGAGGATCTGTCTTTTGAAGACTTTCAGGACATTTATGCTGTAAACACTATTGGCCCCTTCCAGATGTCTCGTGCTTGCGCGCCCCACTTAAAACAGTCCGGCAAGGGTCGAATTGTTATGATTTCTTCAGTTGCAGGCACCCATGGCCATGGATCATCTCTAGCTTACGTGGCGTCCAAAGGCGGATTAAACTCCATGACCAAAGGACTGGCGCGAGTAATGGGCCCTGAGATAACAGTCAACGCCATATGCCCAGGCATGATTGAAACCCGCTGGTTGCGGGAAGGATGGGGTGAAGAGAATTACGAGAAAAATCGCGCCGCAATGACACGAAAAGTACCCTTAAAAAAAGTCGCCCAACCAGAAGACATCGCCGATGCCGTGCTCTGGTTTATTGAAGGGGGAGCCTTGGTTACAGGCGAGCTTTTGATCGTCGATGGTGGAATGCACCTGGTTAGCTAAATTATACTTTTTGCGAGTATTTCTGACACTAAATCAAGCCTCTTTCTTTAAAAAGGTAATATTAAAATTACATAAATAATAAAAAAGTTACTTTTTTTGATAGTCTTTTTCCGATACTCTCCTAAGTCAGAGAAGTGAGCTAGGCCCCGCACCTGAAAATTCATAACACCGTGCGGGGTTTAATTCAAAAGTATGGAATTGCGTATGGATCAGAAAATGGCTTCACTTCCAAGGACCGACGATAGCAAGCCTAACAGCCCAGGTCGCTTATTAATTGTCGACGACGAACGCGCCTTTGCAGAGTATGTTGGCGAAGTTGGCTCCACAATGGGATATGATGTTGTTGTAACCGATAACGCGATGGATTTTATGTCCTCTTATCGTGAAACAAGACCTACAACACTTGTTCTCGACATAATCATGCCAGGGGTTGATGGCGTTGAACTTATTGGCTGGCTTGCTCAACAAAAATGCACCTCGAAAATAGTGATCGTCACCGGCTTTAACGCACGCTACGTTGAACTTGCTGAAAATTTGGGGGAGGCACATGGCTTAGCCCACATTCAAAGCCTGACAAAACCTGTGAAACTCTCCGTTTTGAGAGACGCATTGTCATAATTTCATGAAAAGCGCCCTTCCGTCGCCAAATGCTGCCCAGCTCGATTTCGCTCTTACGTATCCCTATGACCGACCTGATCATTCTTACTGCCTAGTTGGGTCTGAAATTACCGCTATTCCAACGGATCTTTCACTATCCGGAAGAATACCGGTCATTGCCTGTGGATCGAATGCAGCACCCACCCAGTTGGTCCGAAAATATAACAACATAAATACGAATCCAATTTATGTAACAAAAGCAAAATTGGACAATTTCCTGTGCTGTTATTCAGCCCATATCACGTCCTACGGATCCATACCAGCAACCCTTGCCTACATACAAGGGACCTCAACTGACTGTCATATCACTTGGCTTACAGAGCAGCAGTTAGAGCACATGCATAAAACAGAATCCGTCGGAAAAAACTACCGTTATTCCAGACTTGATAACCTAAATCTGTTCTGTGAGGAAAAAGGCCAAATAGCTACCGCCTACTGCTATGTCAGTCTTTTAGGCAATTTGCAGGATAAAGGAGCCCCGATTGCTGTCGCCGGAATAGAGGCAACGCCTCCGCCCCCCCTTCAACTCGATCAAACCTCAATACAGGAAAAGGTGTTGGCGGAAATAGCACCCGAATTATCTGTGACTGAATTTGTCTTCAGTAACATTTCAAATAGTCAGCTCAGGCGTGATAGAGTAGATCTAATAAAGCGAAATGCCAAAGCATTTAGCTACCCTTATGAACAGTTTATTTTGACCTAGGAAACGCAAATATGGCCGTTAAGAGCGAAGAAGAGCTCCGAGAGATTTACAAGCAGCCTAAAGAAAGTGTTTTAAAAAAGATCCTGCCCAAATTGGATAAGCATTGCAGGAATTTTATCGAACATTCGCCCTTCCTTGTTATGGCAACAGCAAATTCAGACGGCCAAGCGGATGCCTCCCCAAAAGGAGATGCTCCCGGATTTGTAAAAGTCGTGGATGACCATACCCTTATTATACCTGATCGCATTGGCAATAACATTGCTGATTGTTTACGGAACATTCTGCAAGTGCCTGAAATCGGTTTGATATTCTTTATTCCGGGTATACGGGAGACGTTGCGTATAAACGGTTCTTGCCAAATCATAGCAGATGAGGAGACTCTCGCCCCTCATGCGGTAAACGGAAAGCCTCCTCAATCAGCATTCAAGGTGACGGTTCGCGAAACCTATATGCATTGCGGGAAATCTATAATTCGGTCTGACTTATGGGAGCAAAAAAATAGGGTCGATCAAAAAAATTTCCCGACCCTCGGGCAAATATTGTCAGAGCAGATTGGCGAATTAGATGCCACAGACACCGATGTGCGGCTGGAAAATTCATATAAGAACAAACTGTACTAAGCAATTTATCCTAACATGCACAACACATCGAAATCACTTGCCATTGTTGGGATAGGAGGAGCTGTCTTTTTCCTCTTGGACCTCCCCTTGGCATGGATGATGGGGTCGATGTGTATAACAACTGTGTTTGCGCTGCGGGGAGTGGAACTCAACGTCCATCCTCCTCTTAAAAATATAATGGTTGCGGTTCTGGGGGTTATGCTGGGCAGCAATTTTTCACCTGATACGCTTGGAAATATGATGCAATGGAGCAATGGCCTTTTGCTTTCCTTCGTCAATATTTTCATTTCCATGTCACTTGTATATTTCTACTATAGAAAAGTCGGAAAACTGGACCGGACGACCGCTTATTTTTCTGCTGCTCCCGGCGGTTTCAACATCATGTATGAGGTGGGTGAAGCTAAAGGCGGCGATGGCCGTAAAATTGCTCTGATCCATGCCACCAGAATTTTACTACTGGTCATGACCGTACCCATTGCATTTCGCTATGGCGTTGAAATTCAAGAAACAAAAGCATCCCTTCCTTTGTTTGGGCGTTGGGAAGAGCTTACTCAATATGGATGGCTGTTTTTGGCAGCGGTCGCAGGCTATTGGGGCGGCAAAGTATTAAAAATACCTGCTTACCACCTTATGGGGCCTTTATTTGCCGCCGCGGCGTTTGAGCTGAGCGGTTTTATCGATGTTAAGCCGCCATTACTCGTGATATATGCAGCCCAACTGGTTATAGGCACCTCATTGGGTCTTCGGTTCCTCGGCATATCAGTTCGTGAAGTTCGTCAGGTTATTTTGCTCAGTTGCGGATCGACCGCGTTAATGATTGCAATCGCCTCCCTCCTCGCCGTCCTAGGCTCCACCTTTGTGGGGGTTAGTATACCCGGGTTAATTCTGGCATTATCTCCCGGTGGCTTAGCTGAAATGTCTCTGGTCGCATTGGCCCTTGGCATTGACGTGGCTTTTGTCTCCATAATTCATGCTATCAGAATTACCTTTATTATTGGCGTCATTCCCCTCGCCTATCCTGTGGTTAGTCATTTCTGGACGCGCCGCAAAAAGGCCTAGACTATAGACGTTAAGGCCGCGCGCTTAACTCGTGGATAGGCAATTCCCAACGTAATCCCCCGCATCGCCATGAAGATGGCGAGCGCGGCCCACAATCCATGCATTCCCCATATCTCTCCGAGAAAATGAACCGCTATGAAATAAGCAAGTGCAGAAAGGATCATACCGTTTCTCATTTCTTTTGACTGCATTGCGCCGACAAAAATACCATCCAGTTGATAGGCCCAAACAGAGACCAACGGCATCAAAACCAGCCATGGCAGATACGTATAGGCAACGGTGCGAACATCTTCGATATTGGTTAAGAGATTGACGACAGAAACCCCAAAAATGCCGTAAATCAAAGAATAGAGAAGAGCAACACAACACGCCCAAAAAGAGCTAACAAGTACAACTTGCTTTAATCTGCTTTCCTTTCTTGCCCCAATTGCGGCCCCAACCAATCCTTCCGCCGCATGAGCGAACCCATCCAGCCCAAAGGCTAGAAAATGCATAAAATTCATCAATACTGCCGTTGCCGCCAAAGCCTCTTCACCGATTTTGGCGGCTTCTGCTGTGAAATAGGCGAAGGAGAAAATTAACAGGATGGTTCGAATGAAAATATCTAGATTAACTTTCAAAAGTTTGACAGCCTTAGTGACGGATAGAATAGAGCTTTTAATCCAAGCTCCGCCAATTCGTCTCAGCTCCTTTACAACCAAGACAAAGCCAACGAATACAGCGGAATATTCTGCGATAACCGACGCCAAAGCCACACCTTGAATGTCCAGCCCCAGCCATATGACAAAAACTAAATCCAGCGCAATATTCACGACATTCATGAAAATTTGTGTGAATAGGACCGCTCGCGTATTTCCAAGGCCAATAAAAAATCCGAGCAAAGTATAATTGAACAGAACAGCTGGCGCGCCCCATACCCGATAGTTAAAATAAGTGGAAGCCCCCTGTTCTACCTGCATGTTGGAGCTAACCAAATTGAGGGCTAATTTTAAAATCGGAACCTGCAAGACAATAATCGTCAGAGAGATCAAAAGCCCAAGCAATAAGGATTGAGCAAGAACCGTCCTGATCTCTTGGCCGTCATTGGCACCTGCTGCTTGGGCCACAAAACCAGTGGTTCCCATGCGCAAGAACCCGAACCCCCAATACAGGAAACTCATAATCATAGCGCCGATGGCAACTGCCCCCAAATAGGAGGCTTCAGGTAAATGACCAATAACAGCCGTATCCACAGCCCCTAACAACGGGACCGAAAGGCCAGATAAAATTATTGGCCAAGCACGGTGCAGTATTTCTTTGTGCATGGGGGATGCAAAAAAGGGGGGCATAATCAATTTTACCTAAAATCCAAACGTGTCACGCAGTTTATATCCCGCCATGGCGATCGGCAGGAACCAAGGTTGCCCTTGGTAATAGGCTTTACTTTCAAAAGGTAATCCATCAAAAGCCGTATCGCCTTCGCTTGATTTTAAAATTTTCAAAGCAACTTTGTGTCCCAGATAACCAGACATAGCCACGCCGGACCCACAATAGCCTAGAGCAAAGTAAATTCCCTCGTCATGACCAATTGCAGGTAGTGCGTCAAAACTATACGCCACATTCCCAGTCCAGACATGGGACACAGCGACGTCCCTTAGTTGAGGAAATATATCGGCGAGTCTCTTTTGCAAAGCTCTAGCCTGAACATCAGGGGTTGAGGGTAATACCGTTGGTCGCCCTCCCAAAAGAACCCGCGTTCCATCTGGGGATGGTCGAAAATAGCTTAACATTTTCCTAGAATCCGCAATCATTCTCCCCGTGGGGAAAAGGCTGGAAACCATTTCTTTGGATAATTTTTCCGTTGCAATCATTGTGCTGCCAATCGGGATTACCTTTTTCTCCAGAGAGGGATAGACACCACCGCTATAGCCGTTAGTTGCAATCACGACCTTGTCGCAATTAATGGTCCCAAGGCTCGTATCAATTAAATATGTACCCGATTTCTTTTTTATGGCCTTTGCAGTGCAAGGAGCCAAAATCAAGCCCCCGTTCTTTTCAACTGCTGAAGCTAATCCTTCCACAAATTTAGCTGGATGCAAGCCGCCTGTATCGAACTGCCGAAAGCCACCAACATACAAATCAGAAGCGATATCCTCCTGACATTGTCCTTTACCGATAATCTCATCCTCAATTCCTAAATGCTTCTGCTTTAGGGCCGTCTCTTTCTTCATTGCATCAAGGTGCTTTTCAAGAACAGCTGGATATAGCCGCCCTTTCAAATTCAAATCACATTCAATTTCCTCATCACCAACGAGCTTTTTGACAAAATCGACCGAATTCAGAGATTCTCGGTATATTGCTTCTCCACGCTCTATCCCATACTTTGCCATCAACCCGCTTAATCCAGGCTTTAATAAATTGCTTATCATACCGCCATTGCGACTACTTGCGCCAAAACCTGGTAGCTGAGTATCTAGCACAACGACTGACAGGCCAGATTTTGCAAGGGTCAAGGCAGCAGAAAGTCCCGTATACCCAGCTCCAACGATCACAACATCCTGCGTTCCTGATGGGAGATCATGGATCGCTGGTTTGGGTTCTGCCGCTTCCCACCAATAGGGAAAATATGATATATTCAGACTTTCAGATTTTTTATTCACGGATTTACCAAACTAAAAAAGGATGAATACTGAGGCGCATTTGAATTCCTCCTCACTTAATCCTAACTTTAAATGGAATGGAACCTTAAAATTGAAGGCAATATAAAATGGGCCGTGACCTGGATCAAAATAAAAAAGGCACAACTTCAAACGACGTTGATGCTTTTCTGAAAAAAGTCAGCTCAATTCAAAAAGTGCGCGACACCCCAACGGCTGGCCGCTTGATTTTTGCCATTGATGCAACAGCAAGCCGCCAACCGACTTGGGATCATGCCAGCCACCTGCAAAGGGAAATGTTCAACGCGGCGACAATTGCAGGTAAACTAGAACTACAAATCGCTTTTTTTAGAGGTTTCGGTGAATTTAGAGCGACTCCTTGGACACAAAAAAGTGAATCCCTGATCGCCCCCATGTCCCGGGTCAGCTGCCTTGGTGGTCACACGCAAATTGAAAAAGTGCTCAAACACACCTTGCGCCAAACCAAAGAAAAACAGGTGAATGGACTGGTGTATATTGGTGATTGCATGGAAGAAGAAGCCGATAAATTATGCCATCTCGCAGGACAATTGGGAATGCAAGGTGTGCCGGTTTTTGCATTTCAAGAAGGCTCCGATACCACGGCTGAAACTTGCTTTCGGCAGATAGCTAAGCTGTCGGGGGGCGCTTTTTGTAAATTTGACATGCAAAGTGCTGAAAAGCTTAAGCTTCTCTTAAATGCAGTTGCTGTATATGCTGCGGGTGGGCGCAAGGCGCTTTTAAAATATAGTCAAAAAGTTGGAGGGGAAACACTTTTGCTGGCTCGCCAGGTTAAGTAACTCAAAATCATGCTCGCATATTTTATTATTGGGATAGCCCTGCTGGCTGCATTGATTATTGGTGGCAAAAGCCTCGCCAATGCAGAACCAAAGCATATTATTCGTGCCTTTCGCATTGCAGGCGCAATTATATTGGGAGCGCTGGCCGCTTTTTTTGCCTATACGGGCCGTTTTCAAATTGCTCCGCCCCTCGCGCTAATTGCTCTTTTTTTACTTAGAAAAAAGCCTTTATTTGGTCGTAGCACCCCCTCTTCTGGGCAGAAATCTGAAGTCACTACAGATTGGCTTTACGCCATTTTGGACCATGATTCTGGAGAGATGGACGCAGAAATCCTGCAGGGTGAATTTATGGGGGAAAGGCTATCGCAGCTCAGTCTCCAGCAGCTTCAAGAACTAAGTCGATCCCTTGAAGAGGATGAGCAGAGCGCAGCCATTTTGGTAACGTTTATTGAGCGGAATTTTTCTGATAGCGAAGATACGCAAGGCACGGATTCGGGGGGATATTCCAATCACACTCAGCAAACCGGTATGAGCCGTACTGAAGCCTTTGAAATACTTGAATTAGACCCGGCAGCGAATGAGGCTGATATAAAAGCTTCTCACAAAAGGCTCATGAAAAAATTCCACCCCGATCACGATGGATCGTCCTACATGGCAGCGAAACTCAACCAAGCCAAAGAAGTCCTCTTAAAGTCTTAAACAAACACTCCTTGCGTGTTCTTACGCAGAATGCGATATACGGCAGATAAGCAGAAATAGACAAGGTAGAACTCATGCTTCAAAAGGTTCGGAAAGCAGTATTTCCGGTAGGGGGACTTGGAACCCGTTTTCTTCCCGCAACCAAGGCAATGCCTAAGGAAATGCTTCCAGTTGTTGACAAGCCTCTTATTCAATATGCCGTGGATGAAGCCAGAGAAGCCGGTATTGAAGAATTCGTTTTTGTAACTGGTCGCGGCAAAGTGATAATTGAGGATCATTTTGATCGTTCTTATGAGTTGGAAAGCGTTCTTCGAGAAAGAGGAAAATCCGATATTCTGGATGAATTGCAAAACAGTTTACCGAAAACAGGGACTGTGGCCTATATTCGCCAACAAGAACCCGAAGGTCTTGGCCATGCGGTATGGTGCGCCAAAAGATATATTGGTGACGAACCATTTGCCGTTATTCTGGCTGACGATCTTATTCTATCTGATAAACCTTGCTTGGCCCAAATGATGGAAGCGCGCGAAGAGCTCGGCGGTGGTAATATTCTGGCCGCAATGGAAGTATCCCCAGAGCATACCTCTCGGTACGGTATTCTGAAACCCGGATATGATAATGGCAAGATAATTGAAGTAAAACATCTCGTTGAAAAACCGGAGCCTAAGGACGCCCCCTCAAATTTAGCGGTCATAGGGCGTTATATACTGGAGCCTTCAGTCTTTGATATTCTCGAAAATCAAACACGGGGTGCGGGCAATGAAATTCAGCTGACCGATGCCTTGTGCTCTCTCCTTAAAAACAGCCCCTTCTACGGGTTGCGTTTTGACGGCACACGATTTGATTGCGGCGACAAGATTGGTTTTTTACATGCCAATATTGCATTTGCCTTGAAGCGGGACGATATGAATCAAGCTGTCGCAGATATCATTCGTGAAATTTCTTCAGACCTTTAAACCCTATAAATCTAAACACATTCCCTTTGGAGAATTTCGAATATGCGGATCGCGATGATTGGAACCGGATATGTTGGCTTAGTCTCTGGCACCTGTTTTTCTGAATTTGGCCACGAAGTGGTCTGCGTTGATACCAATAGGGATAAAATTGAGCTCCTGAAGCAGGGAAAAAGCCCGATTTTTGAACCGGGCCTTGAGCCTATGGTCGCAAAAAACCTACAAGCGGGCCGACTTAGCTTCAGTACAGATCTCAAAAGTGCTGTTGCGGAAGCTGACGCTGTTTTTATTGGCGTTGGAACCCCCAGCCGGCGCGGAGATGGGCAAGCTGACCTAACTTACGTATTCGCTGCGGCGAGAGAAATAGCCAGAGCCATCCGTGGTTACACCGTTATCGTAACCAAATCCACCGTGCCTGTTGGGACAGGGACACGGGTCCAAGAAATTATCAGCGAAATTTGTAATACTGAGAAATTTGACGTGGTCTCCAACCCTGAATTCCTTCGCGAAGGGGCCGCAATTGAGGATTTCATGAGACCCGACCGTGTTGTTGTTGGTACCAGTTCAGCTAAAGCCAAAACAGTAATGGAAGAAATCTACAGACCATTATCTCTCATCCAGACACCCATACTCTTCACTTCGCTGGAGAGTTCGGAACTTACTAAATATGCAGGAAATGCATTTCTTGCCACAAAGATCACCTTCATTAATGAAATGGCAGATTTGTGCGAAAAAGTTGGGGCTGACATTCATGATGTAGCCAAGGGAATTGGATTAGATGGTCGAATTGGCCAAAAATTCCTCCATGCAGGACCGGGCTTTGGTGGCTCCTGTTTTCCAAAAGATACAAGAGCCTTGCTTCAGACGTCCCTTGATAACCGATCTCCCCTTCGAATTGTAGAGGCCGTTATAGGCATTAACGAGACCAGAAAAATCAATATGGCGGAGAAAATTATTTCTGCGTGTGACGGATCTGTAGCGGATAAGAAAATAGCGGTTCTTGGACTGACTTTTAAACCAAATACCGATGATATGCGCATATTATTGCGGATGTTAATGGGGACAATCGACGGTTGGAAAAACCGTGCTCAGTTGCATGGAAATCTGCCTGCGTCAGAGGCTGGTTCTTACAACGACAAAGTTCGTGAACTTTATGCTGCCTATCAAGAGCGCCTGAAATCCCTGAATGCCGTGGATTTTGGCGATTTGTTGTTACATGTGGTGACCATCTTTCAGCAACACCCGGATGTGTTGGCTCAGTACCAGCGCTGGTTCAAGTATATTCTTGTGGATGAGTATCAGGATACCAATATTGCGCAGTATTTGTGGCTGAGGCTGCTGGCTCAGAAACGGGAAGGGTATAGTAACATCTGTTGCGTCGGTGATGATGACCAGTCGATCTACGGCTGGCGCGGCGCTGAGGTGGGTAATATTCTGCGTTTTGAAAAGGATTTCCCCGGCGCGCATGTGGTGCGGTTGGAACAGAACTATCGCTCTACTCCGCATATTCTGGCCGCCGCTTCGGGGGTGATCTCGGGCAATGAAGATCGTCTGGGCAAAGAGCTTTGGACTGCCGAGAAGACAGGCGAAAAGGTTCGCCTGATTGGCCATTGGGACGGCGAGGAAGAGGCCCGCTGGATTGGCGAAGAAATTGAAGCGATGCAGCGTGGCACCCGTGGAATGGCGCCGAAATCGCTGGACCACATGGCAATCCTTGYCCGCGCCAGCCACCAGATGCGCGCCTTCGAGGACCGGTTTCTCAGCATCGGCCTGCCGTATCGCGTSATCGGCGGSCCACGGTTCTATGARCGCATGGAAATCCGCGATGCGATGGCCTATTTCCGCGTCGCCACCAGCCCCGACGATGATCTGGCTTATGAGCGGATTGTTAACACCCCCAAACGAGGGGTCGGYGGCAAGGCTCTGCAAACCCTGCAATATACTGCCCGCGAAAACGGTGTCTCGCTGCTGGAAGGCACACGTATCGCGTTGKCYGAAGGYGCGYTGTCSGGCAAGGCCAARGGYGARCTSGCCAAGCTGGTGGATAGCTTTGATCGCTGGCGGKCCAGYGTGCAACAGGGCGGMTCDCAYATYGARYTGGCYGARATWATTCTGGAAGAATCCGGCTATACCGAGATGTGGCAAAACGACAAAACCCCAGAGGCTCCGGGGCGGCTGGAAAACCTGAAAGARCTGGTTAAAGCACTGGAAMAGTTCGATAATCTGCAAGGTTTTCTGGAACATGTGTCGCTGATCATGGACAATGAAACCGATCAGGCYGGKGAGAAGGTCAGCATCATGACGCTGCATGGCTCGAAGGGGTTGGAATACCCSGCCGTGTTCCTGCCGGGYTGGGAAGACGGGCTGTTCCCCAGCCAGCGCAGCATGGATGAAAGTGGGCTGAAAGGCCTCGAGGAAGAACGCCGTCTGGCTTACGTTGGCATCACCCGSGCCGARGAAATCTGCACCATATCTTTCGCCGCAAATCGCCGTGTTTTTGGCCAGTGGCAATCCGCCCTGCCGTCGCGGTTCATTGATGAACTGCCAAGCGAACATGTCGACGTCCTGACCCCGCCGGGGCTGTATGGTGGCGGCTATGGCGCAGCGGCACCGGACCCTGAATACACATCCGACATCGAAGAACGGGTGGCCAAGGCCGACGGCTACAATTCCCCCGGCTGGAAACGCCTGCAAGCCCGCAGCCAGCAACGCGGGCTCGGCCAGCCGTTTCAGCCCAGCAGTGCGGTGATCGATATGGAGGCGGTGTCGTCGTTCACCCAGGGCGATCGGATTTTCCACCAGAAATTCGGCTATGGCTACATTATGGGGATTGAGGGCGACAAGCTGGACATCGAATTTGAAAAAGCCGGGTCGAAAAAGGTGGTGGCGAAGTTCGTGACGGCGGCGGATCGTGGGGATGAGGTGCCGTTTTAGGGGGTCTGGATTGCCGCCCTCAACTACCATCCAACAAAAGGGTTGCGCCTTACCTTGGGGAAGGTCAGGCGCGGCCCGGGCTGTGCCCGGTCCGTTGGTGATTGTGGATATGGTTTGCAAAAATTCCTGAAAGACCTCTGTCGCAAATACTATAGATTTGCAATTCGACCCGTGTAGGCTTTATCCAGATCGGAAATGTTGGAGGCCAACCATGAACTATCAAGACAATACCAATACCGATGAAACCACCCTGCGCATTGATCTCGCCGCCGCCTTCCGCCTCGCGGTGCATTTCAACTGGCATGAATCGGTCGGCAACCATTTCAGCGCCGCAGTCTCCCCGGATGGTTCCAAGTTCCTGATGAACCCGAAATGGCAGCATTTTGCCACCATCAAGGCAAGCGACCTGCTGTTGCTCGACGCCAATGAYGACASSGTGCTKGAYGGCCCGGACGCGCCGGACSCSTCGGCCTGGTGYATYCACGGGGCGATCCAYCGGASCGTYCCAAAYGCCCGSGTSCTGYTGCATTGCCACCCGGATTACACRACGGCGCTGGCGACGTTGAAAGACCCGACAATGCTGCCGATTGATCAAAATACTGCTCGGTTTTATGGCAAAGTGGCGATGGATATGGGCTTTGGCGGATTGGCGGATAACGCCGCCGAGGGGCAGCGGATTGCAGGCGCACTCGGCAATCATTCGACCCTGATGATGGGCAATCACGGTATTACAACAACGGCGCAGACTGTGGCCGAGGCTTTTGAAGACCTGTACTTCTTTGAGCGCGCCGCGAAAACCCTGATGCTGGCCTATGCCAGYGGSCARCCGCTGAACGTGATGTCGGATGAKRTSGCBGCSAAAACCGCCGAAGAATGGGATAATTTCGCCGGYTCWGCATTTGCGCATTTTGAGCAGCTCAARGATATGCTGGACCGGTATGACCTGAGCTACCGGGATTAATAGAGTATCAGCCGCGCCGCCGACGCCAGAACCGCCACCCGGATCAGCACACCAAACACGCGAATGTTAATATAGTTCAGAAACTTATACCCCAATACCGCGCCAATCAGGATCACCGGCAGGTATGTCAGGTTCAGCGTCAGGGTTTGCGGCGTCACCAGCCCCAGCCCGATTGCGAACGGCAGTTTGGCCATGTTCATCACCAGAAAATACCAGCTGCGGGTGCCGACAAATTCGGATTTGTTCAGCCCCATTTGCAGCAGGTAAATCCCAAACACTGGCCCGGCGGCGTTGGCGATCATCGACGTGGCACCAGCCACCATGCCAACGATTGCAGTGACCAATCGGCCCTTGACGTGTCTCTTGATGGCTGTGCTTAGCCCAAGGTCCATGGCCAGCATCGACAGGATGATCCAGCCAATGATCTGTTCAAAATTTACATCAGGAATGAGCTTCAGAAAGAAATACCCCAATACAACGCCAACAAAAGCAGCGGGCATCAATCTGATCAGAACATGCCACTGACAAGCGCGCCGGTAATAAATCACCGCCATGATGTCGGCGGCAATTAACATCGGTARCAACACACCGGGCGAGGCTTTGCCGGGGATCGCCAGCGCCATCAGCAATACCGCCAGTATCCCAACACCACCAACGGATGTTTTGGTGAAACCGACCAAAAACGCTGCAAGGCCAACGTAAAGGTATGCAAGSGATGAGAGGTCCATATTTGTCCCTCGCAGAAATCCCGTTCAGACGAAAGGTTTAAACAGTCGCAAACAGGATCGGATAAAGCGAGGCCAACAACAACAGTGCCGCACCAAAGTTAAACGCCCGCAATTTCCACGGCACGTTCAGCAGGCGACGCAGTTGGGTGCCCAGAAAAACCCACAGGTTTATTGACGGAAAATTCGTTGTSGCAAAGACCATTGCCACGATCATCACGCCCCATGTGCCGCTGTTTTCCGGTGTGTAGGCGGATATAGCGGTTAAGGCCATCGCCCAGGCTTTKGGGTTTACCCACTGGAAAAGGGCTGCCTGTATGAATGTCAGTGGTTTGCCTGTCGGGGTTTCGGACGTCTCGGCAGGGGGYGCAGCGGTGGCGATTTTGTATGAAAGGTAGAGCAGAAAYGCGATGCTGGCGACTTTCAGGATCATGTTGGTGATTGGGAATGTTTCAAATATCTGAATCAGACCAACCCCGACCAGAACAACCATCAACATATGCCCRAGACTAACCCCCAGCATATGAGGCAGGGTGCGTATCCAGCCGAAATTCGCCCCCGATGCCAGCAGCATCAGATTGTTYGGCCCCGGTGTGACCGACATTACAAAGGCAAAGGCCATCAGCGCGGNGANWAGTYCNTMCGYCRTNNKSYKCRMYATYANNCSGCNGRCGNNCGSCNMMTGNWGCWTKCTAAAAGCTGCGAATGCAAACTATTATTGCAACTAATGAAGCAATTAGACCAAATATCACGCCGTATATTGCAGGAATTGTCCAGCGATGGCAGGATCAGCAAYATTGATCTGGCCCAAMAGGTTGGCCTGTCGCCATCGGCCTGCTTGCGCCGGGTGCAGGAACTTGAACGCTCCGGTGTGATCTCGGGCTACCGCGTGGTGCTGAACCCGGCCGCCATCGGTATTGGTTTCACCGCCTACATGACAGTCGGGTTGTCCGAGCACAGCAAGGCGGCGCAGGACGCATTTGAAAAATCTATTTCCCGTTCCCCTGAAGTGATTGAGTGCCACAACATCACCGGCAACGTCGAATACCTGCTGCGGGTCGAGGCAGCAGACCTGAACGCCTACAAACATTTCCACACCGAAGTATTGGGCGCATTGCCCCAGGTGAAAAGCATCACGTCTTATGTGGTAATGGGTTCACCCAAAGATAATCGGGCTTAGGGTGTATTTGACCGGGGTCATGGTTCACAATCAGGCGGTTCTACCAGTTGTAAAAACTCAGCTCTTCTGGTTGCAGGCAAATTTCATCGCTACAGGCTTGCAGGATCAGCGTGGCAAACGTGCCGGGCTGTGCCTGACCCGTTAGGGAAATATCGCCTTCATAAAGTGCCAGCGGCAGCGGGTTGAAGCCAAGCGGTTTCACGGTGGCCTTGGGGTAAGCGGCTTTAGCAACCGGTTGCTCATCAATCAGCAGTTCCATCGGGATAAAATAGTCCTCCAAAGGTTCATGGGCATTGATATGCCAGCCTTCTTTGATCGACATGTTCAGACGGAACATATTGCCACCGGGCTCAGACACAAATTCAACCCGCACAGCACCACCCGATACAAAGCGTACCGGCCCTGTTTCCCCGAACTGTAATTCCTGCGACGCCTGCAATATTGCCGCCCTCTGTTCCGGAATATCCAGGCCAAGCCCCGACAGCGCCCCGGCAAGGCGGGTGGCATCCAGTGCCAGTTCCGGCGCAGGCAGGCGCTTGGCCAGCCCGGAAAACAACGCCAGTGCCATAGCGTTACCTGACGAAATTTCAGTGTCGTCCACAGGTATTATCGTGCCGATCCCTTCGGGGTTAACATTCATCCGATACCCTTCCTGAGGATCGCCAAACAATGCGCGGATATAGTCAGCCTGCTGGCGCGCCTGAGCCAGCCAATATGCCCGATCTTCGGTCACAGGCGAAAAATCATGCAGTGCCAGCAGCGCCAGACCAAATCCCGCGTAATCGGGCAATTGTGCCGGGATACTGGCCTTGCCGTCAAAATATACCCGTATGAAACCCTGATCCGATTGCATCTGATCCAAAACAAGACGTGCGGCCTTTTCTGCCGCTGCCAGATAATCCGGGCGCTCAAACACCTGGGCGGCCTCCGCCAGTGTCGCGATCATCACACCGTTCCAGGCCATCAGTATTTTTTCGTCCGGGGCCGGGGGCGGGCGACTGGCGCGGGCGGCAAGCAATTCATCCAACAGCGGATCAAGCCCGGCGTAAAACGCGGCCTCTGTTATGCCCATTTCATCGGCCAGATTGCCCGGATCATCACCCCAGTTCAGTACGCTGGATCCATCCAGATCACCGGTAGCGGAAACTTCAAACAACTTAGTCAAAAACGCACTGCTTTGCGAAGCATCCCCCAGATCGTCGGGCGTCCAGGTGTAATAGGCACCTTCTGCGTATGCGCCATTTTCGCTTACAGAATCCGCGTCCTGCGCCGAATAGAACCCGCCATCCGGGCCACGTAAATCCCGCAAAACATAGGTACACAACCGCTCAGCCGCGCG
>JAESSA010000145.1 GCA_016764355.1 Sneathiella sp. | reverse complement strand
AAGAGATGGGGGTTAGTTTCCTTGTCGCTGAACAGAATGCCACAATTGCTCTTAAATATGCCCATTACGGATATATTCTGGAAAATGGACGGGTTGTTATGGATGGTGTCGCATCAGATCTGGCCAACAATGAAGATGTGAAAGAATTTTATCTCGGGCTTGGTGGCGATGGCCGCAAGAGCTTTAGAGATGTGAAACATTATCGGCGTCGTAAGCGTTGGCTTGCATAAAGACTGTCGATAAAAAGAATTATTCAAAAGAATAGAGAATTCCATGACTGGCGACGTAAAATTTTACGACGAGCTTGAAACACGCTCCGACGAAACTCGGATGAGTGCGCAGATGAAGTCCCTGCAAGGGCAAATTGCTCACGCAAAGGAAAATTCTTCTTATTTCGGCGAAGTTTTAAAAGATGTAGATCCTGCATCCATTAATAGTCTTGAAGCCCTTGCCAAGCTGCCAGTCACCCGTAAGTCAGATTTGATCAAGCAACAGAAATCCAATCCTCCATTGGGCGGATTAAATGCGGAGCCTGTAAGTTCTGTTGCTAACGTCTTTATGTCACCAGGACCAATATTCGAGCCTGCACAAGATGTGAAAGATTATTTCCGCATGGGCCGTGCTATGTGGGCGGCGGGCTTCCGTCCGGGGGACTTAGTCTATAATACATTTTCTTACCATCTGACTCCAGCTGGTCACATGATGGAAAGTGGTGCGCGGGCAGTTGGTTGCCCGGTTGTACCAGCCGGTATCGGCAATACTGAAATGCAGCTTGAAGCCATCAGTGAGCTTAAACCCCGTGCCTATGTTGGAACGCCGTCTTTCCTTAAAATCTTGCTTGAAAAGGGCAAAGAGCTTGGGACCGACATGTCTTCTATCAAAGTTGCCAGTGTGGGAGGGGAAGCTCTTCCGCCTTCCTTGCGTCAAGCTCTGCTAGATTTAGGGGTTGAGAAGGTTATCCAATCCTATGGAACAGCGGACCTTGGTTTGATTGCCTATGAGACCGACGCTATGGAAGGTATGACAATTGACGAGCGCGTCATTGTTGAAATCGTCCGCCCCGGAACAGGTGATCCAGTTGCACCGGGTGAAGTCGGTGAAGTGGTGGTGACAACATTTAACAAAACCTATCCCCTTATCCGTTTTGCAACAGGCGATATGTCTGCCTTGATGGAAGGTGGAAGCACTTGCGGTCGAACAGGACCCCGTATTAAGGGCTGGATGGGACGCGCAGATCAGACTGCTAAAGTCAAAGGGATGTTTGTTCATCCGGGACAAGTGGTGTCTGTTCAAAAGCGGCACGAAGAGATTAAGAAAGTTCGCCTTGTTGTAACCAGCGCTGACAATGTAGACAGCATGACATTGCACTGTGAAGTGGCGAGTGGTGAAGACGGTCTTAAAGCTGATATTGAGAAATCTGTACAAAGCTTTTGTAAAGTTCGCGGCGCGGTTCAATTTGTTGAGGTTGGCAGTCTTGCCAATGATGGCAAGGTAATCGAAGACGCCCGTTCTTACGAATAAAGATCACGATCGGCTACAATTGGTCGCACTACAATGAGTTGCGAGAAGGAGGACATTCCTGTAGGAGGGAAGAGTTCTCCTTTTTTCGTTTTGAGTGATGTGTCCTGAATGAGCCTGACAGCTATTAATTTGCGATGTATTCGGCAAGACCGATTGATCTTCACCGACCTTGGATTTTCACTGAAGGCTGGGGAAATTCTTTGGGTGCAGGGAAGAAATGGTGCGGGTAAATCGTCCCTTCTTCGTATGATTGCAGGGTTACTAAAACCGGTTTCTGGAGAAATCCAATGGAAGGGTGCATCGGTGAAAGAAGATCCTGACGGCTATCAGGATCAGTTTCGCTACATTGGTCATCAAGAAGCGTTAAAGCCAGTTTTGAGTGCGCGGGAAAATCTGCAATTTTGGGCAGATTTCTCAGGAAGCCATAATGTCTCCGCTGCCTTAAAGGAATTCGATTTGGAGAAAATCGCCGACAGTCCTGTAGGGATTATGTCAGCAGGTCAGAAAAAAAGAACAAATCTTGCCAGATTGATCAGTAGCCCGGCCCCGCTTTGGATTCTGGACGAGCCAATCAGCTCCCTCGACACGCATTATATCGAGCTGTTCAAAAAACAACTTGAAAAACATGTGGCTGCAGGGGGCATGGCCCTTCTTGCAACCCATCAAGATTTAAATCTGCCGTCCGTGCACAAACTGGATTTGGATGGACCGAGGGGGCGGAATAATGAATAAATTCACGAACCTGATCATTCGCGATATCCGGCTTGCCGTACGTCAAGGCAGTGCGTTCACCATGACCCTCTCCTTTTTCGTTGTGGCGGTGACCCTTTATCCTTTAGGAGTTGGGCCGGAGCTTAATATATTGGCCCGCATTGGACCTGGGGTGTTGTGGGTCGGGGCATTGCTTTCCTGCTTGCTGACCTTGGATCGTATTTTTCAGGCAGATTTTGAGGATGGGTCCCTGGATCAGCTTATGCTGGGCAGTCTGCCTATTGAGCTTATGACCCTTGCCAAGATAATTGCCCATTGGTTGACGTCTGTTGTGCCTTTGATTTTGATTACGCCAATATTGGCAGTATCGCTTAATATGCCAGCAGATGGTATTTGGGTTATGATGCTAGCGTTGCTCGTTGGCTCACCGGTTTTAAGTTTAATCGGAGCAGTGGGGGCTGGATTGACCGTGGGGATGAGACGAGGAGGGGTTCTATTGTCCTTGCTGGTTTTGCCCTTATATATACCGGTATTAATCTTTGGTGTTGCAGCAGTCGAAGCCGCGATCGCAGTGCTCCCAATGGGCCCTCACATTTTGTTGCTGGCAGGGTTATCATTGGGTGCGCTTGTTATTTGCCCGATTGCGGCAGCGGCAGCGCTGCGGTTGGCTGTAGAATAGGAATAGTGGATAATGGTTTCTTTAAAACGTGTTGAGTGTAGGTTTAAGCATGGCAGTTGATTTACATAAGTTCGCCAATCCTGCCCGTTTTTTACGGATTACATCTGCTATTTTTCCATGGGCTGCGATTGTGACCGTCCTGTTGTTGGCAGTCGGTCTCTATTTGGCTCTTTTTGCATCCCCTGAGGATTACCAGCAAGGCGCGACAGTTCGAATTATGTTTGTCCACGTACCCGCTGCATGGATGGCAATGAGCATTTACGTCATGATGGCAATCTCTTCTGCCACAGGCCTTATCTGGAAACACCCTGTTGCCGATTTATCGGCAAAAGCGGCGGCCCCTATTGGTGCGTGTTTTACATTTTTGGCACTTGTCACTGGATCCCTATGGGGCCAGCCTATGTGGGGAACCTTTTGGGTTTGGGATGCGCGGCTTACCAGTATGTTGATCCTGTTTTTCCTCTACTTGGGTTATATGGCCATATGGGGAAGTTTTGATGATCAATCAAAAGCTGGTAAGGCCGCGGCAATCCTTGTATTGATCGGGGCGATCAATGTACCGATTATCAAGTTTTCTGTTGATTGGTGGAATACACTCCATCAGCCAGCAAGTGTGGCAACCATGGATGGGCCGAAAATTCATAGTTCTATTTTGACGCCTCTGCTCGTGATGGGTCTTGCTTATACGAGCCTATTTCTAACGATTTTTATTATTCGAGTAAAAGCCGAAATATTGGGGCGCAGGCTTCGTATTTTGAGATTGGCTCATGTAGAAGACTAACTGCTCATTTGGTGCTGCTCGCGGCATTGTGACGCATTTTATGCCTTTATGTATGGTGGTTTTCGAGTCATGGAATATATTGACCATAGATTACTGATGCCCAGAGGACTAGGAGTCCAAGGATAGCATGTCAACTTTGAATGAATTTTTGAATATGGGTGGATATGGCGCTTTTGTATGGCCGTCATACGGCGTCTCAGCCCTCATTTTGATTTGCCTGATTGTTTTGAGTATTCGACATCTTCGAAAGATTGAGCGGGAGCTTAAGCCTTTGGAGACGGATCGCAAATCACGCCGCCGCAGAAAAGTACCCACCGGAGATACGGTCCAATGACCCGCAAACGCCGCCGCCTTTATATTGTTCTGTCAGGTATGGCTGTGTTGGCCGTTGCCGCATCTCTTGTTTTGATGTCCTTTGAAGATAGTCTCGTCTTTTTCCGCAGTCCTTCTGATTTGGTCGAGAAACCGGTTCCTGTTGGTCGCAATTTCCGTCTTGGCGGTCTGGTGGAAGAAGGAAGCGTTGTAAAAGATGGCGTGGAGATATCGTTTCGCGTGACTGATTTGGTCGAATCTGTGTCTGTTCGCTATCGCGGTCTTGTCCCTGATCTTTTCCGGGAAGGGCAAGGAGTGGTGACCGAAGGCCAACTCACCGAAGACGGTACTTTTGTGGCTTCCAGTGTATTGGCTAAACATGATGAGAATTATATGCCGCCAGAAGTTGCCGAAAGTTTGAAAGCAGCGGGTCAGTGGCAACCAGAGGATAAGAAATAATGACAGCCGAAATCGGACAGTTCAGCCTTATTCTGGCGCTCGTAATTGCCATACTACAAAGTACACTGCCCCTTATCGGTGCGGCGCGCCAAAATGTCCCCATGATGAAATTTGCGGAGAGTGCTTCTTTCGCACAGTTCCTAACCGTGTCGGTGGCTTTTATCGCTTTGACAGTGGGGTATGTGGAAAGTGATTTTTCCATCCTGAATGTAGCCAGTAATTCCCATTCTCTAAAACCAATGCTCTATAAAATCAGTGGTGTTTGGGGAAACCACGAAGGGTCGCTTCTTTTATGGGTTTGGATCTTGGCCTTATTCGGTTTTGCTGTGGCAGCCTTTGGTCGTACATTGCCCAATAGCCTTAAAGCGCGGGTTCTTTCAATTCAGGGACTGATTGGCGTTGGGTTCCTTATGTTCGTCATCTTTACGTCTAACCCGTTCGAGCGAATTGACCCGGCCCCCTTTGATGGGCGCGGCTTAAACCCTCTATTGCAAGATCCGGGATTGGCCTTCCACCCGCCCTTTTTATATTTGGGCTATGTGGGCCTATCGGTCACATTCTCTTTTGCCATTGCGGCTTTGATTGAAGGGA
>JAESSA010000144.1 GCA_016764355.1 Sneathiella sp. | reverse complement strand
ATAAATCGCGGTTTGATCTTATTTTTCGTACTCAACAGAACGTTCCAGAAGAACTCAAACAACGAGTTTTTGAAATATTTACCAGCAATCTGGAAATTACAGGTATTCAAGGAAGTTTAGTCTTCAAGCGCACCGTCCCCTTCCCTGTTCATCCCACAGAAGATTGGGAATATAACACGGGCGGTATTTTCAACGCTTGAAGAATTAAACAGTTTTTCTCCGATGCATTTCGATAGAAACAGCATCCATTTCTTCCTGAAGTCGCTTATCTTGTAACTCTTTTAATCTGCGTATACGCATGTCCTCGGATATTTCGTATTTTTTTAACTCTTCAAATATACCGGCCACTTCTTCTTGTGCATCAGCAATTCTCTCCTCTGCATCTACAACGCTGGCGATAAGGTTTTCCCTTCGCTGCTTTGTTATTTGCAAATAATTAGAATAGGCAAAACGCGTATCAATGTTTTCAGTAACAATTTTTTGTTCTTCCAACTTGTCACGGTCAAGCTTTGCTAGCTGATCCTTGAATCCAGCAAGCAAGTTTTCCATATCTGTAATAGCACGTCGTTTTTCGTCTAACTTCCACTTTTGGACACGAATAAGATTACTCAAACCCCTCATATTTTACTCAATCCTCCGGTTCATGCTGAAGCAACTCAATGTATTCCAGAACAATTTCTTCAGTGATATTTGTACTCGGGTATTTCTCTTTGATTGCTCTAAAAATTACTTTTGTTTTGTCACCCCGACCATAGCCTTCAGCAATAAGAAGCTTAATGTGATCCCGTTGGGCATGTGTTTTGGCCACGGCTATCCGGACAGCGGAATCTTTTGCTTCAAGCAGCTTTTGCAAGGCGACCATTTTTTGGGGATGCGACGGTAATTCATCTACTAAAGACTGAGCCAATTTGTAAAATGGCTTGCTTACATTCTGTAAACTCTCAGGTAGATGTCTAAAATCGAAAAAGGACAGCATGTCTTTATAGGGTGCCTTGGATATTTTGGCATGCCGTTGAAGAATGCTATCGGTCTTAATCTCAGTGCTCATAAGATTATCCTTTCCCAAGTAATAGCGTACTATTTCTTGATGGCGATCATACGATGATTTTCTTAACCATTGATTGCCAAACCAGTTAATTTTCAATTTCTGTATTTAGAATCCTCGACAACTCAGTAAATCCGTCTTCAAGACTTGTATTTTCCTCCTTTCGCTGGGTCATATATTGCTCCAACATAGGATAATAAAAAAGAGAGGCATCTACATTTGGATCTGTTCCTTTTCGATAGGCTCCCAGCCGAATCATTTCCGCCATATCTTCATAAACTGACAACAATTGCTTTGCTGCACCGATAATCTGGTTCTCTTCTTCACTATTGCATCCGGGCATGGTTCTAGAGACCGATTTCAATATGTTTATTGCGGGGTAACGTCCTCGTTCCGCAATTTTACGCTCCATAACAATATGCCCATCCAGAATACCCCGAACAGCGTCGGCGATAGGTTCATTATGATCATCGCCTTCAACAAGAACTGTAAACAAGCCTGTAATAGTTCCTTTTCCAGGCCCCGGACCAGCGCGCTCCAAAAGTTTAGGGAGCTCACTGAAAACAGTAGGTGTGTACCCTTTTGTGGCAGGAGGTTCTCCGCCAGAAAGGCCAACATCCCTTTGCGCCATGGCAAATCGAGTAACACTATCCATTAGGCACAGAACATCTTTATCCTGATCCCTAAAATACTCAGAAAGCGATAAGGTCAAATAAGCAGCCTGCCTGCGCATTAATGCAGACTCATCTGAAGTCGCTACAACAACGACACTCCGTGCTAACCCGTCAGGACCCAAATCGTCTTCTATAAATTCCTGCACCTCACGTCCTCGTTCACCCACGAGGCCAATAACATTAACGTCAGATGCGGTGTATCTAGCTAACATGGATAAAAGAACGGATTTTCCAACCCCGGACCCTGCAAAAATTCCCATCCGTTGACCACGGCAACACGTTACAAAGGAATTCAGCGCACGAACTCCTAAATCAATTTTCTCTCCAACCCTCTGCCTGGAATGAGCCGGTGGAGCCAAATTCTTTAAAGGAACAGCCATATTCCCTTTTCGTAAGGGAGGTCCGCCGTCTATAGGCTCCCCCATTGCATTAACAACGCGACCAAGCCAACTCGTGTCGGGGTATATAACAGGATCTTGTTCCGCGATCAGGGCTTTACATCCCATTCCCACGCCTTCCAAGGTTCCAAATGGCATCAAAAGGGCACGATCGTTGCGAAACCCAACCACTTCACAGGCGACAACTTTGCCGCCGCGCGCCAATAATTCAACCCGACTACCTATGCTTAAGTGCCTTTGGATACCACCGACTTCCACCAGCAATCCTTGAATACCAGCTACTCTTCCATAATATTGTTCAGTTGAAATGCGGTTCACTTCTGAAATTACACTTAACAAATGACGACTCCATCTCTTTGAAACAGGCCAATTTTTAGCGCCTAAACGCATAATGCCACTGAGTTTTTAAAGATTGGTAAAAACTTTTGAAAGAGAAGAAATTAAATTAGTTAATTTTTTACCTTGGGCATTAACCATTTATTAGGCTAAAATGTTAACAATGTTAGTTCAGAGGAGATCTATCGCGATGCGGGTACTTTTAATTGAAGACGATAGCTCAATGGCGAGAGGCATCGAATTGATGTTAAATGCCGAAGGGCTCAACGTATATTCTACCGACCTTGGCGAAGAAGGTGTCGACCTAGGCAAATTATACGATTACGACATTATTATTCTCGACCTCGGTTTACCGGATATGTCCGGCTACGATGTTCTAAAGAAACTTCGGACCGCAAAAGTCGCTACCCCAATTTTAATCCTCTCCGGAATGTCCGAACCTGACGATAAAGTTAAGGGCCTTGGTTTTGGAGCTGATGACTATTTAACAAAACCCTTTAACAAAGATGAACTGGTTGCGCGTATTCATGCGATCGTTCGCCGTTCCAAAGGGCACGCCCAGTCAACAATTAACACAGGTAAGCTGACTGTTAATCTTGATTCCAAGTCTGTAGAAGTTGATGGCCAGCGCCTCCATCTTACAGGTAAAGAATATGGAATGCTTGAATTGTTGAGCCTCCGTAAAGGAACAACACTTACAAAAGAAATGTTCCTAAATCACCTTTATGGTGGAATGGATGAACCAGAGCTCAAAATCATTGATGTTTTCGTCTGTAAACTTCGCAAAAAACTGGCTTCAGCCACAAACGGCGACAATTACATTGAAACAGTTTGGGGCCGTGGTTATGTGCTAAGGGATCCTGATGAAAGTGGCCACGCGAAAGCTAGTTAACGTCACAAAATACAATCAAAAAACCGCATATTAGCAACCAGTTAGGCTGTTAATATGCGGTTTTTTTTGTCATCAACGAAACCAATCACAACAAGGCTTGAATAATCTGCCTTGGCTGATTATCCAGTAGCCGCCATCATGCCGCCAGTTGCTTGTGTATAAACACCTTTTAGGCTTGGTATTGGTTTCAGGTCATCACATATACCCAACACTGTCTCGGCACCGCCTAAGAACAGCGCTCCATCCGGAGACAGGATCTTATGCATTTGCCCCAGAACCTTGGATTTAGTTGGCTGATCAAAGTAAATCAAGACATTCCGGCAGAAAATAACGTCAAAACTGCCCAATCCATTCAGATTATTAAGAAGATTGACCTTCTGGAATTTCACCATCGCACGCATAGAACTGTCAATCTGCCACATTTCACCCATTTGTTGAAAATACTTAATTAACAACTGTATAGGCAAGCCCCGCTGGACTTCGAATTGAGAATAAAGACCCGCTTTTGCTTTTTCCAGCACTTCATTGGAAATGTCAGTTGCCAGGATTTCAATTCTCCACCCCGGCATTTTAGCAGCTTCTTCTTTTAAAAGCATGGCTACGGAATAAGGTTCTTGCCCTGTCGAACAAGCCGCATTCCATATTCTCAACGTCTTTTTATTCGCACGTGTTTCCAGCAACTTTGGGAGCACTGAGTTTTTAAAAGTATCAAAAGGTTTTGTATCCCGGAAGAAAAACGTCTCGTTTGTCGTCATTGCCTCCGTGATCTCATCCTTAAGCTTTTCGTCATTTGACCGTCGCAGCTCATTAGAGAGATCTTCAAGAGTACTCAACCCCCGCTGCCGAGCTAACGGAATTAACCGGCTTTCCAGCAAATAGACTTTCTCTTCAGTCAAGATCAACCCTGATCTATCCCGAACGATACCGCTTAGTAGTTGGAAGTCCTGACTGTTCATGAAGGCCTCCCTGAAATTACATTTTCAATAGCTGCTGGTATATCATCCAAAGGCAAGACTGCATTACACAAGCCGGCGGTTGCTACCGCACCGGGCATGCCCCAAACGACGCTCGACGGCTCATCTTGACCAATAATATAGCCGCCTGTTTCTGCTAGTATCTCGCACCCTTTTTGGCCATCGTGCCCCATTCCTGTCAAAATAACGGTAAGAGCCCGACCGCCATAAACCTCGTGAATACTTTTCAACATTGGATCAACCGCGGGCCTGCAATAGTTTACAGGTGCGTCTTGTGACAGCCTTATAACCACATCACTCTTTTCTTTTACAACACGCATGTGCCAGTCACCTGGAGCGACATACACTCTCCTCCCGACAACTTTCTCACCGTCTATGGCTTCAGCACAAGGAAGCCCGTAAATTTTCGTCAAATGTTCGGCTAAAATGGCTGTAAATGTTGCAGGCATATGCTGGGTAATAAAGATAGGAAGCGACAATTTTCCCTTTAATTTCTCAAAAACAGAAAATAGAGCTTGCGGTCCACCTGTTGATGACCCGATTGCAAGGGCTTGTGGCAAAATTGGCTGCAAATTTTTGCGTAAAACAATCGGCGCCCCACGATATAGACCCTGCTTAGGAGCGGCCTGTTTTTCTTGTGTTTTGGTGCTTGGTATCATTTTGGGAACGATACCTGTTTTTCGGCGCCTTGTTGCACCAAGCGCCCTGATTTTCGCAACGAGGCCATGCTGGAACGCTTCTTTCTCATCGGCTTGTCGTGTGCTCTCA
>JAESSA010000143.1 GCA_016764355.1 Sneathiella sp. | reverse complement strand
CAAATTCAGGCGTCTGTATCAGTTGCTTCAGTGTTTCAAAACCCAACATTTGGGCAATTCACCGCGAGCTTGCTCTTCGATGTGTTCACTCGTGAGTGTCCTGTTGGCACGACAGGAGATGGTGTTGAGAAAACTCGACTTACATATGGACAGCGACAGATTTGGGTTGAGCACAACAACGGTGATGCCAAGACGGCATACAACATTGTTTTTACTATAGATATAAAAGGAAAATTTGATGTCGACGCTTTAAAACAAAGCCTGACCATAATCGCGGACAGGCACAGCATGCTGAGGACTGGATTTGTTCAAGATGGTAGCCAGATTTTGCGGATCTTGCAGGAAGCTGTTGTGCTTCCGATTTTCGAAGAGGAGTGCCCTTATAGCGCCTCGCAGATGGTCGCAGACTATATTGCGAAGAAAATTAGGCTAGAAACGCTGTATGTTTTTTCACTGTTAGATGCTGAGCTTCCCTATCGGATGACACTCATTAAAGTAAAAGAATTGCGTAGGGTTTTACTTATAAATTTTCATCATATTTTGGTGGATGAGTGGTCATTAGAAATTTTTTTCAGTGAATTGGCTGAAATCTATAAAGCCTTGAAAAAAAATTCTGGGCAATATGAACATACTGCACTCACCGCTTGCTATGATGATTTTTGTGATTGGCAAAATCGATTTCTGAAGAGTGCTGATTATTGTCGGCAGCTCGACTATTGGCGTGAAGAGCTTGCAGATTTATCTCCTGAACTTTCACTTCCCAAAAAAACGGCCTTGGCAGTGCAATCAAAAGGAGACTTGTTGTCGGAAGAGGTATTTATTCCTGCTCAAACCATTACTCGTTTGGAAAAGCTCGCCAGTTCGCAAGGAACAACATTGTTTACTTTGTTATTGTCGGTATATGCGTTGACTCTAGCAAAAGTTAGCAGGAACACAGATCTATCAATTGGCACTGCTGTATCGCTTCGTGATCAAAGTGATTTCCAGACAATAATTGGTTATTACCTCAATACAATTGTTATTCGCGCTAAGCCTAAGCAAGGTGAGACTTTTCTAGACTTCCTAAGTCAAATGCATTTAACGCTGATAGATGCCATCAGAAACAAGGATGTCCCGCTTGAGGTTCTCGCAGCAGAACTTGAACCAATACGCGATTATGCAGGTCGTCCGTTCTTCCAGACACTTTTCGCTATTCAAAGAGGGTTTGATAAGGATCAGCTAATTCCAGATACTGATACGAGTATTTACTTTCATGCAGGCAAGAGTTGTAAGACAGATTTGGCTCTACAGTTTGTAACGGAAGAAGAAGGATATTTGGGGCGATTTGAATATGACTCGTCAAAATTTGAACCTGAAACAATTTCCGAACTGCGGTCTGTATTTGAAAGTTTCATTAAGTGTCTCTACCAGGGAGAAACCTTCGGGCTAGGTTTCTTGAAAGGCACAGGGAAAATAAAATCGATACTGGAAAGTAACGAGAATTTCTCAATAACTGCAACTGATAATGTACAAGAGACAGGTGATCTCAAAATAGCCCTTGTGCGATGTTGGCAGAAATGTTTGAGACTAACTGCTTTCGATCCAAATGCCAGCTTTTTTGATCTTGGTGGTAATTCCATTCTGGCCTTGCAGTTGGTGGCTGAAATAGAAAAATCTATTGGCTTACATCTGGATCTGCAGGTGATTTTTCTGCATAAAACATTTGCTGCGATATTGGAGCAGTGCAATGAAAGCTACGCCTCATCCGGCGACTTAGTGGTGAATTTACGAAATGGGTTCCGATCTTCAACAGTCTTTTGCATACACGGCGTCACATACTACAAAGATCTAGCAGAGGTGTTTCCGACCGGTCACAACGTTGTTGGCTTGATGTCACAGAGTCATCAAGAGATCATCAATAACTTTTCTATTGGCGTACAAGTGTCGGTGGATATGCAGCTCTTGATCGATCAATATTATGTAAAAGTTCGCCAATTGCAGCCAGAAGGTCCCTATTATCTGGTAGGGCATTCATTCGGTGGCATTTTGGCGTTCGAGATCGCAAGTAGATTGCAAAAAGAAGGCTTTGTTGTGGAAAGGCTGATCTTGGTTGATACTCTACTTCCCAGCGCTTTCCACCCTCATTGGCTTCAGAAGATTAAAAAATTACTGGGATATGTAAGAAGCAATATGTGGTCAGAAATGAGACATTATGTATTGGGCGGTGTGGCCAGAAAATTACTTTTATTTAAAGACACAATCTTTGGCGCAAACGCACTGTCCGGTCCGCAATGTAATCATGTCATTTCCAAAAAAATAGGCTCCCTTTATGAGGATGCAATGCGTCAATATCACCCATCCATTAAAGACTATAAGGGACGCGTAGTCCTCGTTCGGGCCGACGAGACACGATTCATTCATGCTCGGAAGGATGATTTCGGATGGCAGAAATTTATCGAAGACCCTATTGAATTTGTTGATGTTCCGGGAGATCACCTAAGTTGCGTGTCACAGCCAAATTTGGACACCTTGTCTGCATTTTTTAATAATTCTGCTGTATTTGACCAATCTTCGCAGTCATAAATGCGCACTACGGAAACAGCATACACAAATTGTTCTTCTATTTATTACTGAAGATATAACTTTAGATTACGTCTCCTCCGCTACCAAAATTTCAATAATTTAACCAATATTATGTAAACAATGCTGATCCGGTTTTACAAATTTGTTGCTTCATCGTTCTAAAAACCGGCTCATTTAGCGCCTTTATCTTTAACCAGTTTTTGCATTGTCTTTGAGATCCCATTACTTTTTCTCTACTGGGATAGTTTGTGCTTTCTTAAGGATCAAAACCAGGCGTCGTTATCATCAATCCCAATACAGCCTTCATAAAGCCGGTTGCTGTTAGCCCGGGCAATGCCTTGGCGATTACACCTAGTGTGACATCAGTGAAGACAAATAAGATGCTGACCGCACTTCGGCTATCTTGATCTTTACAAATTACCTTACCTTTTTCGGTCAGCCCGATATTTTGGAATGTTACAGGATTTGTCCTAAAAATTCGATGGTCCGTGGATCTTTGGCATCGTCAAAGGATGTGTGGGGCGGACCATGTTCGACGATTACACCGCGATCTGTGAAATAAATATGATCAGCAATCTCACGGGCAAAGGCCATTTCGTGGGTCACGAGCATGCAAGTCATACCATCCTGAGCCAGTTCTTTAATAGCTAACAAAACTTCATTAACTGTCTCAGGATCAAGAGCGGCTGTAACTTCATCGAACAACATGACATCAGGGCTCATAGCAAGTGAGCGGGCAATGGCAACACGTTGCTGCTGGCCACCGGATAATTCGCCGGGATAGTTTTCTTCTTTACCTTCAAGGCGCACTTTCTTGATCAGTTTGCGCGCCATTTTCTCAACCTCTGCCTTATCCTGCTTCAACACGAGCAGCGGTGCCATCATTATATTTTCAAGCGCCGTTTTATGAGGGAATAAATTGTACTGCTGAAAAACCATGCCGACTTTCTTACGCAACTCCAATTTATCAAGATTGTGGTCATTGACCTCCTGACCTTCAACAAGAATAGATCCCTGTTGTATGTCATTAAGTGCATTAATACACCGAATAAGTGTTGATTTGCCTGAGCCAGACGGTCCGATAATACAAATCACTTCGCCCTTCATCACGTCCATCGAGATCCCTTTTAGTACCTCAAGAGCGCCAAAAGACTTATGCAGATCCTTAATGGACACCATTGGTTGATCTTCACTCCAAGTCATAGCAAACTTCCTTAGTTAATAACTGCAAATTTCTTTTCCAGATGAATTGTCCACCGCGCAATCGGGTAACAATAAATAAAGAACATGAGTAAAACGAACGAGTAAAACGGTATCAGCAGATCGCTACGCCCCCCTTCTGCAGCCAACGCCTGGCCAGTAAGCGTCATCATCTCAGACACCCCGACTATAGACGCAAGCACTGTTGCCATTGTCAGTATCGAATATAAGTTCATCCACGGGGGCAACATGCGTTTCACACATTGCGGAAGGATGATGCGCCATAGAACCTGAGTGCGTGAAAATGCCAAGCTTTCAGCTGCTTCCCATTGCCCGCTAGGCAATGAAATTACACCGCCACGAACAATTTCTGACACATTTGCCATCACGGGCAATGACAGACCAAAAATTGCTTTCAGCCAATCCGGCAGCGGAATGGTTAAACCGCCAATTTTAATTTCGAATGGCAACAGAAACATCGCGAAAAATAGTAATACCAGCCACGGGGCGTTCCGGAAAAACTGGGTTGTGATCCAGGCAAATTTTCTCACCGCACCATTCAAAGAAATTTGACCAAGTCCAAGGGCTGCTCCGGTAATCGTTCCAATGGCCATTGCACTGATTGAAATGACGACATTGAACACGAACCCTTCTAGCAACAGCGGCATCCAGCGCACAAGAATTTCAAATATAGATGCCTTCGCCGGTTCTTCGGCGGCAAAGGCTGGTATGGATGCCACGACGACAATAAAAGCCAAAATTAGGCCATGCCATGCTTTAAGTCGAAATGGGTCGGTCGGGCGGCTTCGAGGTGCCATCATTACAGGCAAAACATTATTCTTTGTCTGTTTCATTGTCATGTCCCTCAAGCTCCGAATCCAGGTATTTTTAAGGCCCGTTCCCATTTGTTCATTCCCCAAACCAAAATCCCGACAAGGACAAAATAAGTCAGCAGCATGAAAATCATCATTTCTGTAACGTTTACATTGTCTGACCATATCTGATTGGCCTCATACAACATTTCGGGTACTGCAATGGCATAGGCCAAGGTCGTTGTTTTTACCAGATTGACTAGATTATTGTTCAGAGCCGGCAGGACAACACGAAAAGCTAAGGGCAAGGTTATGTCTTTATAAATGTGCAGTCTTGTAAAACCTAAAGCTTCAGCCGCTTCTATCGTGCTATCAGGAACTGCTTCAATACCAGAGCGAAATATCTCTACATTGTAGGCCCCGGCAAAAAACGATAACGAGATCACAGCCCAGGTGAATCCGCCCAGTATTGGCTCCTGTCCGCCGTAATCATTTGTGACTTTTGGCAGTAATGTACTAATGGCGAA
>JAESSA010000142.1 GCA_016764355.1 Sneathiella sp. | reverse complement strand
GTTTTGGTAGCGGAGGAGAGACTTGAACTCCCGACACGCGGATTATGATTCCGCAATTTAGTATTTATTATATTTTTCTGATATTGTGAACACAGCTATTCCGATTTAATGAGAGGGATCCGTGAAAGCAATTTTTAAGAAACATATATTGTGAAATCACTTTTGCGCCAAGATAGAACGAAATAGTTCCGCACATCATCTGATCATAATTGTAAATCCTGTGGCATGATTTCTGTTCATCAATTGTAAGTGAACTTTGTTGGGAATTGAGAAAAAAAAGAAAAACGTAATCTGGGGAGGGCCAATAATGTCGGTTAGTGAAATATTCAATCTAATTTTAATCAAACCAACACGTTATGATAATCGAGGTTATCCAGCGCATTGGTGGATTAGTATGATACCATCCAATTCGCTTGCCTGTTTATATGGTATTGCTTGTGATGCCGTCAGCCGAAATATTCTGGGCTCGAACGTGACAATACGTGTCCGGGCAATTGACGAGGTTAACGAGCGCGTTTCAACGCGCAAACTGTTACAGCAAATAAAGAAGGATGGCGGCAAGGGTCTTATTGGGTTCGTTGGGGTTCAATCCAACCAATTCCCCCGTATGCTGGATCTTGCGAAAGGTTTTTTATCAGAGAACATTCCCGTCGTTGTTGGCGGGTTTCATGTCTCAGGCAGCTTAAGCATGTTGCCAGAGGTGCCTGCGGAAATCCAGGAGGCAATGGATCTTGGTATTGGCATCTTTACCGGCGAAGCCGAAGATCGCCGCTTCGATCAGGTTTCGCAAGACGCCTATGATGGGAAAATTCAACGACTCTATGACTATAATAATAAAATGCCGGATTTACAGGACCAACCTTTACCGTTCCTACCCGCCAATCAGATCATGAAAAGCGCAAGCGGATATGGCAGTTTTGATTTGGGGCGTGGCTGCCCATTTCAATGTTCATTTTGTTGTATTATCAATGTACAAGGACGTGTCAGTCGACACCGGGCAACGGATGATCTGGAACAAATCCTCCGGAAAAATTATGAAATTGGCATCACGCGTTTTTTTATTACAGATGACAATTTGGCGCGCAATAGAAATTGGGAAGCATTCTTTGACCGCATCATTAGGATGAGACGGAAAGAAGGTATAAAATTACGATTTATCATTCAAGTTGACACACTGTGTCATCGAACGCCGGATTTCATTAAAAAAGCTGTGAAAGCAGGTGTTGATCAGATTTTTATCGGATTTGAAAATATCAATCCGGATAATCTTTTAGCCACCGGAAAACGGCAAAATCATATCACTGAATATCGCGAAATGCTGCTCGAATGGAAAAAATATCCGGTCGTGATTTTAGGCTCATTCATCACCGGTTTTCCAACAGATACCAAAGAGTCGATATTGCGGGATATTGAGATCATCAAGCGGGAACTCCCCATTGATATATTTAACCCGACAATCCTGACTCCCTTGCCCGGAAGTGCGGACCACAAGAGAATGCTGGAAAGCGGCGAGTGGATGGATCCTGTTCTTAATAAATATGATCTCGCTCATAGCGTGACTCATCATCCGCTCATGTCCAAGTCGGAATGGGAAAGTGCTTGGGATGAAATGTTCGAAAGTTTCTATACTATGGAGCATATGGAAACCATTCTACGCCGGATGGTTGCCCTTGGATCGGGCAAACGCTTAACTACAATTAACCGTCTCGTCTGGTATTCAGAACTGATAAAACGATCTAGCGCCCCGTCCTTTGATGCTGGTTTATGGCCGATCCGCCATCGCCGGGATAGACGCCCAGGAATGAAGTTGGAATCTATTCCTGTATTTTGGTATCGGTACTTGAAAGAGGCGATCGGCATCACCTTTTTCGCTAAATTAACATATTGGCGACTACGCTGGATAATGTGGAAAATCGAGCATGATCCAAAGCGCATGGACTATATCGATGACGCCATACGACCTGTGGAAGATGCAGATTTCGACAATTTGAAATTGTTTTCGACAACCCGCGGCGGAAAAGCCGCAGTTGCCAAACAAAGACGCATTAATGCTGGAAAGAAAAAGACTGCCTGAACCTATAGACTGAAGTACTGCGGTACTTTAACGCAGCGGACAAGGAAGGTGGGGTCTCGACCGAAGTTATAGGAAATATTTTGTAGCGGAGGAGAGACTTGAACTCCCTACATGTGGATTATGATTTCGCTCCTCTCCTTGTATTATTGTGGTCGCATAAACTGACCAGATTGGAGAGTTTCAAGCGTATGATAATCGGGTGACATTAATTGATCGAGCATTGCTAAACCCAAAGCTCCTTGTATTTTGCTGTTTCATGTTTCCGAATGAAAATGTTGTTTTAATTGAATTAAATCTGACAAATTAGTGAATTTTCGATAATGTATGTATAAAATATAATGTTCATATTGCTCATACTGGAGGTTTGAAATCCATGCTTGTAGATTTAGCACTCTCCTCATCGCGTTTGCCTGATCGGCGCCTTCAGGATATGACTCGCGACATATGCGAGCAGCTTAATGATGAACAGGATTTGGCGGCAAAAATTCCATCAGCACCAGGAGAAGCTGGCACGAAGGGCGACATGGTGACACTGGGTACCCTGGCCCTGACCTTTATGAGCAGTGGCGCGGCTGTCGCCTTATTTGAAGTGGCTAAAACCTATTTCGAGCGGGACAAGACTCTGGTCCTTAAAATGAAAAATGAGCAGGGCCAAGAGTTTGAGGTAACAGCGGATAATCTGTCCGCTGGACAAATCGACGAAACCCTCAGAATGGCTAAGCAGTTTATCCACTAAGGGGCATACAAGAGGCCCGGACACATGACTGGAAAAAGACACGCCATTCTCGTTGCCGCTAGTGACTTTCCTGAAGATGACTCACTACCCAATCTACGGTGCCCTTTGCAGGATGTGGAGGCCTTGGGTGAAGTTCTCGGCGCTGATAACCATGGGGGTTTTGATCATGTCTATATCCTCAAAAACGAACCCCATTATGAAATTCTCAAAAAGGTAAACCGGGTGATCAAGGCAGCAGACCGGGAAGATATGGTGGTGTTCTTCTATTCCGGGCATGGCAAGCTTGATGAAGCTGGACGGCTGTATCTGGCGACCGTCAATACGTCGGTTGATGTGTTGGAGGCAACGTCGGTGCCGGTGTCGCAGATAAAGGATTATTTCGATGTCTCGGCTGCGAACCAATTGGCAATTGTTCTGGACTGCTGTTATAGCGGCGCCATTGAAAAATCCTTCACTAAGGGAACGGTTGATGAACAGCTGAACCTGATGTCCGGCGGCAAGGGCACCTATGTGCTGACCGCCTCAACTGGTTTGCAGACGGCGAAGGAAAACGAGGGGGACGACCTCAGCGTTTTCACCAAGCATCTGGTCAATGGAATCCTCAGTGGCGACGCTGATACGGATCACAACGGGGTCATTACCCTCAACGAGTTGTATAAATATACCTTTAAAGAGGTCCAGAAGGACAGTCACCAGAAGCCGATGAAGTGGGACCTCAATGTAGAGGGGGAACTGATTATCGCCCGCAGCGGCAAGAGTCACTGGAAAAAACGCCGAGATGTGGTGCAGGAGAAACTGTTGGCCATGGGCGCGGCGCGCACTTTGCCCAATTCAATCCTGACGGCAGCACTGTCGCTATCTGAAAAGGGGCCGGGGGAAATTAAATCCCAGGAAAAGGCTCACTATGCCTTGCTTGTCCGCCTTGCTGACGAAGACATGCGCTCCGGCGGGTTTGCCGAAGCGTGGCTGGTTGCGGAACAGATGCCAGAACCAGAACAGGCCGCCAAACCTACGGTGGTGCCTGCTCCCCCAGAAGCGACTATTGTTACCGCGGAAAATCAATTGGCTCCGGTGATACTGGCGACCGTTAAAAAGGACTGGATGAAGGAGAATCTAATTTGTGGAGCGGTCGCCATCGGTGGTCTTTTTATCTTGGGTCTGTTTATTAACGCAGCAGACGATGGGTCCGGGGACATAGAGGCTATTCTCGGGGCCACCTTTTTGGGAGCGATCGCCGCTGTCACGGGACTTGTCTTCTCTTACCGAAAGCGCAAAGCACAACTGCCCTTCACCGCCAAATTCCAGTATTGGGGGTGGGGCGTTCTCTATGTAATGATGTTTGTCAGTTTGATTGCAGAACTTAGTTCCATGTGATCCCGAGCATTGTCTGAAGGTGGATGAGGGCATTATGTTGCTGAAAAATGAAAAATTTCAACTAGCATATTATCGTAATAGTTGAATAAAAATCCAATTCAATTAAACTATGAAAAAATAATCTAATCAGATTTTAACCACAAGATTGCTTGGCTTTGACGATTAACATGGAAGCAAATTATGAATTTTTTAGTGTTATTAGTTGTTACCGCATTCCTTACCGCCAGTGCAACGGGGGCTAATGCTACTGAGAAGAAATCTACTCCGATTACCAATTTGAGTTCAGAAGTGCTGAAGGCAGAAGTTAATAAAGTCTGCCACAATGGACCTAATCGAAAACCTAACTGGGGACGTTCAGCAGCCGATTTACATGTTCGACAAGGTTGGAAAATGGTAACGAAAGGTATGGGTGATGATGCGAGCCAAGCCTTTTTGGTTGCTCTCCATGTTGGGCCCGAAAGACCAGATGCCTATTGGGGCTTGGGTGTTGCGACTCATTTGGCAAACTTTCCATTTGTGACGATAAAATCCTGCTTTAACAGAGCTTTCAAGCTTCTCCCGAACGTAGCCAATCCACATGCGGACTATGGGAACGTATTGATCCAGCGAGACCTTCACGATGAAGCAATGTCACAGTTTCAAACAGCATTAAAAATAGACAACGACAATATTGGTGCCCTCGTTGGAATTGCACGTCTATATCACAAGACGAACAGACTTCCTGAGGCGAAAAATATTATGAAGCGCATTGAAGAAATAGAAAAGAAATCAAAGACAAAATAGTTATCTGACAATTATGTCTTTAACTTTCAGCAGTTAGCTTTTGCATCTTGCAAATTAAATTGAAGCCCAGTGTTGCTTCGTCCAAATTGTCGTGCGAAAAATAATTGAATTGGACATATTCATTGGGGGAATCCGTGCAGAAGAATATTGAGATGACA
>JAESSA010000141.1 GCA_016764355.1 Sneathiella sp. | reverse complement strand
GCAGCGGATAGAGACCTGTTTCAGGAATGGATGACTAAGAATGTGCTTGAGGCCGGCCCCGGTATATTTTCTGAGCGTATTGCGTCGTTGAAGGAGAAAAAATAATGGAATTGGATTTTACTCCTGATGAAATCATGACAATTGCCGCCTCGCGCGCACTTGGTAATGATGATGTTTGTTTTGTCGGTATTGGTGCGCCTTCTGCAGCCTGTAATGTGGCACGTCTCACTCACGCGCCAGACATCACCCTTATTTATGAAAGCGGAACAATCGGGACAGCTCCTGACGTTCTGCCATTGTCCATTGGTGATGGGGAATTGTGTGATACGGCTGTCACCACTGTGTCAGTCCCTGAAATGTTTCGGTATTGGTTGCAGGGCGGGCATGTTTCCGTTGGTTTCCTTGGTGCCGCACAACTAGATAAATTCGGAAATATCAATACAACAGTCATTGGGGATTACAATAATCCTTCTATCCGCTTGCCGGGGGGCGGGGGGGCACCTGAAATTGCTTCCTCCTGCGGAGAGATTTTTATTACCATGAAGCAGTCTTTACGGGGAATGGTGGATAAAATCGATTTCTTCACATCCTTTGGCCATGGTGACGGTGGAAATGCTCGGGAAAAAGCGGGGATTAAAACCAAAGGACCTACTTTACTCATTACAGATTTAGCCATTTGGAAATCTGATCCCGAGACACGGGAATTTACAGTAACGTCACTCCATCCAGGTGTGACCCGTGACATGGTGCAAAAAACATGTGGTTGGATTGTTCGGTTCACGGATAATCTGGAGGAAACACCTGCGCCGACAGAATTAGAAATTACAACTTTGCGCGACCTTCATGCGCGAACAAAAGCGGCTCATGAAGGGGTGGGGAGTTAAAGGAAACGTCATGTCAATTTCTCCTTTTGATCATCCTTTTTTATCCGGCTTGTTTGGGGATAACCAAATTGCACAGTATTTCTCTGCCGAAGAGGATGTGCGCGAAATGCTGGCCTTCGAAGCTGCCCTTGCACAGGCTGAAGCCGATCATGGAATTATCACAAAGGATGCAGCTGTTAAAATCACAGAAGCATGCAGTGATATAACGGTGGACTGGCAGGATTTAAAGCAAGGGACGGCAATCGATGGTGTCGTTATCCCTGCCTTGGTCCGACAACTCCGAGCTAAAGTTGGAGATCAATATGGTAAATATGCTCACTTTGGTGCAACCAGTCAGGATGCAATTGATACGAGTCTGATCCTGAGATTGAAAAATTTGATCCCTTATCTACAAAAAGCTTTGGTGTCGGTAATTGAAGGATTGGATGAACTGGAAGAGAAATTTGGTTCCGTAGAATTAATGGGACGGACACGTATGCAACGGGCGCTGCCCATTACTGCATCGCAGCGTATCCGTGGTTGGGCGTCACCTTTGAAGGATCATATTCTGGCGCTGGAAAGATTGTTGCCTCAGTTACTGCAGGTTCAGTTTGGTGGGGCTGTTGGGACTTTAGATAAACTTGGTGAGAATGCACTAAAGGTTCGGGAAACGCTGGCAAAAAAACTCAGTTTGTCCCATAGGGATGATTGTTGGCACACAAATCGGCATGAATTAACAAATTTTGCGAACTGGCTGGCAATTGTCTCAGGAAGTATCGGTAAAATAGGGCAAGATGTTGTGCTTATGGCGCAAAATGAAGTGGGTGAAGTACGCCTCAAAGCGGCTGGAGGATCTTCAGCCATGCCCCATAAGCAAAATCCGGTGCAAGGTGAGTTGCTTATGACCCTTGCTAAATTCAATGCAACTCAAGTTTCAGCAATGCATCAGGCTGTTTTGCACGAAAATGAACGATCAGGTTCTAGTTGGGCATTAGAATGGATGATCTTGCCGCAAATAGTCATGACAACAGCGACGAGTTTGCGGGTGGCAACAGAGTTGATTTCAAATATCGAAGAGATTTTTCCCTCCAAGATATGAGAATTTTGGTTATGAATTAGGCTTAAAAAGTAATTTTACATAAGGACACGGTTAGGACAATATCTATATTCGATATTGTGTGTGAACAGAGCGGCAGGGAAGCCGTATTTTCTGGCTGTGAGGCCAAAAGTGAAAAAATAGAATATTAACTGGGAGAGAGTAGTCATGAAATTGATGAAAAAGATGGGTGTGCTGGCACTTGGTGTCGCGACTGTTGTTATGGTTGGTAGTGCTGCCAATGCTGCGGAGATTAATTTAAAATTCCATCATTTTTTGAGTCCTAAATCACCGGCTCATGCAAAGATGATCGTGCCTTGGGCCGAGAGAATTGAAAAAGCATCTAATGGACGCGTGAAAATTGACATTTTTCCATCCATGTCTTTAGGGGGGCGCCCTCCTCAACTGCCGCGTCAAGTTCGCGATGGTGTCGTTGATTTGGCTTGGTTCCTAAATGGATATGCCAGTGGTCTATTCCCACGGACAGAAGTTTTTGAACTTCCCGGTGTTCATCAAGGACAATCTGCTGCAACAAATCGCGCAATGGCTGAAATGTTTCCCGATTACCTCGCTGCAGAATATAAAGGATTGAAGCCACTTCTTCTTCACGTTCATGGCGGTAATGCGATCCATATGGTGGATAAAGAAGTTCGCTCTCCTGCTGATATGAAGGGACTGAAAATCCGCATTCCATCGCGGACTGGCGCATGGGTCTTGGAATCTTTGGGTGCCAGCCCGGTTAAAACATCGGTTCCTGAATTGCCTGCAGCTTTGTCTAAGAAAGTTGTTGATGGGGCGCTAATCCCTTTCGAAATTATCCCTCCGCTTAAAATTCAAGAACAAACCAAATACCAAATTGAAGGACCAGGCGGAAAGCGCCTTGGAACAGCAACTTTCCAAATTGCAATGAACCAAGATGCCTGGGACAAACTGCCTGCCGATATTCAGAAAATCTTTATGGATAATTCTGGCCCCGAATGGCAAACCGAAGTGGGTAACATTTGGGATGCCTCCGAAAAAGGTGGCATTGCTGTCGCAGTTAAAGCTGGCAACAAACATATTCAATTGAGTGAGGCCGAATGGGCTGAGTTTGAAAAGAAAACAGCTTCAGTTGTTGATCGTTGGATTGAAGAGATGGATGCCAAAGGCATCGATGGTCGTAAATATTATGATACAGCCGTTGCGACTGTATCCAAGTATATGAAGTAATTAAAATGACGGGAAACCAGTCAGGATGGGCACGGGCTTATGATCGTGTCCATCGAATTTGTGAAGTTTGGGCATTGATCGGCGGACTGGTTCTATTGTCTGTTGTTCTGGTCAATGCTTATTCAATTTGCGCAGATCTATTTGCAAACAAGCCGTTTCCAGGGGATTTTGAAATAACAGAAGTGGGGGTCGCAATCGCTATCTTTTGCTTCCTGCCTTATTGCCAAATTACCGGATCAAACGTTTCAGCCGATATTTTTACCGCCAAAGCCGGAAAGCTCCAGATTACATTGATGAGCTTGTTTGCAGGGATAATTGCGCTGGGCTTTAGTAGTCTCTTGTTGTGGCGTATGTCCGACGGGTTTGCCAGCTATTTGGAATATGAAGAAGTAACTGGAATTTTAGGTTTCCCAATATGGGTTGGGTTTATTCCCTGTCTATTTTCTTTGGGTTTATTGGTTGTTGCCTCTTTCATGACAATCGTTGATTTATATGGGACCCGTCGCAGGGCCTGACGGGAGCGTTTCCTTGGAAGAAAACTTAATTATCGGCCTCGTTGGTCTATTCTGCCTGATTGGGTTGATTGTCGTACGCCTGCCGATTGCCTATTCAATGATTGTTGTCGGCGCGACGGGGATTGTCGTCTTGAATGGGCCCGCTATTTTGCTCAGTCAATTGAAGGACCTCGCTTGGGGACAATTCTCCATCTACGATCTATCCGTTGTCCCTATGTTTATCTTGATGGGAAATATTGCGACGCGAGCAGGTTTGTCATCTGATTTGTTCAGGGCTGCAAATGCTTGGTTTGGACATATGCGAGGTGGCGTTGCCATGGCTGCTATCGCCGCTTGTGCGGGCTTTGGTTCTGTTTGTGGATCTTCCTTGGCAACGGCATCAACCATGGGGCAGGTTGCCCTGCCGGAGCTAAAACGGTATCGGTATTCTGGTGCTTTGGCGACCGGTACTTTGGCAGCGGGTGGCGTCCTTGGTATTTTAATTCCGCCTTCAATTGTCCTTGTAATTTATGCGGTTATTGTTGAAGCCAATATTGTTACTCTGTTTATGGCCGCAATGCTGCCCGGCTTGCTTGCCGTTGTCTTATTCCTTGTAACGATCGCAATTTACGTACGCATTTGGCCTGAATCCGGCCCAAGAGGGGAGCGGGTATCAAAGGCCGAGCTGATCTCCGCGACTGTAGCGATGGTTCCGGTTCTGATCATCTTCGGCTTGGTTATCGGTGGTATTTATTTCGGGTTTTTCAATCCTACGCCTGCCGCAGCAATCGGCGTTTTTCTTGTCGCCCTTTATGGTGTCGTTCGACGGGTGCTTTCCTTTACTGACTTTAAGTTCGCTTTGCTGGAGACGGCAAAAACATCGGGGATGATCTATCTGATCCTGTTGGGTGCCGAGCTTTTAAAGATTTTCATGTCTCGGGGGGGCGTGCCGCAGGCCGCAGCCCAGATGATGATGGATTCAGGCCTTTCTTCTTATGCGATATTGGTTCTCCTGCTTTTAGCGCTGATTTTACTTGGCTGTTTGATGGATAGTCTCAGCATGATTTTGTTGGCTATGCCCTTTTTCTGGCCGGTTATCTCCGGTATGGATTTTGGGATGGGCGAAGAAGACCTAAAAATCTGGTTTGGCATATTAGCTTTGATTGTTGTTGAGTTGGGCTTGATAACGCCACCGGTTGGCATGAATGTGTTCATAATTTCAGCCATGGATAAGGAAACACCGATGAGCGAGACCTTCAAAGGCGTTGCCCCGTTCTTTATCGCAGAAATTTTCCGGGTCGGTATTTTGATTGCTTTCCCTGTCGTGACGTTGTGGCTCCCTACGTTCCTTCGAAACTTCTAGTTTGGGAGATCCGCCTTCTCTCTAAAGTGAGAAGGCGATAGGCCGATCCGGCGATGGAAGAATTTTGAAAAATGAGCCGGATCGTTAAAACCCAGAAAATAT
>JAESSA010000140.1 GCA_016764355.1 Sneathiella sp. | reverse complement strand
AAACTGGTTAAGACAATGTCGTCCAATTCGTCTTTATTACGCGCCAGCCCATGGATTCGAGGTCCATAAGCTACATTTTCGTAAATTGATTTAGGAAAAGGATTTGGTTTCTGAAACACCATACCGACCCGCGCCCGCAGCAGCACTTCATCCACACTCGGCGCATAAATATCTTGGCCTTCCAGTGTGATTGATCCCTCTACCCGGCATCCTTCAATTGTGTCGTTCATCCTGTTCAAGCATCGAAGGAAGGTTGATTTTCCGCAACCAGACGGGCCGATTAAAGAGGTAATCTGATTTTCAGGAATATCCAGAGTAACAGATTTCAGTGCTTGTTTATTTTCATAAAATACACTGACATCTTCCGCTGAAATTATAGCATTACTTTCCTGTATTTCCCGGTTCGCAATTTCCGCAATCATTTGCATTTCATTAATTCCTTCTACTTGCGCCGTTCAAACTTGCGACGCAATAAAACGGCTAGCGCATTCATAAAAACAAGAAAAACCAACAACACCAAAATGGCTCCAGAAGTTTTCTCTACAAAGGCTCTCTCAGGGCTATCCGCCCACAAAAATATCTGCACGGGCAGCACTGTTGCCGGGTCTGTTACATTTCCCGGTATATCGACAATAAAGGCGACCATTCCAATCATCAGAAGCGGCGCAGTTTCCCCCAAGGCCTGAGACAGGCCAATTATAGTTCCGGTCAGGATGCCTGGCATGGATTGCGGCAACACGTGATGAAAAGCCGTTTGCTGACGGGATGCACCAAGGCCAAGTGCTGCATGACGAATACTATCAGGCACGGCCCGAATAGACGCACGAGCGGAGATGATAATAATGGGAAGTGTCATCAAGGCGAGCGTAAGCCCCCCCACCATCGATGCTGACCTTGGGAGATGGGCCACGTTAAGAAACAACCCCATCCCAAGCAAGCCAAAGACGATAGAGGGAACGGCGGCCAGGTTATTGATGTTCACTTCAATTATGTCGGTAATGCGGTTTTTCGGCGCAAACTCTTCCAAATAGATTGCTGACATGACACCAATGGGAAAAGCAATCACGAAGGTGATCAAGAGCGTATAAAAGGAGCCTACCATCGCCCCCCAGATGCCTGCAATTTCGGGTTCCCGGCTATCACCGGAGGAGAAGAAACCCCAATTAAATACTTTTTGGACAACACCCTTCTCAACCAAATGATCGAACCATTTGATTTCATTATCTTTTACCCGCCTGTCGGCTTCAACCACATCTCGCGGAATATACCCTTTATTGAACATGTCCATATCGTCACTAGCAATCAACCAAGTCGCAGTGGTCGTGCCAATAACCGACGGCTTTTCCATCACCATATTACGGAGCTGTCTTGAGGCTCCTTTACTGAAAATACCAAAGAGTGACCGTAGTTCTTTGCGCGTCTCTACATCTGGAAATTCGGCCCGTAACGCATTGCGGATCAAACTAACATACGATGCACCGCGTAAAGCTTGAGCGCTCCGGTCCCCATTTGGATAAATGACAGTTTCATCAAAATACACATTCAGCTCAAAACGAGTTTGAACAAAGGCGCTGTACCCTTTACTGGCAATACTCACAAATAAAGTAGCGAGCATGGCGAGCGCAATAAAGATTGCCGCCAAACCTAATAATTTGAATCTGCGTTCGGTACGGTGTCGTTTTCCAAGCCCGGCTTTTCGTTCTTCCGACACCCATTGATTTTGGGGTTTAAGGTCAGACATATCAGTCATACTTTTCTCTATATTTACGGACAACAATCAGAGCAATTACATTCAGCCCCAGCGTTATTAGAAAGAGAGCTAACGCCAGTGCAAAAGCAGCAAGTGTTTTCGCACTGTCAAATTCCTGATCACCCACGAGCAATCCAACAATTTGCACAGTGACAGTCGTGACAGCTTCAAGGGGATTTGCCGTTAGGTTTGCTGCAAAACCAGCAGCCATAACCACGATCATTGTCTCCCCAATCGCGCGGCTGACAGCCAATAAAACGGCCCCAACAATCCCCGGCAAAGCTGCCGGCAAGATAACTTTCAAAACTGTTTCAGATTTGGTGGCGCCTAAAGCATAAGACCCATCCCGAAGACTTTGGGGAACTGCAGTAATCACATCATCACTGAGGGAGGAGATAAAAGGGATAATCATCATTCCCATGACAACACCCGCGGCCAAAGCACTTTCGGACACCACGTCTAGACCGATTGCACTTCCCACATCTCGAAAGAATACACCGACTGTCAATGCCGCGAAAAACCCATAAACGACTGTCGGGATACCAGCCAGAATTTCCAGGATTGGCTTTACAATTGCCCTGAAGGTTTTTGAAGCATATTCCGTCATATAAATGGCACTAAATAGGCCTAAGGGCACTGCAACCAACATGGCAATGAGGGTAATGAGCATAGTGCCTGCAAAAAGCGGGATCGCTCCAAACGCGCCAGAGGAGCCAACTTGATCTTCTCTTAAAGCGGTTTGAGGACTCCATTCCAATCCAAGAACAAAATCGAAAACCGGAACTTTTTCAAAAAAATTCAATGTCTCAAACAACAAAGAGAAAACAATCCCAATAGTTGTGAATACGGAAACGGTGGACGCTAAGATTAAAAATGAATAAATAACGAATTCGAGGGTCTTACGGGCACGCACTCCCGCTTTTATCTTGTTAATTGCGGCATAACAGCCAAGGGCTGTACTTAAAATGAGTAAGACTGGGAAAACAACCTGATCTATCTGATCAAAAATTTTACTCTCAGTCTCCCCTGTCAAGACAGAAAACACAGACCAAAGAGCAAACAACAATAATGGTGGTATCCCTCCCCAGATAACGACAAAGGCACCAAATTGGTGGGGCTGCCCCCGACCAACTCGACCCTGTTTTGGACCAAGTGTCAGTGCCTTTTTGGAACCAAACCAATATCCAAATGTGCATATTGCAAGCAGAAGGATTATCAGGGACGTAAAACTCATAGTAGCTACTCTACTCTTCAGCTAATTCGCTAGAATGGAGGCGAGGTAGCGTCGCAACGACACTCCCCGCCTTGCCAGTTACATCAAATTCAATTTTGATAATGAGGCGGCCCGGCTGCGTACCAAAGCCCGCTCTTCTTTTGAAAGTGGGATCAAGCCCTTTTCAGTAAGGTACCCAAATTCACCGAAAGCATCTTCACTGGTAAATTCAGCAAGATATTCCTTTAGTCCTGGCACTTTGCCCACATGAGCATTTTTCACATAGAAATAAAGGGATCGCGAAATACCGTAATCACCAGCAGAGATATTTTCAAAAGTGGGCTTAACGCCGCCAATAATTCCGCCTTGGATACGATCCGCGTTTTGATCCAAAAAGCTAAAACCAAAAATACCAACTGCGTTTTTGTTAGCAGTGAGCTTCTGTACAATCAAATTATCATTCTCACCGGCTTCGATATAGGCGCCGTCTTCACGAACAGTGTGAGCGATGATCTTAAATGCCCTTTTGTCCGTTTTGCGCAGTGCTTTAAGGCTTGGGAATTTCTTGGCGCCCCCTTCCATAGCAAGCTCAACAAACGCATCCCGCGTACCGGAGGTTGGTGGCGGACCCAGAACTTCAATTTTGGTATTTGGAAGGGATGCATCCACATCTTTCCATGTCTTATAGGGGTTCGCGACTAACTTTCCATTGACAGGAACCTGTTTCGCCAGCGCCATAAAGATTTGTTTCTTTGTCAAAATTACGGGCGGTGCTGCCTTGGAATTTGCGAGTACAATACCGTCAAAACCAACTTTCACTTCCGTGATTTCAGTGATGCCCGCTTTTGCGCATTTCTCTACTTCAGATTTTTTGATGCGTCGCGACGCATTTGTAATATCAGGGTGACCCTCACCAATACCAGCACAGAACAGTTTCAATCCACCGCCGGACCCCGTACTTTCAACCACCGGCGTTTTAAAAACCCCTTTATCACCAAAAGTTTCAGCAACTGTTGTTGCAAATGGAAATACTGTGGATGAGCCCACTATTCTGATTTGATCGCGAGCGACTGCCTGTCCAGCCAATGCCACTGTCGCAATGACAGCTAGTCCAAGTGTTTTCTTAATCACGTTTAGTCTCCGTTCAATGAGCGACAGCATTTCCTGCCGGTGATTAGGAAAATGCAACTCGACAGTGACCGGAGTACTACAGTTTTATGACACTAATGTTACAGCAACTTTGAGTGTGGTAACTCGACGACTTCTTTGTCTGTTAAAGGCAAGCAAACCCTAAAGGTAGATCCTTTTCCGACAATAGAATTGATATCAAGGCGGCCGCGATGGCGGCTGACAATATGTTTAACAATAGCAAGACCGAGACCTGTTCCTCCCACATCTCGGCTTCTATTTTGATCAACTCGATAGAATCTTTCTGTTAATCTGGACAAATGCTCATTCGGTATGCCCTCTCCCTGATCGGCGACCGAAATCAACGCCTCATGTTCAACGACTTTTAATGAGATACTAACAGCAGTATGACTACCGCCATATTTAAGGGCGTTATCAATCAGGTTGGTAAAAACTTGAAATATCTGATCTTTTTCGCCAACAATAAAAATATCGTTTTCAGGAAGATCCAAAAGTACTGTTTTTCCAAGTTTCTGCGCTTTAGATGTTATTAAATCAATAACGCCCTTTAAAAGCGACGTTAGTTCCAATTTGGCAGAGGGGCGAGAATGTTCGTTCATTTCTATTTGAGACAAAGACAGCAAATCATCAATTAATCTGGACATACGAGAAGATTGGGCCTGCATCATGCCCAAAAACCGTTGCTGAGCCTCTGCATCATTTGCGGCAGGTCCTTGCAGGGTCTCTATAGATCCAATCAAAATTGCCAACGGGGTTCGTAGCTCATGACCGGCATTTGCCACAAAATCGACCCTCATTTTTTCCAGTTTTTTTGCCGTTGTCAGGTCATGGAGCGTTAAGATAATCCGAAGCTCGTCCGCGTTTTCCTCATCTAAATTAACGATTGTGACAGCAATATATCGCGTTACTTTTCCAACTAGTTCGAATTCAACCAGCGTATTACCCGCGATCCCCTTCAAAGCAGAATCTATTCCTGATATCAAGGACGGATGCCGTAAATAACCTGTAATATCCCCGTTCATTTCATCTGTTTCAAAGAACAATTTTGCAGATTGATTACAACGGCTTATCTCTCT
>JAESSA010000139.1 GCA_016764355.1 Sneathiella sp. | reverse complement strand
TTCTACATTATTCACATCAAGGGCAGCTCCTTCACTTAAATATACGGCACCGGCTTTGATGGAGGGGGCTGCTTTTGCCCGTGGACGGCTGGCATAGACATATTTATGGATTAGGTCGACCATGGCTTCTGTCGCCGCAGGATCTTTTTGCTGATTTTGCATGACGGCAAGATAATCAGTGATGCCTTTGGAATAGGCGCGCAGGAAGCGCTTAACCACGTCTTTTTTCTCCACCGTGTTTTTGGTTGAGGTAAAGATGGTCGTTACTTGATAGTCGCCCATATCCTGAATTTTACCGATTATCTTGGCGGCACCGCCTTTCGCCAGACCCGAAGCTATATGGGGTACAATTGCCATGGCATCCACTTGACCCGATTTAAGAGCACCAATCATGGAGCCGACCTTTTGCAGAGGCTTTACTTTCATGTCTTTGACCGTAAATCCATTATTCTCAGCAATGATACCGGCCATGTAATGGAAGGATGATCCTTGTTGTGTCATCGCCCAGCTTTTGCCTTTAAGGTCAGCTGGTGTTCTAACGCCTGCATCATAGGCTTTGTTGGATACCAAAATAGTGTTGCCTGGCGCGCCTTTTTTCTCAGCCATCAAACCGCCAATGACTTTAAGGGCTCCTTTATCAGCCAAACTGAAAAAACCGCCAGTCAGGGCTGTTACGCCAAAATCGATGTCTCCCGATGCAATGGCAACGGCAATGGGTTGGGCCGCTTGGAAGAATTTAAACTCAACATCCAAACCTTCTTCCTTGAAGTAGCCCTTCTCAAAGGCAATAAAAGAGGCTGAATGGGATGTGAAGCGCAGGGCGCCGACTGTTATTTTATCGGCTGCATTGGCGAATGTTGCAACAGCTGTAAGTGCAGTCAATCCTGCCACAGCACCCAGTAGTGCACGACGCGACATTGCTGCCATAGAAGTTGTTTTCATGGTTTGATCTCCCTTTTGTAAATTCTTTTGCCAGAAACTACGCGATTGATGGGCTTCAATCAATCCTGTGTTTTGCTGTTATGCTAAAGGGGCAGGGCCGTGGTGAACTTAATTTCTTCCATGGCGAAATTGGAGCTGACATCGGATAAATTAATGGATTGGATCAAACGCCTATAAAAATTGTCGTAACTGGCAATATCAGGAACAACCACCTTTAGAAGGTAATCCACGTCCCCGCTCATACGATAGAATTCAGTAATTTCCGGGAATTTATTGACCACTTGGGCAAATTGCGTCAACCAATCTGGATCATGGTCACTGGTTTTCACATTCACAAAAACCGTGACGCCTAAATCTAATTTCTCTCGATTAAGCAAGGTAACGTGAGATTGGATAATCCCGGCATCTTCCATAGATTTTATGCGCCGCCAGCATACGGTGCGAGAGCAACCAACAAGCTCAGCAAGTTCCGCTGCCGGTACACGGCTATCTTTTTGAAGATGGCGTAATATCTTGATATCTATATCATCCATGAAACATAATTCCGTATTTGAGCAATAATTCGCGACATAAGTTTCACATAAATTGGATTTCGCGTCAAATTAGGAATAAATGCCCGGCGTTATTTCTCTATACTTTGTATCAATGATGAGGCGAGAGGCCCCTGACAGTTGATGGAGAGTAGAATGACTTTAAAAGACCTTTTTAACGAGCACCCAAATTCAGTCAACGAAACATATCTTGAGCATATGCATATGTCTTCCAGCTTCGGGTTTTGGCTAGCAATTGCTGCTTTTTGTGCATTTGTTCATGCCATCCTACCTTTTGTGTTCGAGAAAACAGGCAGTGGTATCATCATGAAATTACATAACCGCATGGTATCAAACCGCGTTGTAAAGTTGACCACAAAACCTGAAACAAAATCAGGAGCGCAGCTGGCTTTCGATAGTGCTGGGCTTTAATGTTGCGGAGATTAAATCAACATCATTCATCAATACTTCATTGACCTGCCTTTGAAGAGGGCGCATAAATCGTCTCTATCATTGACAATTACGGGATAAAAACTGACTGCATTTTAAAGGCTTTGCTTGAAAGACATAAGAATATAGCGCGCCTTTTTGCCTGGTTTTGGATCATGAATGAGACCCATATTGTTCGTAAATGGCGCTGTTCTTGCCATCATCTCTCTGCCCCTCCTATTAATCGAATTATTGAATGATGGTGCTGATCTTCCCTTCTTGAAGGCCTTTGCGTTAATCTTGTTTGTGGGTATGGGCTTGATCCTTGCCAGCCGCGGTGGACAGATTACCTTCACTCATAAGCAGATTTTTATTCTAACAGCATCCATCTGGATATCCTTGACGTCTGCCGCAGCCCTTCCATTCTGGATGTGGGGGATGACACTGGCTGACTCCGTCTTTGAAGCAACTTCCGGCATTACAACAACCGGCGCTACCACCCTGACCGGGCTGGATTTCCTCCCCCATAGTATTTTAATGTGGCGGGCTTTTCTGCAATGGTTAGGTGGGATTGGTATTGTTGTGACAGCGATTGCCATGCTGCCCTTCCTCGGGATTGGCGGGATGCAGCTTTTTAGAACGGAAAGTTCTGAGGCGTCGGAGAAAGAATTACCGTCTGCCGCAAAACTCGCCTCCACCACCTTGTGGGTTTATGTGGCCTTAACTGTGCTGTGCACGGTTGCCTATCTGTTCGGTGGTATGACTGTTTTTGATGCGGTGGCACATTCCTTGACGACAGTTGCGACGGGGGGCTTTTCAACTCACGACGCGTCAATAGGATATTTTGAAAGCGCGTATATCAGCTGGGTTTGTATTGTTTTTATGTTTTTGGGCAGTATTCCTTTTCTTTGGTATATCCGGGCGATCCGCGCTCGGCAATTTGATAGCGAGCAAATTAGGGTTTTTGTTCTGGCATTGCTCAGCATCACATTTGTCCTTGTGTTCTGGCTTGTCAGTCAAAAGGAAATGGCGCTGGGAGATGCTGTTTTAAAGGCCTCATTCAGTGTGGTTTCAATTATGACCACTTCCGGATTTGCTATATCAGATTACACGGCCTGGGGTGGTTTTTCAGCGGTGCTGTTTTTCTTCCTTATTTTCTCTGGCGGTTGCACGGGTTCCACAACGGGCGGGATCAAATTCATGCGCTTTATCGTCAGCATCAAAATTATCAGGCAGATAATTCGCCGCCAGATATACCCCAATGGTGTTTCTTCAGAAAAATATGAAGGCAAGAAGATTAGTGACGGCGTGTTCGTTGGTGTGGCCAGTTTCGTTTTTGTTTTCATAGTCTCCTTCGCTGTCTTTGCCTTTATTCTTATGGCCCTTGGTCTTGATTTCGAAACAAGTATAAGTGGGTCTGCGGCAGCCATCGCAAATGTCGGGCCGGGGATTGGTGATATCATTGGTCCTTCAGGGAATTTTTCAACGCTTGGACCCGCCGCCAAATGGGTTCTGTCTCTAGAAATGATTCTGGGGCGTCTTGAAATTTTTACTTTGTTGATCTTTTTGACGCCGAGATTTTGGCGGACTTAAGCGACGGTGTTTGGAGCTTCAACATTTAGATCTAAGACGCTTTTCTGTTGTTTTGATTATGCTGGGTTAAGATTTTGATAAATAAGAGAACAAAGAGCCCATAAGCAAGTGTCCAGAAACCACCAGACCACCATAAAAGTGATATCTCTAAGTCTGAGGTGAAGGGGGCGAGGGTGCGTAGTGTTGCGGACAAGGTAATGCAAACGAAGATCAAGGTGATGGCAGGACTGGCTTTGAGCTCTCGCCCAGTGAATGTGTAGGAGGCGCGTGTCATAACGGCCAGTATCATCGTACCAAATGCGCCGGTGGTGAGAGCATGCAACGCAGCGCTATAGGGAACACCATCTGTTAAGCCGGCGAAGCCAATCAGGCAAAGAGATATGATGACCCAAGTATATCCAAGATGCTGCGCCCACATGAAGGGTTCGGGTAAGACAGTCCAGCCTTTCCATCCGATCAACCGTATTAAATGCGTGCCGCTGCTTATTAAGGCGAGATAGGCGGTGATGACGCTGTCCGGGGCGATGATCTTTGTGATTATGAAGATCGCGAGGGAGGCATAGGCAATAGTGTCAATAATGCCCTTAGGATTGGGCCTTGCGGCTTTTCCAGCTTTTACCAGCCAGTTTCTAGTGAAGCTGGGAATAAGCCTGCCGCCAATCACCGCGACGAGCATGGTGAGGGTGAAAAGGGAAATTCTGATGCCCAGCTCTGCCGTATCCATGAAGCCCTGAATTTCCGCGTGAACAAGCCAGTTGCCGGAGGTGAAAAAGGCTATGAGGAAAAGCATGGGTAAATTACGCCAGTTCCTTCCCACAAAGATTTCCCTGCCTATCAGGTAAGTTAAGGTCGACAGAAAAGCCAAATCAATTGCGCTTACCAGCATCAAATTTAGGGTCGCCGGTGAGGTCATTACCAAACGACCAAAAAGCCATAGGGTGAAAAAGGTAGCTAATCGCCAGCCGCTGACAGGCAGACGGGCTGTCCAGTTAGGGATGGTGGTGAGCATAAATCCTGCTATGGCCGCACCCGCAAATCCAAAAAGCATTTCATGCTGATGCCATAGTAGGGCATCAAGCGGGAATAGTTCTAACTGACCATAGCTAAATTGTAGTAACCAGATAGGGATCGCTAAGGCACCCCATAGGCCAGCCCCTAAAAAGAACGGTCTATAGCAAAATTGTAAAATTGCCGGCCCAGCATTCGCAGCTCGCTTAATTTCGGCAATTTTGGCGTGAGGTTTCTTGGGTTTGTTCTGCATGAGGGGCAATGGGTCCTTGGGTTGAAGTGGTTTGAGTATATCTGCTCCATTCCTGATGACTACATTTATACGGATTATGGGCGGAAAAGCCGCAGGGGATTGGGCTTCAAATCAACTGTTTCTAAGGCTTTATTTACGCGCGACTATTTCGCAAGCGCAATAGGTTGCACAGACTTGTGATATCTTGTAGAACTGTTTCTTGATTTTAGCGCCCTTCAGGGTGCCAAGAATAGTATGATTTGCTATCTCTGGGGGGATTCAGAGGTAGTGCAACGAGCTGGAAGTGCACCTTGACTGACGTTACTCTGCCACCATTCGACAAAGATATTGTTCCGGTAAACATCGAAGACGAAATGCGCAAGTCCTATCTGGACTATGCCATGAGTGTGATTGTATCACGCGCGCTTCCTGATGCGCGGGACGGACTCAAGCCTGTTCATCGGCGTATTATTTATGCCATGTATCAAAGCGGTTACACTTCCGACAAAGCCTTCAGAAAATCTGCTCG
>JAESSA010000138.1 GCA_016764355.1 Sneathiella sp. | reverse complement strand
ATACAGGCGGGAAATTTTCCGATATTGTGTTGCCTTCTCGATAACCGACAATGATAACGTTATGCCTTCCTTCATGATCCTTTTGCGTTAGATTAGTAGATACAATGACAGACCTTAGCAAAATCAGAAATTTTTCGATCATTGCCCATATTGATCACGGTAAATCTACCTTGGCAGACCGGCTCATTCAAGAATGTGGCGGCCTTGATAAGCGGGAGATGCAGCAGCAAGTTCTCGACAGTATGGATATTGAACGAGAGCGGGGGATTACAATTAAATCTCAAACCGTTCGGCTTCTCTACAAGGCCGATGATGGTGAAACATACACACTGAACTTGATTGACACCCCAGGCCATGTTGATTTTGCCTATGAAGTGAATAGGTCTTTATCCGCTTGTGAAGGATCTTTGTTGGTGGTTGATGCCAGTCAAGGGGTTGAGGCGCAGACGTTGGCTAATGTGTATCAAGCCATTGAAGTTGATCATGAAATTATTCCAATTTTGAACAAAATTGATCTACCCGCTGCTGAACCGGATCGGGTGGTGGAACAGATCGAAGATGTTATCGGCATTGATGCATCCGGTGCGATTGCAGTGTCCGCGAAAACTGGACAAGGCATCAAGGAAGTTCTTGAAGCCGTGGTTACGCAAATGCCGGCCCCTGAAGGGGATCGGGACAAGCCATTGCAGGCTCTATTGATTGATAGTTGGTATGACGCCTACCTTGGTGTCGTGGTGCTGTTCCGTGTGCGAGAAGGGACTATCCGCAAAGGACAGAAAATCCGGTTGATGGAAAGCAAGGCTTCCTACCTTGTCGACCGCGTTGGTGTGTTTACACCCAAAGGCTTGATAGTCGACGAATTGGGACCCGGTGAAATTGGTTTCATGACGGCGGCGATTAAGGAAGTGGCTGATACCAGCGTTGGCGATACCATTACAGATGATCGTAAGCCGGCAGATAAGCCTCTTCCTGGCTTTAAGCCGAACCAGCCTGTTGTTTTCTGTGGCCTGTTCCCTGTGGATTCTGCCGAGTTTACGGAATTACGGACTAGCCTTGCTAAACTCCGCTTGAACGATGCCAGTTTTTCTTTTGAAGCGGAGACATCTGCGGCGTTGGGCTTTGGCTTCCGGTGCGGTTTCTTAGGACTTCTTCATCTTGAGATTATTCAAGAGCGCCTCGAGAGAGAATTTAACCTAGATCTCATTACTACTGCTCCCTCCGTGGTCTATCAAATGTTCATGACAAATGGGGAAATGATAGAGATGCATAATCCAGCAGATATGCCGGATGTGATGAAGATCGATCATATTAAAGAACCTTGGATCAAGGCGACAATTTTGGTTCCAGACGAGTATTTGGGACACGTTCTGAAATTGTGCGAAGACAAACGCGGAGAGCAAATTGACCTGACTTATTCCGGGGATCGGGCAATGGTCGTCTATAAGCTTCCCCTCAATGAAGTGGTGTTTGATTTTTATGACCGCTTGAAATCAGTGACCCGTGGGTATGCCAGCTTCGATTATGAAATCTTCAGTTATGAAGAGAGTGATCTTGTGAAACTGAGTATTTTGGTGAATTCGGAGCCTGTCGACGCTCTTTCCATGATTGTTCATAGGGAACAAGCCGAAACAAGGGGTCGCCACTTGTGTGAACGCCTGAAAGACCTAATACCCCGCCAGTTGTTCAAAATTGCTGTTCAGGCGGCTATTGGAGGCAAAGTTGTCGCGCGGGAGACTATTAGTGCTATGCGTAAAGACGTGACGGCAAAATGCTACGGTGGTGATATTAGTCGTAAGAAGAAACTTCTTGAGAAACAGAAGAAAGGTAAGAAACGGATGCGCTCAGTCGGAAATGTTGATATCCCACAAGAAGCATTCTTGGCAGCCCTTAAAATGGGTGATGACTAATCCACCGTTAGAGGGCTTCTAATCCAAGTATTTTTTTGGTCCAAATCGATTGTCTCTTTTCCGAAAGAGAAGAGACAAGATGATACCTGGGACCAGAAAGATGACCCATGTTGGCCATAAGAGTACCGTTAGGATGACGGGGTCCCAAAGGGCTGGTAGGAGATATCTTTGGATTACTGCCTGCGTGAGATTTAGGCTTCCTGAATCGAATTCAAACCAAAGCTGGCCTAAAAGTTGAGGTGTCCATTCCCCTTCTTGGAAAGATGTAAGCATTTCCGCGCCAAAAAACATCAGACCAACACAGAATAAAATCCAACCAAGAATGCGTCCGATAATCACGGTAAACCTCAACATTGTTTAATATTTACAAGGGGCTATCAATAATATGCCCCGAATTATACTTTCACATTATCGCCAAATGATTGTTCCGTAAAACGATTTTCGTCGCTTTCACATTTTGTGCTCTTGCATTCTTTGTCTTCTTGGGTATATTCCGCCCGTCCCGATACGTATCTGGACCCCCTGCGGAGGGGTGGCCGAGTGGCTGAAGGCGCACGCTTGGAAAGCGTGTATGCGGGCAACCGTATCCGGGGTTCGAATCCCCGTCCCTCCGCCATTTTTTTTCAAGTAATACAGTACGTTAGAAATGTTAAGGTGGATAATTCCTTAACTGAGCCCTTCTAAATTCATGCTTCTTCATGCATAAAATTTACCATTTTTGTGGGGTTTTACTCAAAATATTACACTCGAAAAAATTAGTCAGCTCAAATAGGCCGAAAGGTCGGTCGAGAGCAATATTCGCAGTTTTCATTGAAGTGTAAAGCATGCAATATGATGGAGTTATTACGATCATTCGATTGGATTTTATTGGGTTTAGGATAAACAATGGCTTCGATAACCGTCCACCATCTCAACAATTCGCGTTCGCAGCGTATTCTTTGGTTGCTGGAAGAGTTGGGCGTTGAATATGACATCAAACATTACCAGCGCGATCCAGAAACCATGCTTGCGCCCCCTGAACTTTATGAAATACACCCACTGGGTAAATCTCCTGTTATTACAGATGGTGATGTGACATTGGCAGAAACCGGTGCAATCATTGAATATTTGGTCGATCGCTATGGTAAGGGGCAGTTCATCCCCGACGCCGGTTCAAAAGATAGAGTGCGTTACACCTACTGGCTTCATTATGCAGAAGGGTCGATGATGCCTCCTTTACTTTTAAAGCTGGTGTTTGATAAAATCGAAAATGGTCCTACCCCGATTTTCGTCCGCCCTTTTGCTAAGGCTATAGCCAAAAAAGTTAAAGCGATGATGATAGAGCCGCGCCTCAAACAACATCTCAATTATCTGGAAGATGAAATCCAGAAAAGCACTTGGTTTGTGGGGGATGAATTCAGTGCTGCTGATATACAGTTGAGTTTTCCGCTGCAAGCTGCAGTGGCTAGAGGTGGTTTGGACAAGCAGTATCCAGGGTTACTGGGTTTCCTCGATCGGATAGAGACGCGCCCAGCTTATAAAAGAGCACTGGAGCGTGGCGGTGAATTCAAACTCATTGGCACATAGGTTAAAATATTCGAGAAAAATTGAATTACCAAATGGCTTGTATGTCTCTAAGCTCGGATCATGAGCTGGATTGTCTATATTCTTAAATGCGGTGACGGAAGTCTTTATACGGGCATCACAAATGACGTTGTAAAGCGTCTTGCCGTCCATAGAGCCGGTAAGGGTGCGAAATATACAAAGGGGAGAGGGCCTTTAACGCTCCTTTATCAAGAGCCCCATTCTAATCGCAGTGAAGCCTCAAAAAGAGAAATAGTCATTAAGAAGTTAAACAAACAAGAGAAACTGAAGCTTATCGCAACAGTTGATAATCAGGCCAGTATTTGAGCGCATTGGATAGGGTCGCGGTAAGGGCCAGAGGTCAAAAAAATGCCCCTTAGTTAGGGGCATTAGTAAATGGAGAAAATTATTAATTAGTAATTTTTTTAAGCAGCATTACGCCGACGCATAAATCCTAAAATCACAAGGCCTGCACCAAAGAGTGGAAGTGCGAAGGGGAGTGGGATTGCGGATACTCTCACGACAAGGCTTTCATAATGGGCAGGAGAGCCACCAGCTGGATTTGCCCAGAGACCTTGCAAACCATTTTGCCAATCACAATGCTTGTGTATGGAGCTGAAATAAGCCGCTGCACAAGCGCCGGCAGCATTTGGACCGGGTCCATTTTGGAATTTATTTCCATTTGGACCTGTGCCGCCATTAGGAACATTTGCGCCTGGGAATAGGAAATCTGCAGCCACGGGATGGCTGGCAAATTCTGCGGCTGAAGGTAATCTCCAACCCAATGGACCTTGGAAGGATAAATCGATGATACCGCAGCTAGGCTGTGTTGGTGAACAAGGTGCAGCCCACGCCCAATCCAAATTGCCTATATTGATATAAGCATTCGCTGGAACCGCAACATTAAGAGGAGCAGCCTGAGCGGGTATCCAAAGTAAACTTAAAGCGAGTGAGGTAAGTACTGATAATAAAAATTTCTTCATTCTCGTCCTCCAGTGCTTGATAAGGGGTAAACCCGAGTTTATTTTTTCGCCTGCCCATTCTCGCTAGATAGTAGAGCGGGTGACGATCTATATCCGAAAAGAGTTGAAGGGGATAGATACATGAATATTAAGAATTAGTAAATTAGTAAATTAACTTTATTAAAATATAAGGCAAAATTTATAATTTAGATTGTTTTATACCCTGATAGATAAATGCACTGGTTGCTACAGAGGGTATTTTCCGAAAATTTTGCAGGTTAAGCCAAAAAAGGTTGCCTTAATTTCGACAAGAATCAGTTTAGTTTTCGTGGCAGCTGTTTCTGGTTTCGGTGGGGGATAGCAAAAGTTGTTTTGGAATAGGCTTGGAGAAATTCCTTCGCCTTATTCCAAAACAAGAAAATCTGAGATTTTATTTTCGTTCCGATCCGAGAACTTCGGCAAGGGAAGATCGTGCCAATTGACCCTGTAGATCGCCTTCTTTCCCAACGACGGGCAGTGGGTAGTCAGCGCTTAGGGTTTCGGGGATTATTTCCTCTAGTACAGAGTCTGGTGAAATAGAGGGAACTTCTTCCATAAATTCTTGCTCGATTTCGCCTAATGAGTTGCTTTTAGCTTCCTGCTCCAAGGTTTCTTGAAGAATAATGCCTTGATAGCCTTCATCAGTGACCACATAGCCATAATCGTTAGAAAATTTCTTCATTTGCTTCAGGGCTTCACCAATAGTGGTCGCGGTGATACGGCCTACTGGCGGCTTCATAACATTTTCAACTGTTAAGGCTCTGGCGCGGTTTACATCTTTGACAAATGCTTCGACATAGCTCGTGGCTGGGT
>JAESSA010000137.1 GCA_016764355.1 Sneathiella sp. | reverse complement strand
AAATCACCCGCCGGCCCGCCTCTGGTTCCAGCAGCGCCCTCGCCGGACAAACGAATACGAGTGCCATCTTCAACACCGGCAGGAATGGTAACGGACAGCTCGCGCCTTGTGGCCTGAGTACCGACACCGTCACAAGCTGTACAAGGAGAGCTCACAGTGGTACCTTGCCCGTCACAAGCCCTGCAATGCTGTTCCATAGTGAAAAAACCTTGTTGCATTCGCACTCGTCCATGGCCTTGGCAAGTGGTGCAAGTTTCAATTTTAGTACCCGGCTCTGCGCCATTGCCTTCACATTCGACACAAGTTTTGGTGGTTGGAACCTTTATATCTACATCTTTGCCAAGAAAGGCTTCTTCTAACTCTATTTCCAGCGAATAGCGTAAATCAGAACCACGCGCCGCGCCAGAAGCAGATTGATTGCGGCCACCGCCACCGCCAAAAACGTCACCAAAGGCATCGCCGAACACTTGTTCAAAAATGTCTGAAAAATCAGCAGCTCGCCCGCCGCCAAAACCGCCTTGACCTTGTGAGCCATCAACAGCGGAATGACCAAAACGATCATAAGCTGCGCGTTTTTGCTCGTCTTTCAGGATTTCATAGGCTTCATTCACTTCTTTGAATGAGGATTCAGCGTCTGCATCCCCGGGGTTGCGGTCCGGGTGAAATTTCATGGCCTGCTTGCGGTATGCCTTCTTTAAGGTTGCCGCATCGGCGTTCTGGTCTGCGTCCAGAATGTCGTAATAGTCGCGTTTCGCCATAAGGTCCTACTTAACTAAAGGCCGCCCCGGGCGGAATAATCCAGCCGGAGCGGTATGTTCAAGAAAGTGATTTCGCTTTTAATTACTGAGCAAAACCTTATTTGTCTTTTTTCTCTTCTTCAACTTCTTCAAAGTCAGCATCAACGACATCATCGTCTGCAGCTTCTGCTTTGTCTGCATCATCAGCAGGAGCATCGCCTTCAGGCGCAGCTTCTTGAGCTTGTGCATAAAGTGCTTCACCCAACTTCATGGACGCAGCTGTAAGCGCTTCTGACTTGGCTTTCAATGCGTCAATATCATCAGATTCTTTTGCTTCTTTCAGCTCGTCGAGAGCAGCCTGAACCGGTGCTTTGATATCGTCAGCGACTTTATCGCCCGCGTCTTCAAGAGTTTTTTCAGTGGTGTGAATAAGGCTTTCTGCACTATTCAACGCTTCCACTTTTTCTTTGCGTTCTTTGTCTTCAGACGCATGCTCTTCAGCTTCACGAACCATGCGGTCGATATCGTCGTCGCTCAATCCGCTGGATGCTTGAATCTGAACCTTTTGCTCTTTACCAGTACCTTTGTCTTTTGCAGATACGCTGACAATGCCGTTGGCATCAATATCGAAGGTCACATCAATTTGTGGAATGCCGCGTGGTGCCCCTGGGATTTCAGTCAGATCGAAATTGCTGAGCAGTTTGTTGTCAGCAGCCATTTCACGTTCACCCTGGAAAACCCGGATGGTAACAGCAGATTGATTGTCTTCTGCCGTTGAGAATGTCTGGCTTTTCTTTGTTGGGATTGTTGTATTGCGATCGATAAGACGGGTGAACACGCCGCCCAAAGTTTCAATGCCCAAAGACAAGGGTGTCACGTCAAGAAGCAGAACGTCTTTCACGTCGCCTTGCAACACGCCAGCCTGAATGGCAGCACCCATAGCTACAACTTCATCAGGGTTCACGCCCTTGCTTGGTTCGCGACCAAAGAATGTCTTAACGATTTCCTGAACCTTAGGCATACGACTCATGCCACCAACGAGAATAACTTCGTCGATTTCACCTTTTTGAATGCCAGCATCTTTTAATGCTTTCTCGCAAGGCTTCAAAGTCCGGTTGATCAGATCGCCTACAAGATTTTCAAACTGCGCACGTGTCAGTTTAAGCTGCATGTGTTTTGGGCCAGAAGCATCGGCTGTGATAAATGGCAGGTTAATGTCTGTTGCTTGAGAAGAAGAAAGCTCGATTTTTGCTTTTTCAGAAGCTTCTTTCAAACGCTGTAGCGCCATTTTGTCGCCGCGAAGGTCGATACCATTTTCTTTTTTGAATTCGTCAGCTAGATATTCGACCAAAGCCATGTCGAAATCTTCACCACCGAGGAAGGTGTCTCCGTTTGTTGAGCGCACTTCAAAAACGCCATCACCGATTTCCAGAATGGATACGTCGAAAGTACCGCCACCCAAATCAAAAACCGCGATGGTTTGATCTTTTTTGTCCATGCCATAAGCCAAAGCTGCAGCTGTAGGCTCATTGATAATACGAAGAACTTCAAGGCCAGAAATTTTACCGGCATCTTTTGTTGCCTGACGCTGGGCGTCATTGAAGTAAGCTGGAACAGTGATAACAGCTTGTGTTACTTTCTCACCTAGGAAGTCTTCTGCGGTTTCTTTCATTTTTTGTAGAATGAAGGCAGAAACCTGAGCCGGAGAATATTTTTCGCCATGAGCTTGTACCCATGCATCCCCATTGTCCGCTTTAACAATGTTGTAAGGGACCATTTTGATATCTTTTTGCGTTGTTTTGTCATCAAAGCGGCGGCCGATTAGGCGCTTAATTGCAAAAAGAGTATTTTCAGGGTTTGTAACGGCTTGGCGTTTGGCCGCTTGACCGACAAGTTTTTCGCCGTCTTCTGCAAAAGCGATAATGGAAGGAGTTGTCCGACCGCCTTCAGAATTTTCAATAACGCGTGATTCTTTACCATCCATGACAGAAACGCAAGAATTTGTGGTACCAAGATCAATACCGATAACTTTAGCCATATTATCCTCTTCTCGATTGGCAGATCGGTCCAGCCATCTTATGCACTGAGGCGATCCCCGGGATTATCAACAAACAATTTCTGTCGCTTATATAGGTGTGATGGGAAATCAGTGCAAGACCTGGCTTATGCATGTTTGAGCGTTTTTTTTGATTCTTTTCACATGTTTCCCGAATTCCGTGTTTGAATTCCTCATAAATTGCGTATTTCCTTTACCCGCATTTGGGCATTTGATAGGGGAGAAGATACGATTTTATTTTCCTCTTCCACAGATTGCAGTGTGCCGTGTCCGATCCTTCGACGACAAAAAATAATGGTGGCTCTTTAAACGCCGATAAAACAACACAGCTTCATGGCTTATTGGCCTCCCTTGGTGCTTTTTGTTTGTGGGGTGTGATTCCTGTATATTTCAAGTTACTAGGAGACGTTCCTCCTCTAGAGATTATTGCCCATCGAATTGTGTGGTCACTTGTGCTCGTGGTTGCCATTGTTCTTGCGATGGGACGGGTTCGTCATGTTTTGAAAGTATTCAAGCAGAGAAAAACAGTTTTGATTTTTTGCGCTACAACGATCCTTATTGCTGTTAATTGGACAACTTTTATTTGGGCAATCTCAAATGATCACATTCTGCAGGCCAGCCTTGGCTATTATATAAATCCTTTGGTTAATGTGTTGTTGGGTTTTGTTTTTCTCGGGGAACGCCTTAACAAAATGCAGTCCTTTGCCGTTGGTTTAGCGACACTTGCCGTTATTTTGCTAACAATCAACACGGGAGGATTGCCGTGGGTGTCTTTGGTTCTGGCATTTTCTTTCGGATTGTATGGTCTTTTACGGAAAATGGCACAAGTTGAATCTGTTGTGGGCTTAACGGTAGAAACCAGTTTTCTGTTTCCTTTATCTCTTGGATATATCGCCTTTTTGATGGCGACAGGTAATATCTCCAATGGCGGATCTTCTGGGCAATTCTATGATTTCCGAATGTTATTATTACTTATGGGTACTGGGTTGGTGACGGCAATTCCGCTCATTCTGTTTGCCATTGGCGCGCAGCGGTTAAAGCTTGGAACACTTGGCTTACTTCAATATATTGCTCCGACTATTCACGTCTTTTTGGCCGTCTATATTTATAATGAGCCACTTTCGGACAGTCAGTTGGTGGCTTTTGGGCTCATTTGGGTGGGGCTGTTCATATATAGTTGGGATGGGTTTCGGAACCGAAACAAAGGCTGATTTCCGCTCTGGGATTTGATATGGTTGTAATTTCAGCAAGTTATAAAACAGATATACCGGCCTTTTACGGTGAATGGTTTGAACGTCGTATGAGGGACGGGTACGTTGATATACGAAATCCCTTTAATGGGAAATATTCAACAATCTCCTTGAAACCTACTGATATTGACGGATTTGTTTTCTGGACACGGAATATGACGCCCTTCTTGCCCCGCTTGAACCGTCTGATAGTTGGGCACTATCCTTTTTATGTGCAATTCACGCTGACGGGATATCCAAGACGGTTGGAAAGATCCGTTCCCTCTCCTGACGATGCTGTAAGGCAGTTTCAGGATTTTAGCAGCGCATATGGCCAGCAATGTATTGTTTGGCGGTATGATCCGGTTTTAATCTCCTCCGTCACGCCTGTTCAATTTCATTTGGAAAATTTTGAAAAACTGTCCTCTGCCCTTAAAGGGGCCGCATCTGAAGTGGTTGTGTCTTTTACGCAATTTTATAAGAAAACCAGTCGGAATTTGAAGCGCTTGGAAGATAAAACCGACATTGTGGCAGAGGAGCCAACAGGCCAGATTAAAAGTGAATTATTGCAAAAATTATCCCTTAGTGCCGCATCTAATGGCCAAGAACTCACCCTTTGTTCGCAACCCCATTTAGAGAGTGAAAGCATTCAAGGGGCTGCGTGCATCAGTGGACGTCGTTTAGGGTTAGGGGATGCGTTTATTGCTATGCGGTCTCGAGCCATGAAAAGGCTAAGGCTTCTTTAAACAGCCACCAACACACAAAACGTTCCTTATAAAATTCTGCACTTTCTAATCAGAGTTTCTTTATTCAGATTTGGCATTTTTTACAAAAGTTGATACTTGTTTGCGCAGGTTTTCTGCCTGCTGGGAAAGTTCCTGAGAGGCGTTTAAAACAGCATTTGATGCACTATCAGATTCCGATGCGGAGGCCGTAACGGAGTTAATTGACGAGGAGACTTCTTCTGTTCCCGCCGCGGCCTTTTGAACGCTGGACGAGATCTCTTGTGTCGCAGCTCCTTGCTCTTCGACAGCAGAGGCTATGGCAGCTGTGACTTCATCTACTTTTTCAATGGTTTGCGATATGCCTTTTATGGCGGATACTGCACTATTCGTCGATGCCTGAACTTCTGAGATTTGCGTGCTAATTTGCTCCGTTGCTTTCCCTGTTTGAGAGGCAAGGTTCTTAACTTCCGAGGCGACAACGGCAAATCCCTTGCCAGCATCGCCAGCGCGGGCTGCTTCGATGGTTGCATTTAAAGCCAGTAAATTGGTTTGCTCTGCGATATCTTCGATGAGTTGAAC
>JAESSA010000136.1 GCA_016764355.1 Sneathiella sp. | reverse complement strand
AGGAGGCTGTGCTTGTAGCGGAAATTGTTGCATATTTTCCAAGAGTGCAATGCTGAGTTTCGTTCCAATTTGAGGGGCGTTGGCCATAGAATAACTAATAGTTCCAGCCGTCTCTGTTTGCACATGAATATGAGGCTTCATTCCTGGTTGACTAGGTCGTGAAACGGCAAATACGGTTCCATTAATACTGACACCATTTGTCAGTTTTTCTATCGGGTTGGTACTTGAGGAAATGACAGCAGTCATTGAACTTCCGACGCCTAAATTCATTCTACCAGAGGGGAGCTCAATAGATTGACTTAAAGGAGGCCGTTGAATCGTAACTTTTACTAAGAAACGCGTATTGTCTGAAACATCAGATAAAATTAATTTTGTCGCCTCTGTTCCTGTCACTGAATTTTGCATGGAAAGGGCAAGAGATGGTTTTTGCCCAGGCGAGTGAGTGTGGGCATATGCGGCCGTTCCTAATGATTGGGGTCGGCCTGCATTGGGACCTTGCGCGTTCTGTACGTTTATTTGAGCTGGAAAAAAATTGCTACTCAACGCAGGTTTTTGGAGAGGGGCGGGGTCTGGTTGGAAGTTTGTGAGAATATTTCCAGCATTCTCTATGCCTTTAGAAGGAGTAGGGAGGACAACTTTCCCCAACGCTGCCGTCAGGTTTTGTAGGCCTGTTTGAATTTCTGGACTTGGTGTCTTACCCGATTGTATATACCCTTTGTCAGTTGCATTCGTAGCTGGGACCGTCGGTAGTAATGTAACCGAGGGCGGGGCCGCAAGTTTTTCTCCATTTATTGAAATTATTCGCGCAATAATAACGTCATCAATGGTTTCGACTTCAAGGACGATATAGCTGCCAACCGGTAACTGGCTGTTGGCAGACATGCGAAAGTTTCCGATCTCCGCATGAAGCATTGTATCGCCGCCTTTGGCTCTGGCAGTTACAATTGCAGGGATCGTAGTCCCTTCAGATAGGGCAGAAACACTGGAAGTTTTGGGGACTGCGTTGCCAGATTGGCCACCAGATGGTGATGAAGGAGAGATAGGAGCAACTTCACCATGAGTGGCCGTCGCACCTTTAAAACTGTCAACGTTGGCTGGTGTGCCCCCAGATGTCGATTTTATGCCACTCATTTTTCATATCCGCCCTCATGCGGATCCTCGAATTATATTCACTGCAATTGCTTCTATATCCGCTGCAGCAGAACTAGTTGGGTATCTGCTCAATAGTGCAGATTGAGATCGAATTGCACCCGCTACTTTATCATCATGCCGTATAATACCAGCAAGTGGCGGTGTAAGCTTTAAAAAACTCTTACAAGCTGTAAGAAGCTTATCATATATTTTCTGTCCGTCATTTCTAGTTTTTACCATATTTACAAGGATACGGGTATCAGAACCGGGTTCTTGCTGGTTTGTGACTTTAATGAAGGCATAAGCATCTGTGAGTGAAGTGGGCTCGCCATTGGTCACAACCAGTTTTGGGCCTTGAGCTGAGGAAAGCGTTCTAACGGCCCCATCAATACCGGCACCAAGATCAAGAACGATATAATCATAGGTAGATCCCAACTTGATTAAATCGTCATGGACGGCTTTTAAATGCTGGGTTCCTAAAGTACCCAGTGACCCTGAACCAGAGCGCCCTGCAAGAATGTCAAAGCCACCATCTTCAAACCGGAAAGCCGCTTCGCGAAGAGTTTTATCGCCTGAAATAACGGAGGCAAGGTCAAATTCTGGCATGATGCCCAGTTGTATGTCCACATTAGCCAAGCCGACATCACCATCAAACAGAAGAACCTTCTTTCCTTCATTGGCAAGAGCTTGCGCTAAGCTGGTGGCAATGACAGTTTTCCCAACTCCCCCTTTGCCAGAGGCGATGGTGATCAAGTTTTTTCCCGGACCTCGGGTCTTTGGATGAGAACCAGGTCTGTTTGTGAGTGGGCTTTCTGTCTCGGTCATTTTGGTGCCTTACTAAATTCAGTGCTGACCCCGAATTGCGTCGGGTCACGAAGTATAAGTCTTGCTAAGTTAACGGGATTAATCACATGTAAACCGGTCGCGACGGATGGGGATACGCTCGCGTAGGAAAAACTAAGCTTTGCGCTATCGGCCGCTGTGAATACGCCGCCATATCTTCTCGTCGTGTCCATTCGGGTAATAATTAGTCGGTTGGCGCCAATGGAGGCTAATCTATCAGCTGTTTCACTCATCTCTGCGCTGTCGGTTCCCGCAGCAAGAACTGCTACAGGCTCAGCTCTTGCCGCAATACTTAAGGCTGCAAGATTCTCTAATTCTGCATCATCGTATACATTGATGCCCCCCGTATCGATGAGGATATGTGAGCCATCGTTTATTTCGGTTTTTGACACGATATTTGCCAATTGCTCAGGATTTTCGGCGACCCATATTTTCAAGCCCAATATGTCGGTGAAGGCTTTCAATTGAAGAACCGCGCCAGCCCGCGATGTGTCCGTTGTTATGATGTGTACAGAACGGCTTTCTCTCCGCGCGGAGGCTGCCATCTTTGCAATGGTCATGGTTTTACCAATTCCGGGCGGACCTATGAGCATTAAGGGAACATTTTTTCGGGAAAAGTGGGCCGAATATTGAAAATGTTTATCTAGAGCAGCTGCAAGCGCCAACGTGGTGTCTTCGGTCTCCGCAGCAAGGGCACTTCGGCATATTCTCTCCGCGAGGAGGGTCGGTATACCGTGATATGCCATCGCCTGGACAAGAAGTTTAACCTGCGGGGTAACCTGTATTGGCGTGTTATTTACATGCTTTGGTTTTTCTATAACGGAACTGGTCGTCGCCATTTCTTTAGGGCGCTGGGTAGAGCCAAAATCAGGTTTTGGTTTTTTTGTCGCCGGTTTTGCTTCCTTTTTCCAATCACTATCCCAATCAGTGGCCCACTCTTTTTTAATAACAGGTTTTTCAGGTGTCGGCTCTTCTTGCTCGACAGCCGCAGTTACTTGCGCTTCGCCAGAGGGTAGGTCTTGAGTTGCTAGAATGATTGCTTCCTCACCAAGCTCAAGTCTAACTTTATTCATTGCATCCACAATGTTTGCGCCAGTAAAGGACTTTATTCTCATCGATTAGGTCCTTACACCTGTGCCAAGGTTTTTAGTTTGGCTTTGGGATGGATTTCATTTTGGGACATGACCACTGTTGTCGGACGGAATCTTTCAATGATTGACCTGACATAAGGCCTGATTGCAGGGCTGGTAAGTAAAACCGGGTTATGGCCTTGCTGTGCTAACGTGTCAAAATTATTTCGGATGCTAGCAATGAATTCCTGTAACAGGCTTGGCGCCATAGAAAGTTGCTTTTCCTCGCCCTGACCGACAATTGCTTCTGCAAAATTTTGCTCCCACTGAGGAGATAGGGTAATGAGGGGAATAAAGCCGTCGGGCGCAGTGTTGGTTGCAGAAATTTGCCGGGCCAACCGTGCCCTGACATGTTCTGTGATCATGTTGATATTTTGTGTATAGCCGGTTGCTTCAGAAATACCTTCTAAAATTGCAGCAAGGTCACGAACAGAAATACGCTCATTCAACAGATTTTGTAAAATTCGCTGTACACCACTGACAGTAATCATTGACGGAACCATATCTGCTACCAATTTTTGATGGGCTTTTGGTAATTGGTCCATCAGTTTTTGGGTTTCAGAATACGACAATAGATCTGACATGTGATCTTTCAACAATTCAGTCAGATGGGTAGTGATAACAGTGGCCGGGTCAACAACAGTGTAACCGCGGAAAGACGCTTCTTCGCGTTGTCCTTCATCAACCCAAACGGCAGGAAGGCCGAATGTGGGCTCTGTTGTCTCTTCTCCGGGAAGATCAATGGGCATGCCTTGTGGATCCATTATCAGTAGATGGTTCGGGCGTACATTTCCTTCTCCGGCTTCCAGCTCTTTCACGCGAATAACATAATTGTTTGCAGGGAGTTGCATGTTATCCAAAATTCGAACGCTTGGCATGACAAAACCCATATCACCGGCAATTTGTCTGCGAAGTGCTTTAATCTGGTCTGTCAGTCGATAACCCTCGTTATCATTGATAAGGGCTAATAAACCATATCCAAGCTCAAGGCGAAGATCGTCAATTGCAAGGGCTGTTGCAATGGGTTCCTCTGCCGGGATTGCTTCTTTTTTCTCTTCAACAAGTTGCTGGCGTTCAACAATCTGTTGGGTTTGTTTTTGCTTGGTCATGCGGTAGGCGCCATAACCGGCGCCAATAGCAAGAAGCATGAAGGGGAGCATTGGAATGCCGGGAAGCAGACTTAAACAGGCAAGAAGAAAGGAGCTTACTCCAAGGGCGCGTGGGTAGCCGCCTAATTGGCCAATCAATGCTTTATCGGCTGTTCCAGTGACGCCACCGCGAGATACAAGCAAACCGGCAGCGACAGAGACGATGAGCGCCGGAATTTGACTCACTAATCCATCACCAACAGTCAATAACGTATAACTTTCGGCTGCTTGACTGAATGAAATTCCTTTTTGAGCAACGCCAACAATAATGCCACCAATGACATTAATGAACGTAATCAGGAGGCCGGCGATGGCATCTCCTCGAACGAATTTGGACGCACCATCCATGGATCCGAAAAAACTGCTTTCGTCTTCCAACTCTTTACGTCGAACGCGGGCGGTCGTCTCATCAATCATGCCTGCAGATAAATCCGCATCAATTGCCATCTGTTTTCCGGGCATAGCATCAAGAGAGAAGCGGGCGGCAACCTCGGCAATACGACCAGAACCCTTTGTAATAACAACGAAATTAACAATAATCAGTATGGCAAAAACAATAATGCCAATGACAAAATTTCCACCCATAACGAAGCTACCAAAAGCTTCAATAACTTGACCCGCAGCACCTGGCCCAGTGTGGCCTTCTGACAGAATCAGGCGGGTTGATGCAAGGTTGAGCGATAGCCTTAGCATGGTTGCTATAAGCAAAACTGTTGGAAAAGAGCTGAAATCCAAAGGCTTGTCTATAAACAAGATAGTCATCAGAATGATCACTGAAAGGGTGATTGATACTGCAAGTGCGAAATCCAATAGCCAACTTGGCATTGGCAAAATCAGCATAACCAGAATACACACAACACCAAGAGCAAGCCCAATATCCCCTTGAGCGAGAACATTGACAATGCTCTTGAAGCTAGGACCGCCAGGTGCTGCTGGTTGCTGGTTTTGACTATCACTCATTTACAGCGTCACTTTCACTCGTGAATATTCGATTAGATCGTTGCACGTTGGCCTGAAACCGGAGTTGGTACTTCTGTTCCATCTCCAGAATAGAGTTTTAGTTTGTTACGTAGCGTTCTGATCGAAATACCCAGAATGGTTGCCGCATGAGTTCTGTTCCCAAGGCAATGTTCCAATGTATTGAGAATAAGATCTTTTTCTACATCCGCCACTGTTCTGCCAACTAGAGCTGGATTTACGCC
>JAESSA010000135.1 GCA_016764355.1 Sneathiella sp. | reverse complement strand
TAAGCTAGTGAGAAGTAAACCCGCCGCCGCAACTATTTGCGCTATGTTTTTAAATGATTTCATTTTACTACCCTGTTTTAAAATTAATTAATATTTGTTCAAAGCGCATTCTATTTGGTTAGGTATTACCAAACATTAACAAACGGATGATGCAGAGAAATATTGGTATAAATTTCACCCAATTTTACAAGCTAGATCATCTTGGGTGGTGCCAACAAGGCATGTTTTGTAGGGCTATATCTTGCCAAGCATTTAATCTGTAGCGTTGGTTTGGATTAGATTTTGTATCGTAAAAATGGTGCCTGATGAGCCTTTATGTTTCAGAGTCTGTAAATTGCTTAAGCGACTTCACTGTCTAACAAAATACGGTCTCCTAATTTATTTAAGATTTTAATTTTACCTTCGCATACCGCAACAATTGATTTATCTTTTTTAAACACTTCAGGTATGACAACTCTTCCTTGTGTTGTTATTGGAAATGATCTTACTTCATTTAGCAATTCAAGCGATTTTTCATGATAATAAATAATAGTTACAAGCGTTAAACTGTTCTGCATATCGAATTCCTTTCATTGTTCTCCATTAAAGTTGCCGTCACTAAAAAGTTCGAACCGCTATCTGAGCCATTGGGGTACGGGTTGTTTATAGCATACGCACCATCATTCCAATCACCACCCAAGTCAATTTCTGAGTAAGTATTGCCTACTTTTTCTGCTACATACCTAGTAGAACCGTCTGAAAGCGTTTGTGAGCCAGTACTACTTACTTCATTTGCAAGCAAGAAGGCTTCTGATGTTGAATTGATTTTTGTATTGGTATCTCCAGTGCCATTACCAATTTTGATATATTCAGTATAGAAAGTGAACAGGCCTGCATTTGCCGTTAAGCTAGTGAGAGGTATACTTGCCACCGCGACTACTTGCCGCATGTTTTTAAATGATTTCATTTTGCTACCCTACTTTAAAATGAATTAATATAAGTTGATAGCGCATTCTATTAGGTTAAGTATTACCAAACATTAACAAACGGATGGCATAGAGAAATACCGGTATAAATTTTACGCAATTTTACAAGCTAAGTGATTTTGGGAGGCGCTAATAAGGCATGTTTTGTAGAGCTATATCTTGCCAAGCATTTAAACGCATGAGCAAATGTTCTGTGCCGCTAAATTTGGACATCCATACCTTAGAAACGCTCTATTTCTTATAAATGATTTCACTGTAATATTAAGTGCTTGAACTATGACTCAACCAATAACCTAGGTATCAATACCATACCCTAGTCACCTATTTACTTAACAACTTTTATCTCGGTAAAATTTTTGATTTTTCTCGGCTGCATTCCACCTAGACTATTATAAACTCGAAAACATTGGGCATAATCTGCAAAACCGGCAGCCGCTGATGCCTCGGTCAAAGACATTCCAGACTGCACGTTACGAACAGCGTTGAAAAAACGTTCCCACAAACGGAAGCTTCTAATGGACGCGCCTGTTGTTTGCCTAAATAACTGTGAAAGCCTAGCTGGCTTCAAACCTACCTCTTTTGCAAAGAGTGCTACAGAGGCATTCTCACTGGAATTGTCTAGTATCATGTCAATGACCCTTAGAACGCGGGGGTCAACACTATAATCTTCTGTCTTGTCGTGCATAGAATCAAATGTGCTAATCCACTGTGCTAGCAGAGGCTGTAAGGTGTTTGCTTCATAGCGTTTGACCCATACATCATGTAGGGCTTCGGTCAGCTTTGTTTCTAACCTAATTCCGCTGTAGATACTGTATTGGCTATTGTAGTTAATGCTTCTGTTCATGTGAAAAATCAACTTGTTAAAGTCAGACCCGCTGAACATAAGGTAGCAAATCGCAACCTTTGTGTAGTTTGTTTTGATTGAAACAGGAGCGCCCGCTGGTACGAGATAACTGTGAGAAAGGTATCTCGTACCTTCTTCATCCTCTACTTCTAGCTCATTTTCAAAGGATAGGATGAGCATAGCAGGGCCGGTTGTTCGGAAATAATATTCATCACAACGCAATAGAAATAATGCTCTATCGCGAAATGAGTAAAACAAGGCTTTTGATAAAGAAGGCATGCTCATAACGTATCGTACTCCAGTTACTACATATTCAAGTACTTTGGTATCAGGTCCCTGAACCGCTATTGGCGGATCAGGGACCTGATTGTGAATAGGTATTGTTACGCTTTCTTGCGTCGAGCAAAGCCAAAATTAAGATTATTTCTAAATCTACGTGATGCTAAACCAACAATGCCTAAGGCAAAAATTGCGAGTGTATGAATAGGACGATTGAACGAAAAAATTCCGCCAATTAAATTTTAATATATTTTTACTTGTAAGTAGTTAGTCTGCTCTTATTCAGACTCGGCTACGTATTACCAAACATTAACAAACGAATGATTTAGCATTTATATTTTACATTGGGTTATAAATGAAATAGTAATGCAATATGTGAACGTTCTAGTAAGTAGTAACTCTCTGATGGATATAGCGTTGCACGATGAAAAGTGGACCTTGAGCGGGTATCAATAAAGAAAAGAGACATTGGCCTTAGACAAAATTATAAAAATTAACTAATCGATAACATTCCTGTTCGCTTTGCTTTGCTAAGATAAGATAAGTAATTTTTCAAGGTTTGGTGTGATAATAAATTTAACTAGTGTGTTGCATTCACCAATTGAACTCAAGTGGCAAAGCAGTCATTAGTACCTGTATAACCCTATGAGTAATACAAGTATTCTATTTTCTAATTCGCTATATCTTTTTACGAAAAAGTCCATTCTCTGTAGATATAATTGTCAGTGTAAATTCATATAAACAATTGAATTTAATAGGTTACTTGTACGACTTTAAGATGGATAAAATTAAATTTTTATTGATTTTATTGGGCTGTAGCAACAAGAGTGGCCATTCACTTTAATGAATAGCCACAGTTTGACTTAATAGCCCGTTATTATTAAAGTCGGTTATCATAATAAATTAGAATATTTATTCAACATCCCACTTCAATTACTAAAAGAAAATTCTTGATGATTGAGTCGAACGTCACAAATAATGAACTGAGGCGCTATGTGCCCCAAACCGTATATGGACTCCACGTATTTTACAATTCATAATTCAACATTAAACAGATTAAGATGCGGTCGTATATACGGCTTTTTTTGAGAGAGCTATTCTCTAGCCTATGATGTTTGCGCACCTATTATCCTTTTCGCCATAACAGTCTTAATGACTTTCGCTTTGGTCAGGTTTTTAATAGGTTGGTCTTACCGTTTATGCTTTATCATTATTGTAAAATTTTTGCCTGTTGTGATTACTTTTATTTCTATATTGCTAATAATGGTTGTTGTTGATATTTATTTTCATACCGTAACATTGCCCAAGCAGTTCTAACCGTTTTATTGGCTAACGCAATACAACTTCGTTTAATACCCGCTCGCTGAACTAATTTTATCAGCCATGCCTGTTTTGCTGTTTTAGGCTCATCCGGTAAATTGCAAATATAAGAAAGCGCACCTTGGTATAAAGCTGACCTCAGCTCTCTAATTCCACCTGCTCTATCAATTCCTGTCATGAACACTTTACCTCCTGAGCTATGTTGTTTGGGTGTCAGCCCAACAAATGCAGATGCCTCCCTACCACTTTTGAACTGTTTTCCATCACCTATGGATGAATACAACATGCCGGCACACACTTCAGCAACACCTTCTAAATCCATTAACTTTTTACACGGTTGTAATTGACGAATAAGTGCATTTTTTGTTTTTATTAACTGAGCTAACTCTTCTCTTAAATGTAAATAGGTTGACCACAGCTGGTTAACTGTTGAACGTAAACATTCTGGAATTGAATCCGCATCATTGAGAGTATCCTGGACGACAGTTGTTAATGCCTTAACACCTCTCGCACTCACAATCCCATACTCGTAAAGCATGGCACGTAGGTGGTTGCTTAAGGAAGTAATGCTACGAGATAAATGAAAGCGACTTGTTTCTAATGTTTGTATCGTTTGTTGTTGTTCACTTTTAGGCTTACTCGATTTCATCCCTATTTGTAACGACGCATTAGCAATGGCTAGCGCATCATTAGCATCTGTTTTATGCCCTTGGAGAAAGCCTTTTACTTTTTTAGGACTAATTATTCGAACGTCATGATTAAAGCTCTGCGCATATCTCCCCCAATAATGACTGCTACCACAGCCCTCTATCGCAACAACAGCAGGTTTTGTCTTTGCCAATAGCTCTTTAAGTTTTTGACGGCTAACGGCTTTATTGCTAACTAATTCACCATGTTTGCTAATTTCGCAAACCTGAATAATATTCTTAGCTAAATCAATTCCAAAGATAGTAGATTTCAACATAATATGGTCTCCTTAATAGTTACTGTAACTCTAGACTAGTTGCTAGGGTTGTGGAGTCCATACATCGCCTTAGGAGTAGAAATTTATGTCCGCTATATGATCGGAAAGTTGACGTTTGATATTTTGACTGGTTTTATTCCGCTTTGCGCACCAAGTTGCCATAAAATCTAAGGCGCTAAGTTGCCCCTAATAGAGGTTAGTCGAATGTCCGCTTTCAGTGTTTTCAATTAAACCTGAATATTAATCCCCCAAGTTTCAGGATGAAATTTTTGATGATTTCATTATCTGATACAGGTCTGCTTTGTCGGATCACTTGTCGTTAGATAAGCCAAGGCCAACGTCAGCTATCGTATCTTTGCTGACCTAATCAACAGTACGATTAGGTCAAATCAAAAATTGAAAAGTGTAAGATAAAATAGATCTACTACACTTGATGGATTTACTTTTTTAACGGTATATAGTTTAGAACCACGTACCTGTATCGGCGTGTACACCATTATCTTTTTCTTTATCTGCTTCACTCATGCGTCAGTATGTGCACATCAAACTTGAGCTTGTTTAATATCTAATCCAAAAGCCTTTATTGTACTTTTCAGTGATGCTAGGGCTTCTGTAAAGTTCAGTTCTTTATCTTGAATTTGCTTTTCAATGCGACTTAACTGATCTTCAACAATTCCTACCGATGCAGATAGTGCAACTGCACTATAAGCTTTAGCGTAGCCTCGTATTTTAGCGAAAGCCAAGTGAATATACGTCTCAAGGGAGTGTAATAGCGTATGCCCTGTCCATTCTTTTAATTGTAATTTGAAAGTTTCTGCATTAAGTAGGTGTTTTCTAAAATCATCAGCATTAGTAACATCTTCATGTTGCTGAATAATCTCAATGAGTTTGTTTGTAATAAAAGCATGACGATAGAGGTGCGGGTGAAGTGCACCTTTGATACCTAATTCCTTTTTCCACTTGTTTAGATAAGTCGTCCATGAGTCCGCTTTAAAAGGCTCACCTGTTTTTGTTGCTATGAATAAGAAGCCATGATCTTTATCTCCAGTGAGTCCTTTTTTCTTCATGATTTTTCGACGATATTTCATGTATTGAGCAATATCGTGAGCTTACGGCAACCTAGCTCAACTTTCATTTTTTGATCTGATTTAATGAGCGCAACCCAATTATTAGGATGCATTCATGCCAAACCAAGATCAAT
>JAESSA010000134.1 GCA_016764355.1 Sneathiella sp. | reverse complement strand
CCAAATATGGTGCGCGGTGACTGGGTGAAGCCCGGTGGAACGGTTATCGATGTAGGGGTGAATCGAATTGACGGCGATAACGGCAAAACCAAATTGGTGGGCGATGTTTGTTTTGCCGAGGCGAAGGAAGTTGCCAGTGCAATCACGCCGGTTCCGGGCGGGGTTGGGCCGATGACAATTGCGTGCCTTCTTGCCAATACAGTAACTGCGGCTTGCCGAGCTGCCGGAATTGAAGAGCCTGCATATTCTTGAAAGGACGTAACACGTTGAGGTTTAAACCAGAACAGACTGCACCGTTGATAAAATCAGCAGCTGTTGGTGCGCTTACGGGAGTCTTTTTTTCAATCCTGTTTGTCGCGCTGCCGGGGGCTGCCCTTATTTTCTTGGTGGGTGTTTTCAATTTGGATCTTGATTTGAGCTGGTTTCCCTCCGTCATCACTATTCTGGCGTTAGGCGGCGGCGGGGGGAGCATCTTTGCTGCGGCCCTTTTTATAAAAGACCGATACATTCCTTATGTTGAACAGGTTCAGGAATTTGAAGATGATTCTGATGATGACCGCTTTAGATAGCTGAATATTTTATTCCAGTAATCAAGAGCTGTCCGGCCCTTGATTGCTGGATCAAAAATTAGCTCTCTACGTTAGAGGGGGCGATCTTGTCTTGTGTTTTTGTGTCAAAATCGCTGGCGTCGTGACGTTCATGGAGCTGAGTTTCGGGCTCTCCAAAAGGTTTGTTGACCATACGTCCCCGTTTTACAGCTTCCCTTGATGCAATCTCTTGCGTCCATCTGTTTAGGTGTTTGTAGGATCGAGTGTCTAGAAACTCAGCAGCTTCATAGACAATGTTAGCGACAAGCGCTCCATACCAAGGCCAAATAGCGATGTCCGCAATAGTGTATTCATCCCCACACATATACCGATTGTCGGCAAGATGACGATCTAGCACATCTAGCTGCCGTTTCACTTCCATTGAAAATCGGTCAATGCAGTATTCAATTTTTACAGGGGCATATTTGTAGAAATGACCAAAGCCACCACCAAGATAGGGCGCACTGCCCATTTGCCAAAACAGCCAAGATAAGCACTCTGTTCGTTTTGCCGGATCTTCAGGAATAAAGGCCCCGAATTTTTCAGCAAGGTAAAGTAACATGGCGCCGGATTCAAATATCCGCGTCGGTGTTGGTGTGCTGTGATCCATTAACGCCGGGATTTTTGAGTTGGGATTTACATCAACGAAACCGCTGCCAAATTGATCGCCTTCGCCAATATTAATCAGATAGGCGTCATATTCTGCGCCTGAATGGCCAAGGGCCAACAACTCTTCCAGCATGACAGTGACTTTCACGCCATTAGGGGTCGCGAGTGAATAGAGTTGAAAAGGATGCTTACCAATAGGAAGTTCTTTTTCATGTGTTGGGCCGGCTATCGGGCGATTGGTCTTTGCGAAAGCTCCTCCGTTTTCAGACTCCCATTTCCAAACTTTAGGTGGCGTGTAGGATGTTGTATCATTCATTTTAAAACCCAATTTTTCTAAACGCAAAGCACGTGCGAGATTATTAGTATGTAAGTTTGTAACTGTTTCATTGTAAAAATGATCCAAATACTTATGCCTGTACAGGGCAAAATAGCGAATAACGTTTTGGTTGGAATTTGTTCCACCCTTTGATCGCAATACCAATTCTGGCGCAACTGAACTTGGGCCCATAAATGAAATGCACGTTAGTATCCGGTGCTGGCTTGTGAAAATAACAGTGCAACGAGGGAAATAGTAGCATTTGACGAGCGAAAATCATTCTGCGCTAATATACTAATATTGTAGTCTGAAAAATTAAGTACAATATTAGTATATCTAAGGGGGCTTTCTATTTTAATGAAATGTCATAATTAGAGAGACTGATTTGTGATCAAATACACAAAAATTGAGGGCACCGAGGTGGGCGAATTAAGTCGAAAAATAAATTTAGCGATGCTACCGCTTGCCTTATTTGTTTTGTCGATGTCACTGAATATGGACAAGATTTTCAACGAACCGCTTAGTGGAGCCGTTCATGTTCTCTTTCAAGGGGTTTTGTTCTATGGCGTGTTCGCGCTAATTCACACGAAAATGTTTTTACGTTTTGTTTTTGCGTCAATCCTGGTTGTTGAAGCCTTCACACAAATTGCCTATGGGGCTTCTCTGTCCGTCGGCCTCGTGATGAGCGTGTTAAATACTAATTCAGGTGAATTTCTATCCTTCATGCGGTTTAATATTGTTGAAATACTGCTTTTTCTATTCTTGTTGTTCAGTTGTACCTACTTTCCTACGGCGCAAAATAGTCGAGCTAATATGGGATTAGCGATAATTGGGGGAGCATATGTAGTGTTACCTACCTTGGCCTCGGCTCAAACTTTGTGGAAGGCTCCCAGATTTCAGTCGAGACTTGAAACAGCTGCGAAAGGAAATGCTTCTGAATTGCTTGTTGGTGCATCTTATTTTCTGGGAGATATGCGAGACAGATTTCCTCCATTGAAAAGCATGAAAGGGGTTGTCGATACGGCCCGGTTTCTGTTTCTCTCGGACGCAACTTTGACACGTAGGAAGAAAACATCATCAAGCTGGAGTGAGGTTACCGTTGATAAAGACAGCCCTGAGCTTCTGATTATCGGAATTGGAGAATCCCTTAGAGCAAAAAATTTGAGCCTTTATGGATATGGAAGAGAGACAACGCCAAACTTGTCAAAACTCGCTAATAATCTGAGTGTTTTCAGTTCAGCTTATTCAGCAGGCCCAAATACCTGGACATCTGTCCCGGCTTCTTTGACCAAACATTCAACAGGTTTTGATCTATCGAAATCGATTATAAATCTGGCTAAAGAGGCAGGATATGAGAGTTATTGGTTTTCAAATCATGCAAAATATAGTGAGTGGGATATTTCGGTATCTGCGATCGCGGGTCAGGCAGATTTTACTTATTTTGCCTCGAATCAAAATGCAGGAGTAAAATATGACGCCGTTTTGTTGGAGCAATTATCAACAATATTGGAGAGTGAAAAATCAGATAAAAAGCGTCTTATCATTCTACATTTTTATGGCTCTCACATGCATTTTGAAGATCGGTACCCCAAGAAATTCGCGCAGTTTGTTGGAAAGAATAGCCTGCTCAATCAATATGATAATTCCATACTTTATACGGATTTCGTTCAATCTGAAGTCATTGAAATAGTGAGAAAACATGGTGGAGAGTATATTTTCTTTGCCGATCATGGGCTTGGTAAACCGGGCGGACGTCTAAGTCTAAAGCATGATGGTCGGAAGAGGCCTGATATTGATTCACTGAATGTCCCTTTCTTTACGTTCGGGAAACGGACCCTCAGTCTTGAAAAGGACGACCCTGTCTCGTTACTTTATTTCGAATGTATTTTTTCGGAATGGTCAGGAATTTCGGCAAAAGAACTTGAGGAAGATAAGTATTGTCAGGACAAATTAAAGTCGGGAAAAATTCAATTTATCAATAACAGTTTGGAATTGGTTGAGGTGGGGGCGGATTAATCTGGCCCGATATCGCCGTTTTTCAGTATGTTTGTACAAAGTGAATTAGGCTTTTGTTCCGCTCAGCACAACTTGCTTGGATATTATTTCATTGAGGAGTCCAAAGCTTAGAAAAGAGCCTGCCCGTTGTAATCGCCCTGGTAAATTATAATGGCAATTTTTTGGATTGATATTGTTGTCGGCGAACCATTTTTCGATGAGTTTTCGGGTCGTTATACGCAAATGAGTGCGATCGAAAATGCCCGCTTCCACATCGGGGACTATGCCTTTTATAAAAATGGCATGGAAGACAGAAATGTGCCGGAAATTGGGAATACTGACTACCACGGTTCCCCCAGGTGCAAGGAGGTCGACACAAGATTTAAAAATGCTAACAGGATCTGTTAAATGTTCAAGAACATCTGACAACAGCACGCAGTCGAATTGCCGTCCCTCTAAGTCCTTAATGCCAACATCTGCGGGTTTGGCGATGACTTCCAAACCGTTGGAGCTTGCAATCGCAGCGGCCTCAGGTGATAGTTCAATGCCAACAACACTACACCCTTTGTCGACAAGGGTTTTTTCCATTTGGCCAAATCCACAACCAAGGCTTAAAATTGCACTGACGCCGTCTGGAACATGCGCTAATACGTCTTGGCGCGAATGTCCAAAATATTCCTGTTCTTCTTGCATGCAATACCTTCAGTAGCTGGGTTCGCAAGGATTTATTCTATTTGAATAAATAGCATAAAGTAATGTAGTAAAATAGAATATACATTTTAAAACATCGTAAATGCTACTGAAAATCAGTAAATTTTATTATTCAAAATAAGAGGGTGGGTAATGGTGCCGCCTGTAAGGCGACCAAAGGCCGCCTTACAGATGTGCGATTAGCTTTTCTGGCGATGCAGTAACCGTAGGCGCAAAGCATTCAGTTTGATAAAGCCTTCGGCATCCCGTTGGTCATAAACCGTATCTTCTTCGAAGGTCACATGTTCCATGGAGTAGAGAGAGAACTTACTCTTACGGCCCACAACATTGACATTGCCTTTGTACAATTTCAGACGGACGACGCCGCAGACTTTTTCTTGGCTTTTATCAATCAAGGCTTGGAGCATCTCACGTTCTGGAGAGTACCAAAGGCCATTGTAAATCAGCTCAGCATAGCGGGGCATAATATCGTCTTTGAGATGCATCGCGCCGCGGTCCAGAGTGATTTGCTCAATGCCGCGATGGGCTGCTAGCATAATGGTGCCCCCAGGTGTCTCATAAATGCCCCGTGACTTCATCCCAACAAAACGACCTTCTACAAGGTCAAGGCGGCCAATGCCGTTAGCACCGGCAACTTTGTTCAGAGCTTCAAGCAATGACGCTGGGCTTAAGCGTTTTCCGTCCAAGCCAATCGGATCGCCTTTTTCATATTCGACTTCGATATAAGTCGGTGTATTCGGGGCGTCTTCTGGGGCAACTGTTCGAGAATAGACATATTCGCCCGCTTCTTCCCAAGGATCTTCCAGCGCTTTGCCTTCAGCCGACACGTGAAGCATATTGGCATCAACAGAGAAAGGGGCCTCCCCGCGTTTATCTTTTGGAATAGGGATTTGGTTCTTTTCCGCAAACTCGATCAGTTTGGTTCGTGAATTCAGATCCCATTCGCGCCAAGGGGCAATGACTTTAATGTCGGGGTTAAGGGCGTAATAGGCAAGCTCAAAACGAACCTGATCATTCCCTTTACCTGTTGCCCCATGAGAAACCGCATCGGCACCCATTTCTTTCGCAATTTCGATTTGCCGTTTGGAAATGAGGGGGCGGGCGATAGAAGTGCCAAGAAGGTACTGACCTTCATAAACCGCATTGGCCCGGAACATTGGGAAAACAAAGTCGCGGACAAATTCTTCGCGTAAATCATCAATGAAGATGTTTTTGATACCCATCATTTCAGCTTTTTGGCGGGCTGGCTCTAATTCTTCGCCTTGTCCAAGATCGGCTGTAAAAGTAATAACTTCACAGTTATAGGTCGTCTGCAACCACTTAAGGATAACAGAGGTGTCTAGGCCGCCGGAGTAGGCGAG
>JAESSA010000133.1 GCA_016764355.1 Sneathiella sp. | reverse complement strand
AAGTAAGCGGCGTTGAGGATAGAGCTTAAGAGAAGGACGGCAAGGAACACCAGTTCCTTTGCCTCAACCGATCCCAGAACCAGATACCATTTGCTGATAAACCCGCCGGTGGACGGCACCCCGATCATGCCAAGTGTTCCTATGAAAAAGGCTGTCATTGTCCACGGCAATTGGCGTCCAATCCCTGACAAATCGCTAATTTTTTTACGGCGGGACGCGCAATAAATTGAACCAGCACAAAAGAACAGGGTGATCTTGGAAAGCGCATGAGCCGGCATATGAATGATGCCACCAACAATAGACATGGGGGTCAACATCACCGCACCTAATATAATGTAGGACAGCTGACTGACCGTAGAATAGGCAAGCCGTGCTTTTAGGTCGTCCCGGGTCAGCGCGTAAATTGAAGCCATTAAAATGGTGAAAGACACAAGATAAGCAGTCGCAATACCAAGCCCATGCAAATCCATAAGACGGATGCCGAATACATCGAAAACCACCCGCAACACACAAAAAACACCCATCTTCACTACGGCTACAGCGTGAAGAAGGGCACTTACCGGGGTAGGAGCAACCATTGCGGCAGGTAGCCATGCGTGAAATGGCATGATGGCGGCTTTTGCAAAACCGAAGAGATAACAGAAATAGATACCCGTAAGCAGTGCACTGGACAGGCCTGCGTTATCAAGCAATCCCCCTGCTTTAAATTCCAGCGTTCCCGCATACTGATAGGTCAAGGCAAGACCCGCGAGCAAAAAGGTCTTCGAGGCACCCATCAAGTAAATCAGATACCGCCGACTGCCGAGCCAGGATTCCTTATTTTCCTTGTGATAAACGAGCGGATAGGTGATCAAGCTCAAGATTTCATAGAATATCACCAGCGTAAACAAGTTGGCAGAAAATGCCCCGCCGATGGCAGCGGCTAAACTGACGGCAAAACTGGCATGAAATCGGGTCTGATTTTTCTCTTTCAAGCTCCGCATATACCCCACGGAGTATACCGCAGCGGCAATCCATAGCGCTGATGAAATTGTCGCAAAGACCATTCCCAAAGCATCAACCCGAAAAGCAAATTCAACTCCAGGCAACACAGGAAATAAAACCAACTCCAAGGTACCTCCTTGCAAAACAGTCGGTGCCATAGAGATGACGATAGCAAATAACAGAATGGCTGCGGGCAATGACACGACATCGCGCAAGCTTTGGCGACGATGAAATGCCAACACAGCAAGAGCCGCCAACAAGGCTACTGCAATCGCAAGAATTGGCCGATACGAAAAAATGACATCCAAATCTGAACACCTTCCCATGTTTTTCATATTCTTAAAGGGCAAATCCGTTTCTGGAATTATCCTTTCATAATCGTAACCTCATCTACTTCAAGTGTGGCCTTATTGCGCACCAGAGCCACCAGAACCCCCAAAGCAACCGCCACTTCAGCTGCGGTTATCGCAATAACAAAAATCGCTATGATCTGACCGCGAAAATCACCAAAAAAATGCGAAAAAGCGACCAAATTGATGTTGACGGAATTCAACATCAGCTCCAGCGATAACAATACAATCAATACATTTCGGCGCAGGAGAACTCCCGCAATACCAACAACAAAAAGAACAGCACCAAGGATCAGATACCAGGAAAGCGGGACCATTATCCTCCCTCCTCTGTCTGCCGTGTCAGGATAATGGCACCGACAAGCGCCGCCAGCAAAATGACCGACGCCACTTCAAAGGGGAAAAGATATTCTGTAAAAAGAACTTCGCCGAGGCCGCGCACCGAGCTCATTTGATCCGGTAAGAGATTTAGGCTTTGCGCAAACAAAAGATCACTGCCCAACAACAGAGCAAACATTTCCCCGCCCAGCAAACAAATGCCAACAATCGTTACGGTCACACCTTTTTTAAGAAACCGGGTGCGGGCTTCCGCCTGAACATCCAACATCATGATGACAAACAGAAATAATATGATCACAGCCCCCACATACACAAACATCTGAATAACGGCGAGGATAGGAGAACGAAGCAGCAGGAAAACAGCAGCGACTTGCACAAAACAAACCATTAGCGCCATCGCGCTATGGGTTGGATTACGAGCTGCGACGACCATAATTCCGGCCCCTACCGCGACTGTCGCTATCAACAAAAAAAAGGCTTGTTCCATCAATTCGCCTTTCAAAGAGCACGGCTCACCTGCCCCATTCAAATCCTCGCATCTGGGGTTTCAGGCATCCATCTGGAAGCTGTACCCTGTACCGCTAATGTAATCGAGCATCGACTTTTCATCCCGAAGAGCAGCATCAAGACGGTGTTTGACAATGTCACCAATACTAATAATTCCAACCACATTGTCTTCATCATCGAGTACCAAAACATGTCGTGTTTTGTGAGATGTCATAAGGGCCATCGCTCTCGCTAAATGATCTGACGCTTTGCAGCTGATTACTTTTTCACGCATGCCACTTTGAACTTTTTCACTTACAGCTTTTTCACCAACATTGGCAATGGCGCGGCATATATCGCGTTCTGAAATCAAACCGATTGTTTTGCCTTCAGGATCTTTCACAGGCGCGCATCCAATATGGTTTTCAGCAAACATTTGCAAGGTTTTACGCATTGTCTCGTCTGGAGAGACCGAGAAAACGGTGTCTCCCTTATTTTTCAATATTGTTGATATTTCCATATAACCCTCCTTTCTTTGTTTCTGACCTCAAAGATTGTTACCAACAGGATTAAGTCAATGTCTCCTGATCTGTTGCCACCAATCGTAGCCCGGTTTATTTTCAACCACCTTTACTTGAACAGAGTCTGTCGTCGACAGTTCTGCTTCAAAGACACCCCCGCCAGTTTTTGTTTTACGGGGCATCTCCATCAACGTATCTCTGTCAACCATCAATGCTTCTAAATTTTCAGCAGAATATTCATAATGCGGGCCCAGCTTAATTGCATCTGCAGGGCAGGCATCTTCACACAAGCCACAATAGAGACAACGGCCCATATCAATATTAAAAACCTTCGGTCGCCGATTACCCTTAATGTCTTCATAGGGAACGACTTCAATACAATCACATGGGCAGATTTTTGCGCAGAGCTCGCAGGCAACACAATTGGTATCGCCGTCCTCATTGGTCGTGAGAAAATGGTGTCCCCGATAGCGCGGGAACGGCACCCATTTTTCTTTGTCAGGATATTGTTCGGTGACTGATTTGGAAAACATGTAACTCAAAGTTAAGGATAACCCACCTGCCAGATCCCAGAAAAAAGCCCAACCAATCCATTGGGACATCCGTTTGCCCAGAGAGGGTTTGTTAGACTTCAGCGCGGTTTCAGACACGGTTTTTTCCTTCCATACACTATTGAGTTAGGACATGATCAATCCGCTGACAAGTATGTTGGCAAGCGACAGAGGTAAAAGAACCTTCCAGCCAATACTCATTAACTGATCGTATCGATAACGCGGGAAGGTGAACCGGAACCACATAAATACCCATATAAAAAAACCGACTTTCATGGCAAACCAAAGCGTCGGCGGCAAAGGCACGTTCGGATCATTCCAGCCGCCAAAGAATAAAATCACGGTCAGCGCGGCCATAAACACCACAATCAGATATTCACTGATCATGAACAATGAAAACCGCATACCGCTATACTCTGTGTGATATCCCGCACCGAGATCTCCTTCAGCTTCCGGTAGATCAAAAGGAATGCGCTGCGCTTCTGCAAGGCTGGCGATAAAGAACACTAAAAACCCGAGAGGTTGATAGACCACATTCCAGACATTACCTTGTGCTTCTACAATACTGACAAGGCTCATAGAATGGGCAAGCATAACCACACCGACCACGGCAAAACCCATCGGTATCTCATAGGAAATCATTTGGGCGCATGTCCTCAGACTTCCCAGAACTGCATATTTGCTGTTGGAAGCCCAGCCTCCAAGAATAACGGCAAACACATGAATACCGGAAACTGCTAGAACATACAGCAGGGCAACATTCATATCGGCAAGATAAAGGGTTATTTCTTGGTCAAATAAGAAGAAGGACCCGCCAATCGGTATAGCGACAAAAAGCGCAAAAGTTGCGACCAGAGTGATGATTGGCGCGAGTTTAAACATAAACCGGTCTGCTTCATCGGGAATATGATCTTCCTTGGTGAGCAATTTGATACCATCTGCAAGTGGCTGCAAGAGGCCATGCCACCCCACCCGCATCGGTCCAAGTCGTTGCTGCATATGTCCCGCAATTTTGCGTTCCAACCAGGTCAGCGGAATTGGCAGGATCAACAGAACCCCGATAACAACAATAATCTTGGCGAAAAGTACTGCAAGCGGAATAAGTTCTGTCATAGCCAACGTTACCTCGCATTGTTGAGGAAACAGGATATTGATTTCTGCAATAGGCTTTTTAAGGACGCACCTCAGTGCGTTTGGCGGGGTTATACCCAAGGAATGTCAGGAATTACAAATACGCTACTCAATTGCGTCTAAAACAAAACCTATACTCTTACTATACATAAATTCTATTCATTCGTAAAGTTGCGGATAGGTTATATTTTTTTTATTTTATACATTATACTAGTTCGTCAAGTATGAATTGGTTGCGAGTTAGGATGCGTCCATGCTTCTACAATGCTATTAGTCAGAATATCGGGGTAAACCACACCTTACGTCAGCTTTGCCCAAGAACCAGACAAAATTGTGCGAATTAGCTTAGTCTCTTTTACGCCAGAAACAGTCATTACTTAAATTTGCAGCGAACCTCAATTATGAGCCCCAATAAATATTGATTTTCAACACCCCTTCATTTATACGCCCACCTACATCCATTATGCTTCCAGTAACATTTTATATCGCTAGTTTTGTTAACGCAAAAACCTACTAACTTATTGAGTTAATGAGTATAAATTTGTTACAATCCAAACTCGACATGCACGTAGCGGCAAATCATCTGGATCAAGTTTGATGATTTTTGTTTGGAGCATTATGAATCTTGTTTTAGACAAACTAAAAACGACCTATTCATCTCAATTTTTTAAAGCTGCCACCCCATTAGAAAATATCACAAGTTGAAGTGTTCAAATTTCGTTTCAGTCAGCTTTATTCGGTTGCGCAGGTTACAAGATGGCATTGGTAGAGGAAAATGGCTTGAGCAATGCGAACATCGGTTTTACGTTCAGCCGCTGAAAAATTAATTCCACTACTTCAAAGCATCTCCAGAGATCATTCGATTGACAGTGATCATGTTTATTCGCTTTCTTCTATCATTGCGCAAGGTTAAAGATTTACTTCACGAGCGAGATATTGAGGTTATTTATGAGACAGTGCGCGTCTGGTGGAACCGTTTCGGACCTTTGTTTGCGACAGAAATCAGAAAGGTACGATCATCATCAAAAGGAAAGTCACCATAATAGAGATGGCATCTAGATGAGGCTTTCGTGCAGATAAATGGCGAAAATCCTTATATATGGCGCGCCGCTGATCACAAAGGAGAAGTTCTCGAAGCATTTGCGACTAGCAAGCGGGATCGAAGTGCTGTCGGTTTTCTCAAACCGGTTGCAACATCGTCCAGTGCCGCCGTTTATACCAGTTCAAGGCCGCAACAATTAGTAAATTGATAATGCCAGCCAGCGC
>JAESSA010000132.1 GCA_016764355.1 Sneathiella sp. | reverse complement strand
GATGAAGATTTGGTGACAGAAGGGGCAATGCTGCAAAGTTTTACAAATAGTGAAAATTCTTTGAAAGCCAACCTCAAGAAAGCTGATACGCGCCTGAAAAGCCTTAAACAGCAACAAGATGTGCTCAAAGCGACTGAAGCGGTTCAAAAGGCGCAAAGTGTTGTTGCAAGCCGTTTCTCTGGATCTTCTTCTAAAATGTCCAGCGCAATGGGCTCATTAGAGCGGATTAAGGAACGTCAACAGGAACGCCAAGACCGCTTCACAGCAGCCGATGAGTTGGCCAATGCTGAAACCGGTGATGATCTTGACCGACGCATGAAAGAGGCTGGAATTGGCGATCAATCTTCCAAAAAGAGTGATATTCTGGCTCGGATCAAAGCTGGCAAAAAATAATTGCTCAATTCAAAAAATAAAAACGCCCGGCATAAGAAGATTGCTGGGCGTTTTAAGACTCAGGAGTGCAGAGATGTTCAAAAAACTATTTGGTCGTGGTAAAGAAAAAACACCGGTGCGATCTCTTGATCGGGTTCATGACCTTCAAATAGGCGATGCCCTCAAGGTTGGGTTTGATGAGCATCTTGAAATTTCAAATACACAATTTTTTGTTCAAAAAGTCACAGGATTAGACCTGACGGCAAAGTCCGGGTTTGAGCGCCGCGTATTCCATCTTGGAAATACAGCCAAAGGCCGCGCTCTTCTGATGTGGGTTGATAGTGAAACCGGCACCGATCGATTGGCCTTCGCCTATAGTGCCGATCAACCACATGTAGAAGAAATGATCAATATTGAACAGTTTGCAGAGATTTTCGCGCCGGAACGTGATTATCTTGTTGAAGTTAACTCTCGTCAAAAAAACCCTTGGCTTGCTGATCAATATGTTGAAGACCAAGCTATGGAGGTTTATTGGCTCGACAAAGATCCCCTTTCTGTATCCACGAATGATACAGTCTCCAGTGACGAGTCCGCCTGTGACTATTTTCGCCTGACCAGCAAAGATAAATTGGCGGCCATCGAAGCATTTGTTTTCAGCGGCGGGAAAACCGATGTTTATTTCATCAATTATCTTCCTCTCTATAAAATTGAGGAATTAATGCCAGCAGGCTAAAATTACACGATAGAAAGTAATCTGTTTATGGTAGCGATCATTTCTCACAGACTTCGAAAATTGCGACGCTTGCGCCGAAGAGCCAATCAAAAACTCTACCTGTCTGGGAAAACTCAGCAATACTTGATGCGAGAAGTGTTAACCACCCTCTTCTATTTGACCTTGATAATAGTTCTCCATACAGCGGCAATGATGGCGTTTGAAGCGCTATCGTTTAGAGACAGCTTATGGCTCACCCTTGTCTCGATCACCACCGTTGGATACGGTGATTTCTCCGCACAATCGGACTTGGGTAGATGGGCCACCACCCTGCTTATATTTCTAGGCGGTATTTTTGTGTTGGGGAAAATTGCCGGAGATTTTCTTGATTTCCGTTCAAATCAGCGAGAAGCAAAAAAAGCCGGTCATTGGAGTTATAATAGAATGAAAAACCATATTGTGATCATTGGATCAAAAAACGACAGTGAAACTCACCTACTGCGCTTGATCACCGAATTCCAGCGCAATCCTGAAACATCAGATCAAGAAATCATCTTGATCACCAGTAGCTTTGGAACCGACTTTCCCTTTTCCTTTCAACAACATGGCGTCAAATTTGTCAATGGCCGTGGATCTGATCCGACATTCTTAAAACAAGCAGGTGTCAGCAATGCTGAAATTGTTATCTTACTGGCTTGGGATGAAAATGACAGTTCGTCCGATGGACATGCTTATGACATTGTCAGCCGTATCCGGGAAATGGGATCGACGGCAAGCCTTGTTGTTGAATGCGTCGACAATAACAATCGGTCTCGACTTGAATCTTCAGGGGCTTCCTTAGTCCTCCGGCCAATTCGTGCTTATCCTGAGATGATTATTGGGGGACTGTTAAACCCCGGAACCATACCAATTCTCGAAAATCTATTCACCGCAACGGGTGAGAGTATTGTTGTAGAAGAAGGTGCTACAAAGGGAACCTGGATGGAGATTGTTACAGCCACTGTCAGTGAGGATAAAGGGGTTCCAATCGCATATAGATCTCGCGAGACAGGAGCAACGATCACATCCCCCGCGGGAAGCTCCGCCGTTGATGCTGACGCGCTCTTTATCCTCCGGGGATAATCTCTTCCATTGAAAGTTTGAAATGAAATATCTGGGCAAAAAATTTAAACCTGTTCTTATCTTGCTTGCGCTGATTTGGGTCGTGGAAATAGTCAACATTCTAACTGGTCATTCTCTAAGCAATTGGGGCATACTTCCAAGAACAATGAGCGGATTGATGGGTATCCCTCTCTCGCCCTTTATCCATGGTAGCCTTTGGCATGCGATTTCCAATACCGTCCCCCTTCTTGTTTTGGGCTCACTCCTTCTGACGTCAGGCCATAAACGTTTCTGGATGACGACGATCGGTATCGTGCTTTTTTCAGGTTTATTGGTTTGGCTCTTTGCCCGGGGTTCCTATCATATTGGCGCCAGTGGTCTCGTCTTTGGCTATTTTGGTGCTTTGATTACCCGCGCGGTGATAATGCGCAGTTTTCCATCCATGATCATTGCCCTCGTTACCGTTCTTTTATACGGGGGAATTCTTTGGGGCTTAATTCCTCTTAGAAGCTACGTATCATTCGAAGGCCATTTCTTTGGACTGCTGGCCGGCATTATATACACATGGATGACGACCAGAAAACCGTTTGAAAAATCCAATTAGCGCCCGCGATTGCCGAAAGACGCCGGAATTTCTATCTCCGTGGTAGGAAACGGTGTTTGACCAAACGCTCACCTAAGGCGCAGGTTTTTCGATCATATTCTTCTGAAATTATTAGTAGTCACACTAATACCAAATAAAAAAAAGTCCGTTTTTTCTTTGGTTTTGTTTCCTTATCTTTATATCAAAGACGTGACTAGTAACCTGAGTACCATACTAGACCGCACCATAAGCACTGCCCTATTGATAGCTGGACCGGCAATACAGTTATCTAATTGTTTTTGAACGGTATTTATTTCACCATGTATATTTGATGGATCAAAGTTCGTAACTTTGGAATAGTACGTAATTTGGTCAAAAAAAATTAGTCTGTTTACTATCCAAAAACTGCCCTATCAAGACTGTATTTTTGCTCTTCCACAGTATGTTGGAACCATTCGACAATTGCCTGAATTGTATCGGAATGCGGACCCTCGGTCCGATATTGCAGATAGTAAGCGGCCTCGCTGTTGACGACGTTTGGCCCGACCTTTACCAGCGATCCGTCCTCGATCATTCGGTCCACCATAAAGCGCCAGCCAAGAGCAACACCCTCCCCCTCTTGAATCGCCCGCAATAAAAATGGATAGGCATCGTACTGGAATACATGGGCATGATCCTGAGCGTCGATGCCGTGGCTGGCGAACCAAATAGGCCACGTGAGTTGGCCGGAATGGCGCACATCGTAGTCCAATAGATTGGCTTCAAGGAGGGCTGTAGGCTCAAATGCGATATTTGGGTTTTGGCGCAGATAATCCGGACTACAAACGGGAAAAGCATCATCGGGAAACAGCGGAATGCTGGGTCGGTCAGGCGCGAGTGACAGGTCCCAGACTAATGCAATATCGACTTGGTCCATGTCCAAGCTCTCCATCCAGTCGGCAGTGGCAATGCGTAAGCGCTTGCCCCCTAAAACAGCCTTCAATTGCGTTGACCGCGAAAGCAGCCAATTATCTGCAAATCCATATGTGCAGGCGAGTACCAAGTCGCGATCACGGGTGAATTTCGATAATTGGTGCCATACAGTTTCAGTATGTCCAAGCCCAACAGATACAGCTTCGGCTAACTGCTTGCCTTCGTTTGTTGGCTGAATTTGATTGTTATTTCGCCAAAATAGTGGCTTTCCCAGACGGGCTTCGAGTGTAGCTATATGTCGACTTACTGTAGGCTGGGTAAGCGATAGCTCGACACTGGCTTTTGTGAAACTCGAATGTCGAACAGCGGCCTCCAATACCAACAAAGCATTAAGAGATCCCGTTACATTTTGAAAATATCTTTTCATACAGAAAACGTATGGAATTCATGCATTTTTGTCCAGTGGTATTCTCTCTTTCAACGGGTTAGAGGAGTATTCAGCGGTAATCAAACCGAACTGACGTCATATCGATACTGTAGTGAGAGTAAGTAGAGCTGAAAATTTAATGTCCGAAATATTCAGTGCGCGTTTTGCAGACGCGCCGTTAGATAGAAGATAGTGGATCCAATGAGCAATATTCGTAAAAATCAAAAAGTTATCTTGGTCGTAATTGATGGATTGAGGTTTCAGACGGCACTCCAATATTGTGGATTTTTGGAAAGCCTCTGTGCCGGCGGAAAAGCACGTCGAAACCTGATGAAGGCTGTGCTGCCGACATTATCGGCGCCCATTTATGAAACGCTTCATACCGGAATGGAGCCCCACGCCCATGGCATAACCAGCAATGATAATGTACGACTGTCAGATAAGAGCAATGTGTTCTCCATCGCACGGCAACACGATCGTACGACCGCAGCAGTTGCGCACAGTTTATTTTCCTGCTTATACAACCAATCGCCTTATGACCCAATTTTCGGACAGGAAGTAGATGATCCGGACCTGACCATCCAGCATGGTCGGTTCTACACCGAACATGGCCATACATCTTTTAATCTTATGCTCCCTTCCGATGCGGATTTGATGAGTAAAGCAAGTATGCTTATTGCTAGGAATTCTCCGGACTATCTTTTGTTGCATACCTCTGGCTGTGATGCGATAGGGCATGCATATGGCGGAGGTTCTGATGAGTATTGCAAGCAAGCCTGGAATGCTGACAACGAATTGGCAAAATCAATACCGTTTTGGCAAGCCGAAGGTTACCGGGTCCTAGTGACGGCTGACCATGGCTTCACAAGTTTTGGACATCACGGTGGCTCCGGTGATGATGTGAGGGATATCCCGTTCTACGACATAGGACACCCGACCCCAGGCATTAGTGATACAGTCCTCTGTCAGCTGTCCGTTGCACCAACCATTTTATCCTTGATGGGTCTTTCGATACCGAAGGAAATGAGTGGAGAACCTTTGGGAATCTAAAATAAAATATTGGAAAATCGATAGGAATAGGAAGGGAATAACAATGGCTTTCACATTCCCGCTTAAGAAACAAAGATGAATTAATCGAGTACGAGAATGTCTACTATGGGTCACAAGCAGACGACGTATCCGTGAATGCACTCATCTACTGTTCAGAAGTAAACTGACATTAGAGCAGGCCCATAGATTGCCTCCTAATGAATTCTTGCAGCGCTCAATCAATCCAAACAATAAAATCTCGCTTTTTCTTTGGTTTTATTTTCATGTCCTTATGTCAAGGACGTGAGTAGTAATCTGAGTATATCCGTAACCAAATCTGTGTATCGCAAACACTTCTCTTTATGCCATATGCGAACATCGCGGTGTTTTATTTTTATTGACCTATCGCCTCTTGCAAAAGAATGCAAAGCCTATGGGCTTCTTTTTCAGGTACGTTTGTGAAGCCGAAAATTAACGCATTGTGCCGCTGTGCGATAAGCGAATTTGTCGATAGGGCTTGTAGCTGTATGCCCTTTTTTGCTGCGCGTTCTACGAGTTCTACGTCACG
>JAESSA010000131.1 GCA_016764355.1 Sneathiella sp. | reverse complement strand
TCCGCCGGGCTCTATTCAACTGATCCCGCACCGGCCGCCTTCGCGCCGAAAGATCCCGCGATTTATCAAGCAGAGATCAATGCCGATAAAGGCGCCACTGTTTCCCAAACCCCGACAGGCCGCGCCCATATCGAGACCTACACAATCATGCACGACCGCAACGGCCCAACTTTCGGCCTTCTCTTTGGCCGACTGGAAGACGGTAGCCGATTCATAGCCAATCCGCCGAAAGACCCTTCTTTGCTTAGCGAGATGACAAAAACGGATTATTTAAATGCGTCGGGTAAGGTTGCGCAGGTTGATGGATTGAATGTCTTTACACCTGATTAATTTTCTTAATTCTTGCTACACTACACTCTAGGTCTAATATTTTCCGGTCAACCATCTAGGTTTTTTATAAAAGCGTCGATCTCTTCGAAAAAGATTTTGAACTCAGGAGTGCCTTCAAGAACAACGTGATTGTTTCCTGGCAGATCAACAAATTTCGCACCGGGAATGTTTGCTGCAATCCGGCGTCCTTCGGATACTGGCACTCTAGAATCTCCGCGGCAGTGAAGCACGAGGGTCGGTACATTGATTTTCCGGGCGAGCTCGGTCATATCCACATGAGCGTTCATATCAAAAATACGGACAGCGTTCTCAGGTGCGGCACAAACTCGTTGTAATTCATCGAAACTGTCCGCCTGATCAGGAGTTGCATCTGGTATGAACATAGAGGTAAACAGATGGCGAAAGGCTGGATTTGTTGAGCCCCATCCTTGTTTTATAATCGTCTTTGCAGCCGCAAACAGGCTTTCTTGTTCCTTTGAATTTCGAGTGAGCATTCCCCGTACAAATCCCCCAAAAAGGATGAGGGCTCGAACTTTCTCTGGATGTTGCAATGCATAACGTATGGAAAAGGCACATCCTTGGGAAATACCTAACAGAACAAATTGATCCAGATTTGCAGCATCGACCACTGCCTCCATATCAGCGATCATCGCATCTTCGGATATCTCCTCCACATCCCAATCGGATAAGCCGTTGCCCCGTTGATCAAACCGGACAAGTTCAAACTTTTCCGCCAAAGTCGATAGAAGTGGTCCCCAAACAGGACTACGCCATTCGTAATCAATATGATTGAGCCAATTGGGAGCCTTAAACAAAACAGGACCGGTTCCTACACGCGCATAAGCAATTTGTGTGTCATCGGAAGAAATACAGAAGTTCACCTCCTGATTTAGGGCGGCGGCACTCTCTTTAGCCTCTTTTTGGCGAACATCTGGGCTCCATTGCCAGACCCGAATTAAGCGTTCAATATTTTTCACTTTTTGATTGCCTAAATCTCGGAATGGATCGGATAATTCGTCCAAAGTCATTTGGTAAACTTGATCGGAAACACAAATCCCGCCCGGTTCAGCTAAACCTTCAAGGCGGGCAGCTACATTCACACCATCACCGAACATGTCCCCTTCATCGAACACCACATCCCCAACATTGATACCGATGCGATATTGGATTCGTTCATTATAATCCCGATCTTTTTCTCTCTGAGGCATCCCTGCCTGAATTTTTAAGGCACATCGAATGGCCTTATGGGCACTGGAAAACTCGACAAGCAAGCCATCCCCAGTTGTTTTTATAATGTGACCTTCATTGGCACTAATTTCCGGATCAATAAATTCTTTCCTATGAGCCTTTTGCCTAGCAATCACTACCGATGCATTCTGTTCCATCAAACGGCTAAAACCGTACATATCCGTCATCATTATAGCGGCTAGTCGTTGTTCCATTATTCCACCTTTGGCATCGAGATTAACATAGGTCAATTTTATTAGAATAATTTAATATTTAGACTATTTCTGATAATAATTTCTCTGCAGTCGTTTTGCCGATTAGTTCTCCAAATATTTGAAATTTGTTTTTTAAGAACAATTGTCGTCGGATTTCCAGCTATTCACCACCGATTTTCATTTAAATTAATTTTTAGAATCTTGTTGAAAATTGGTGAATAGATGACGGTTCCTGCTTTATCCATATCTCGGCGTCTTCGGAATACACCTTTTACGGATCGTGTGAATACTGCAGGTGTTAAATCCTATACTGTGTATAATCATATGCTTCTCCCCACATCGTTCAAATCAATGGAAGAAGATTATTTTCACCTGAAAAAACATGTCCAAGTTTGGGATGTATCCTGTCAAAGGCAAGTGTCCGTAAAAGGGCCAGATGCAGCAATACTTATGCAACGTCTAACACCAAGAAACCTAACTAAAATGGTCGTTGGGCAGTGTTATTACATCCCCATTGTGGATGATCAGGGCGGCATGCTAAATGATCCGGTCACCTTGAAATTGGCGGAGGATCACTATTGGATTTCTATCGCAGATGGTGATCTTTTATTATGGGTAAAGGCACTCGCCATTGGTTTTGGTTTAACGGTTTCTATTGAAGAACCCGATGTTTTCCCCCTTGCCATACAAGGTCCTAAATCTGCAGAACTTTTGGAACGGGTGTTTGGTCCTGCTATTCATACCATTCGCTTTTTTCGCTTTCAGGAATTTACTTTTGAAGGCCAGAGTTTGATTATCTCGCGTTCTGGGTTTTCCGAACAAGGTGGGTTCGAAATCTATGTGAACGATCCTGATCTTGCATCTCCTTTATGGGATACACTATTCAAAACAGGTCAGGATTTGCAAGTGCGCGCAGGATGCCCCAACCTCATTGAGCGGGTCGAGTCCGGATTGCTTTCCTTTGGTAATGACATGACTTCAGCAAATACACCTCTTGAGTGTGGGTTGGGTCGATTTTGCCAAATTGAGAATGAGACTAACTGTATCGGGCATGAAGCCCTAAAAAAAGGAGCCAAAGAAGGCCCCGCCCGCCAAATCCGATCAATTGCCATTGAAGGAGAGCCCTTTATTAGCCCTTGTGACGATAAATGGCCCTTATTTGATGGGGAAAAACATGTAGGTGATGTTACCTCTGCTGTATGGTCTCCCGATTTCAAAACTAATGTTGCGCTTGGTATGGTCAATAAGTCACATTGGGCGGATGGAACATCCCTTACAATAAAAACACCACAAGGGCCACGCACTGCAACAATCCTAGAGAAATGCTTTACTGACCGAAAATAGTAAAAGCGCTATTTTTAATCGTTTTACAGTTTGCACATTCAGTGGCACGGCAAGTGGAGCATAATCCTCTATCCATGTTTTTTGCCCAACAAGTTTCAACCTCAAACTGGAAATCCAATAGGGAAAATCAGTCAATTTTTCGCGGCGACGATTGCGGTCTAGTGCCCAAAGAACCCGACCTTTCCGGCTTTCGGTCAATAAGTTCGCCATATTTTCCCAATTGTTCTGATGGGACAAAATATTTCCAAGGACGAGAGCATCCTCTAGTGCAAGGCATGCCCCCTGCGCCATGAAGGGCGGCATGGCATGCTGGCGGCATCACCAATCAAAACTACGCGCTTTTCACCCCATTTATCTAGGGGGGAGAGTTCATCAAACGGAAACCAGATACAGTCATTTTTATCGAGAGATCGAAAAATCGAAGCAACAGGTTCTGGAAAATTTTTGAAGTGATCCAGAAAATTCTTTTCGGTAAGAGTCTCTTCAGCCTTAGGTTAGCGTCTCGCATAAACATAGGCTCTAGATTTTGTCATAGGAACGATCAAAAACTGAACCTGTCTCCCTGAATAGAGTGTCCAATCCGTCAGTTCCACCGGACCGTTCGATCACAAACTTCAATAAACAAGAAAATCCTTCAAATTACTGGTATTTGCAAACCAACTTTATATCTATCTGCAACAATGCGGGATTGATATTGATCGACGTTGGGATTGTCTGCAAAAATACGCCGTGTAAATTGCTCGTATGATTTTAAATCATCGGCAGAGATAATAACGATAAAGGCAGTTTTCCCAGTAAGGTAATAGCATTGTTGAACTTCATCGTGAGAATTTGCCATCCGCCTAAAATCGTCCAGTAAATCACTGCGATACCTCAGCAATGTAACCTCCACAATTGCCAATATTTTTCGGTTCATTAGATCAGGAGACAGGATCGCAATTTCGGCTTCGATTAATCCGGTATCTCTAAATTTATTTATTCTTCTTTGAACGGATGAACGGGATGTCCCGACTTCGTGGGCAAGAATATCTGCAGACAATCGAGTGTTCTTTTGTAAGATATTTAAAAGCTTACGATCGATGTTATCCAGCCCGTCGAGCAATTTACTCATCTATTCACCTGTTTTGATTTCAATACCCACAATACCATATTGTTTTGAATATATTGCTCACGTATTTCCTGCAACCATAAAGATTAGAGTAATGATTATATAGTAGGAAATTTCATATGGCACTCCCTCAGGTATCAATAGATTATATTGATCCGCATACATACCCAAAAGGGATCGCCTACGCGGATAATCAGTATTTAGACATGTCAAAAGCGAAACTATCGATCCTCGATTATGGTTTTCTGCACTCAGATGCGACTTATGATGTGGTGCATGTATGGAAAGGGTCGTTTTTTCGGCTTGATTTGTACCTTGACCGGTTTTTCTCTGGGTTAGAGAAACTTCACATGAGCATTCCCTATTCAAAGGATGAAGTATCAAGAATTTTGCACAATTGCGTTGCCTTATCTGGGCATAAAAACGCTTATGTGGAGATGATATGCACCCGTGGTAATTCACCCTCCTTTAGTCGAGATCCCAGAGATGTCATCAATCGATTTATGGCGTTTGCAGTCCCCTTTGGGTCAGTGTCAAACCCCAAACTGATGAAACAGGGTACGCATGCTGCGATTAATCCGACAGTCAGAATTCCTCCCAGTTCCATTGATCCATCCATAAAAAATTACCACTGGCTTGATTTGATTAAGGGCTTATATGACGCCTATAGCCAAGGGGGTGAAACAGCAATTCTTTTGGATACTGTCGGGAATGTGACGGAGGGACCGGGTTTTAATATATTTTGCGTGAAAGATAGAACCATCAAAACACCGGATTTAGGTATTTTACCCGGCATAACACGGAGAACCGTCTTTGACCTCTGTAACACATTAAACATTACGTGTGAGGCAACCACAGTTACACCTGCTCAATTAGAAGACGCCGATGAAGTTTTCATTTCTTCAACAGCCGGATGCATTATGCCCATTACAAAAATTAATCAAAAAACGATTGGAAATGGAAGCCCAGGTCCACTCTTCCAACTGTTGAAAGATGCTTTTTGGGAAAAGCACGAAAATTCTGAGTGGAGCCTACCCATTAATTATAATGGTTAGGCTCCACCGAACGTCACGAAACGATCATTCCACCGTTACAGATTTCGCCAGGTTACGCGGCTGGTCAACATCGGTTCCCTTCATCACGGCCACATGATAGGCCAGAAGTTGAACAGGGATTGAATAAAGGATGGGGGCGACGAAGGGATCGACTGTTGGGATTTCGACGGAGCCCATGGCTTTGTCTCCCAGCTGTTTAATACCGGCCTCGTCCGACAAGAAAATGACTTTGGCGTTACGGGCCATTACTTCCTGCATGTTCGAAGCGGTTTTCTCAAAATAATGATCCGATGGTGCCACCACAATGACCGGGACCACTTCATCGATCAAGGCGATAGGTCCGTGTTTTAGTTCTCCTGCTGCGTATCCCTCCGCATGGATGTAAGACAGCTCTTTCAGTTTTAGAGCTCCTTCCAAAGCGATGGGGTAGCCGGGGCCGCGTCCGATATATAGAATATCGCGAGATTCAAATATCTTATTGGCAAGGTCCTTTATTTTCTCATCATGATCCA
>JAESSA010000130.1 GCA_016764355.1 Sneathiella sp. | reverse complement strand
GCTCATAACTGACAATTTTTGGATCATACGTAATGCGGACCGCTTCCAGATGCTTTCCGTGGTTTCGGTAAGTTGGGTTTTTTAAAGCTCCGCCTGTATAACCCGATACAGCATTTTTCACCCCGTCCACATGCTCAAAATCTTTTTCCACACACCAGAAACAGCCCCCCGCGAAGGTCGCAGTCGCGAGTTCTTCTGCTTGCGCTGGGATAGCAAAGTTCAACAATGTCGCAGCAAGTATTGTGCGGGCAATTTGTGTATTTATGAGCATAGTATTCCTTCCTCTTTTCTTGAACATATTGGATGTTTTGATAATCACAATTCACCAATCGACACGGTTTCGTGAATGTTTGTTAAATGGTTCATTTGGAACTTGTTTGCGGAAGAAGAAAATAATTTGAGATTGAAGGCTATTTGTTAGTATTTACCGACTAACTTAAATCTACGTTATTATTCTTTTCACGAAGTGTACGGCTGATCGTCATATTGAGCTTTTTTTTATGGCTTATTCTGCTTGCATTCGGTAAACCATAACCAATGCCAGAGTAAATTGGAGAAGAGTGAAATGACGACGGATCTGTTCCAAAAAGCGCTTGATTATCATCAGTTTCCAAAACCTGGAAAGCTGACGATTTCACCAACAAAGCCAATGGAGACACAATCTGATCTCGCGCTCGCTTATTCGCCGGGAGTTGCCCATCCTTGTTTGCTTATCCAAGAAGATCCCAGTAAGGCCGCTGCATATACAGCACGCGCAAATTTGGTAGGTGTGATTACAAATGGCACCGCCGTGCTAGGGCTCGGGCCTATCGGTCCCCTTGCCTCTAAACCTGTGATGGAAGGAAAAGCGGTTCTTTTCAAGAAATTTGCGGGTGTCGACGTTTTTGATATCGAGCTAGATGAAAGAGATCCGCAAAAGCTGGTTGATATCATTTCCGCGATGGAACCGACCTTCGGTGGCATTAATCTGGAAGATATCAAAGCGCCGGAATGTTTTATTGTCGAAAAGCTGTGCCGGGAGAGGATGAACATTCCTGTCTTCCATGACGATCAGCATGGCACGGCCATCTGCGTAGCTGCGGCTGTATACAATGGCTTGCGTGTTGTTGGGAAAGATATCAAGGATGTCAAACTTGCTGCTTGTGGTGCTGGTGCTGCTGCCCTTGCTTGTTTGAACTTACTCGTGAGCCTTGGCCTACCGAAGAAAAATATAATCGTCAGTGACCTCCATGGTGTGGTCTATGAGGGCCGTGAAGTGGAGATGGACCCCTACAAATCTGTTTTCGCTGTAAAAACAAATAAGCGGACTTTGTCTGAAGCTATAAATGGAGCAGATATTTTCCTAGGGTGCTCTGGCCCCGGTGCTTTGACAAAGGAAATGGTCAAGACAATGGCAGCGAAGCCTATTATCATGGCCCTTGCCAATCCCACACCCGAAATCCTTCCTGAAGAAGTAAAAAGTGTCCGGCCAGATGCTATTATTGCCACTGGGCGGTCTGATTATCCAAATCAGGTGAATAATGTTTTGTGCTTTCCATACCTGTTCAGAGGGGCCTTGGATGTAGGGGCAACTGAAATTAACGAGGAAATGAAGGTTGCGGCCGTTAAAGCCATTGCTGATCTTGCCATGGCTGAGCAATCTGACATTGTTGCAAAAGCATATGGAGGCACCCAGCTCAGCTTTGGTCCTGAATATTTAATACCAACGCCTTTTGATCCACGGTTATATGTGGAAGTGTCTTATGCTGTGGCGAAAGCTGCTATGGATTCTGGTGTCGCCAGCCGACCTTTCGATAATATCGAACAGTATCACGAACAGCTCTCCAACTTTATTTATCGAACCCGTTTCGTCATGAAGCCGCTTTTTGATAAAGCACGCAAAAAGTTGATGCGGGTGGTCTATGCGGAAGGCGAAGAGGAGCGCGTGCTCTCGGCTGTTCAAACTGTCGTTGATGATGGTCTTGCCTCGCCAATTCTAGTGGGCCGCAAGAAAATTATTGAATTTCGGATCGAAAAATTGGGTTTGCGCCTTAAAATTGGTGAAGACCTTCAAGTTGTTGATCCGGAAGATGATCCCAGATACCGGGAATATTGGGAAGGGTATCATGCGCTGCGTGAGCGGGATGGCGTGGACCCTGCAACAGCGAGGGCACATATTCGGACGAATCCAACAATCATTGGGGCAATGATGGTTCATTTAGGCCATGCAGATGCCCTCATATGCGGAACTTATGGAAAATACGCCAAGCATTTCCAACGGATTAGCAGTATTATCCCTCTCCGCGCTGGTGTCCGTCACGCGTCGGCCTTGCATCTATTGATCACTGAAGGTCGGCCTTTATTCTTTTCAGACACACAAGTTCGTGAAAATCATACACCGGAAGAGCTGGCGGAGCTTGCCTTGCTTGCTGCTGATGAGGTTCGCCGATTTGGTATTGAGCCAAAAGTTGCGTTAATCTCCCATTCCAATTTTGGCTCGGCTGCATTGCCGTCCGCTAAAAGAGCGCAAGAAGCGCTGGCGATGGTAAAAGAAATTGATCCTGATCTTGAAATTGAAGGGGAGATGAAAGCAGATACGGCATTGGTGCCGGAAATTCGCAAAAACCTTTTCCCCAATTCCAGAATGGAAGGGGCTGCTAATCTGTTGATTATGCCAGATCTGGAATCCGCGAACATCAGTTATAATATTGCGAAAAGTCTTGGTAGCGGTATTGCCGTTGGCCCTATTCTAGTAGGACTTTCCAAGTCTGCTCATGTGACGGTGCCGTCTGTGACAGTCCGTGGTTTGGTCAATATCACTGCAATTGCCGCTGTAGATGCACAAGATCATGAGGCTGGGAATATGATGCTTGGCCCTGTTCTTCGCCGTAAAATGATCGAGAGTGCCGACTAATGGTTACGCCGCCAAAAAAAAGTAAGGCGGAAGTTCTAGAGCTCGCTCGAGAGGGTGAGGGAAAGAAATATGGCTTGAGTGATGAGCTATTTCAGGAGATTAGGGAATCTCTTGAACTAGGGTTAGTCGAACATGTTCGTCAGATGGTGGCAGAACTCCATACGGCTGATGTCGCGGATCTGATTGAACAACTTAGGCCAAAGCACCGATCTATGCTTCTTGATGTGGCGGATGACTTGGTGGAGGCTGAGGTCTATTCAGATCTTGATGAGATGGTCCGCGATGAGCTGGTCGATGACATGGAGCCCGCAGAAATTGCAGAGCTTGTCACAGAGCTTGATTTGGATGCAGCTGTCGATGTTCTTGAGGATTTGGAAGAAGACGAGCAGCGAGACGTTTTAAAAGAACTCCCAGCTGAAAACCGGATTGTTCTTGAAGAAGGGCTTGCCTACCCAGAGGATGCCGCAGGCCGCTTAATGCAACGAAAAGTGGTTGCTGTTCCTGAATATTGGAATATGGGGCAAGCCAACGACTATCTTCAAAATACGGATGTGGATTTACCAGAAGAATTTCACGAAATTTTTGTGGTAGATCCTCGTCACAGACCTATAGGGACGATCCCTCTTGGTCGTGCAATGCGCAGTCAGCCAGAGACGCCCGTGAAAGAAGTGATGGATCGGGAACAGAAACTCATTCCCGTCGAAATGGATCAAGAAGAAGTCGCTTATCTTTTTCAGCAATATCGCCTGACTTCAGCGGCTGTCATAAATGAAAACCATGCGCTGATTGGTATGATAACAGTTGATGATATTGTTGATGTTATTAATGAGGAAGCGGAAGAAGATATCCTTCGTTTGGGGGGTGTTGCTGAAGATAATCTTTTTGGATCGATCTGGAATATTACGCGCACGCGCTTTACATGGCTTTTTTTGAATTTGCTTACGGCAATTTTAGCATCCGTTGCCATTGGCTTGTTTGATGCAACATTGGAGAGAGTGATAGCGTTGGCAGTGTTGATGCCAATTGTTGCAAGCATGGGCGGTAATGCGGGCACACAGACATTGACAGTGGCAGTGCGCGCCCTTGCAACCCGTGAGCTGACTGCAAATAATATGTACCGAATATTGGGGAAAGAGGCAATCGTCGCTACTCTCAATGGTTTCGTATTTGCAATTCTAATTGGGTTAGTCGCCTGGTTTTGGTTTGACAATTCGACAATCGGCTGGGTGATTGGCGTGGCTATGATTGTTAATATGATCGTAGCTGGCGTTGCTGGTATGGCAATACCAATAACGCTAGAACGTTATGGTATTGATCCAGCTATCGCCTCCAGTGTGTTTGTGACAACGATAACCGATATTATAGGGTTCGTAGCCTTTCTGGGTATTGCCTCGTTGGCGTTAATGTAAGGTCAGCGTGCCCATTCCAGATTTTCGGAAGCCCCTTTTTGTGGTTTCCATTTGTGACTAGTGGCAAAAAGGCGGAATGAGTGGATTAGGCTATCTTCATTATCCTTTAAATAAGACAGGCCAATGGTTCTGTTAATGTTAATGCCATCGACTGGAATATGCTGGATATTCGGCCCCGTTATGATGTCAGGTAACATGCAAAGTCCCAAGCCTGAGGCAGTTAATGCCAGCGCTTTTGAATCCTCATCCGTTCGAAATACAATATGCGGATTGACGCCTTCACGGGCGAATGTTCGTGTGGTTTCCACCTCTGTTATGCAATGACTGCGATGTATGAAATCCAGTCGATTTAAAAGACTTAAGGGAATAGATGTGCGACCTGAAAACGGATGGGATTTGGCAACGGCAAGAACACATTTTGTATTAAATAGGTGTTCAAAATGGGTCTTTTCACGACCTGCAGGGGCGGTGTCCAGGGCAATATCGATACGCCCTTCTTCCAACCATATTTGTAATTGCTCAGAATTTCCTTCTTTTATAGCGATCTGAACATCCGGCTGGGCTTTCTTAAAATCAGCCAGGAGCAAGGAAAGTTCTTTTATGGGAATAACACGTAGAACACCGACTTGCAGGCGTTGGGAAGCCGTTTTTCTTAAGATTTCTTGTTTAGCGGCATTGCACTCGTAAATCACAGTTCTTGCACGGGGCAAGAAACGCTGACCGGCCTCAGTCAGTGTAATATTACGTGTTCTGCGGTCAAAAAGCCTTGCATCCAACTCTATTTCCAGTTTTTTTATACCGGCAGATAAAGTGGGTTGGCTTACAAACGCGCGCTCCGCAGCTCTTGAAAAGTTGCGTGTTTCGACGACTGCCAAAAAGTAGCGAAGCTGATAAATTTCCATAACTATAGATGATATCTATTATTATGATTTAAACAAACGATTTTATCTATGATCGGCAATTGACTATGCTACTCAATCATAACTGGAGAGAAACATGAGCTACGAAACACTAGATTTTGAACGTCATGGAAATGTTGCCGTTGTAACAATGAACCGCCCCGATCATGCCAATTCCCTAAATAAAGTGATGGGGATGGAGTTGATGGAGGTTTCAATCGAATGTGATGAAAATCCAGATATTCGGGCTGTTGTTTTTACTGGCGCTGGCCGTTTTTTCTCCGCTGGTGGTGATTTGTCGTCTTTTGCGGCGGCGGGTTCTGATACGCCTAAGCTTCTAAAAGAACTGACTGTTTATTTGCATGCGGCCTTGTCCCGTTTTGCCAGAATGGACGCACCAATGATCACGGCTATCAACGGCGTTGCTGCCGGGGCTGGTTTTAGTATGGCTTGTAGCGGTGATTTATGCATCGCATCCGATAAAGCGAAATTCACCATGGCTTATACCAATGCCGGTTTGGTTCCAGATGGTAGCTCAACCTATTATGTGGCTCGCCATATTGGGCTTAGACGCACGCAGGAACTTATGCTGACAAACCGTGTATTGACAGCACAAGAAGCGCTTGATTG
>JAESSA010000129.1 GCA_016764355.1 Sneathiella sp. | reverse complement strand
GTCACCGCCCCTTTTGCGGAAAGGCCGAGGAAAATGTCAGCGCCTTTCATGGCATCGTCAAGGGTCCGTGCATCGGTTTCAGCGGCATGAGCAGATTTCCACTGGTTCATCCCCACTTCGCGGCCTTTGTAAATAACCCCTTTAGTATCGCAAAGGATTGCGTTGGCGTGGGGCAAGCCCATTGCCTTGATCAGCTCAAGGCAGGCGATCGCCGCCGCCCCTGCACCGTTTACAACGATCTTAACAGTTTTAATGTCCCGACCCGTCAGGTCCAGCGCATTGATAACGCCTGCCGCACAAATAATAGCCGTACCATGTTGATCATCATGGAAAACCGGGATATCCATAACCTCGCGCAAACGCTGTTCAACGATAAAACATTCCGGGGCTTTGATATCTTCAAGGTTGATACCGCCAAAACTGGGACCCATCAGACGGATGCAATTAACAAGTTCATCCACGTCTTCTGTATCAAGTTCCAGATCGAAACAATCAATATCGGCAAAGCGTTTAAAAAGAACAGCCTTCCCTTCCATAACCGGCTTTGACGCCAGTGCGCCCAGATTACCAAGACCTAAAACAGCTGTACCGTTAGTGATCACCGCTACCCGGTTTCCTTTGGTGGTGAAATCATAGACTGTTTCCGGATCGGCCTCAATGGCAAGGCAAGGCCCTGCAACACCGGGAGAATAAGCTAGGGACAGGTCTTGTTGTGTCGCAACTGACTTAGTCGCGACGATTTCCATTTTGCCGGGTTTTCCCTGCGCATGATACCTTAGCGCTTCATCATATTGGCTCAAGTCCGGTTTATCGCCCATCACATATTTCCCTCAGATTTTTCTTTTGTTTACCACTGTATTCTCGACCCCAAAAAAAATCTGATAAAGGAGTTGGCAAAACCAGCGGCTATGATAGTTTTCCATCATGCCTACAATAGTAAAATCAAAGTCGCAACCGAATAAGTCTGTAACCCCCATGATGGCACAGTATCTGTCCATCAAGGCGGATCACCCTGATAGTCTTTTATTCTATCGTATGGGCGATTTTTACGAGCTGTTCTTTAACGACGCCGAACTCGCCTCAGCCTCTCTGGATATTACCCTCACAAAACGCGGAAAGCATGAGGGCATGGATATTCCCATGTGCGGTGTACCGGTGCATGCAGCCGATGGCTACTTGCAACGTCTGATAAAAAAAGGGCACCGAGTCGCTGTTGCTGAACAGATGGAAAGCCCGGCGGAGGCCAAAAAACGCGGCCCTAAATCAGTTGTGGCCCGCGATGTTGTCCGTCTCGTAACGCCCGGTACAATTACCGAGGACAGTTTACTGGACGCGCGCTCTCATAATTTCTTACTCGCGGTAGCACGGGTTCGCAGCGACTATGCGTTGGCATATCTGGATATCTCTACAGGTGAATTTTTCTCCTGCGTGGCCCCTATGCAAGATATCACAGCTCACCTTTCCCGACTTCATCCGGGAGAAATACTCGTTTCTGATAGATGGCTTCAGGACGAAGAGCTTTCTCTTCTGCTTGAGGATTGGGATAAAATACTAACGCCTCTTCCCTCCGTCCGATTTGATAGTGAAAATGGGGAACGCCGATTAAAAGACCTGTTTGATGTCTCCGCCTTGGACGCCTTTGGTCAGTTTAGCCGTGCAGAACTTGCCGCTTGCGGTGCCCTTGTCGATTATGTGGAACTGACCCAAAAGGGGAAATTCCCTCTTATCAAGCCGCCTCTGCAACAGGCGAGTGATGAGGTCATGTCCATTGATGCCGCAACCCGGCGCAATCTTGAACTCACCCGGACAATGAACGGGGAAAAACAAGGGAGCCTGCTTGCCACTATTGATCGAACCATAACGGGGGCAGGGGCCCGCAAACTCGCGGCCCATATTTCCAGCCCTGTAACGAAGGTTGCAGACATTCATCGCCGTTTGGACATGACCGATTACTTTGTAAGGGACGATCGCCGCCGCGAGAATTTGCGATCCATTTTGCGGCGTTGCCCCGATATGGAACGGGCCTTAACACGGATCACATTAGCACGAGGTGGGCCTCGTGACATGGCGACAATTCGCGATGGTCTCGCAGAGACTGCAAATTTGCGTGCAACTTTAACCACCAGCGATCTTGATGTGGAAGTTGCAGGTATTACGGCAGCATCCGACGGGTTGGGCTTTCATGGCGAAATCGTCGAAGAGCTGACAAAAGCCCTTTCAGCTGAGCTCCCTCTTCTTGCTAGAGATGGGGGCTTTATTGCCCGTGGATATCGTCCAAACCTGGACGAACTTAAAACATTACGGGACGAAAGTCGGCGCCACATTGCCAATCTACAAGCAAATTATGTGGACGTAACAAAAGTGCCTTCCCTTAAGGTGAAACACAACAATGTCCTCGGCTATTTTATTGAAGTAACCCCCCGCTTTGCAGATAACATGGGGGAGGATTTTATCCACCGACAGACCATGGCAAATGCCGTGCGTTATTCTACCGTTGAGCTTGGTGAGCTAGAAGATAAAATTTCCCGCGCGGCCGACCGTGCCCTCGCCCTTGAATTGGAGCTATACGACGATCTAGTTGCGAAAATCACCGCTTGGGGCACTCAAATTCTAGGCGCCGCTGAGGCCATGGCAACACTCGACGTATCAGCAAGCCATGCTGAACTTGCCAACGAGCGTGATTACACCCGCCCGCAAGTCGATAACAGCTTGCAGTTTGATATTGATGGGGGCCGCCATCCCGTTGTGGAGGCGGCGCTCGAGAAAAACAATGAGGCGGCTTTTATATCCAATGATTGTACCCTTTCTGGGGTTAATCGATTGTGGCTCCTCACCGGTCCCAATATGGCCGGTAAAAGTACATTTTTGCGGCAAAACGCCCTAATAACAGTGCTTGCTCAAATCGGATCATACGTGCCAGCCAAAAAAGCGCATATCGGTGTGGTCGACCGTCTGTTCAGCCGCGTTGGTGCCGCCGATGATCTAGCACGGGGACGATCAACATTTATGGTTGAAATGGTAGAGACTGCCGCTATCCTCAATCAAGCAGGATCGCGTGCACTCGTTATTCTCGACGAAATTGGGCGGGGCACTGCAACATTCGATGGCCTTTCCATTGCCTGGGCGACAGTCGAGAACCTACATGACGTTAATAAATGTCGCGGTCTTTTTGCAACCCATTACCACGAGCTTACGGCCCTCTCTTCGAAGCTGGATTCCCTAACCAATCACAGCATGAAGGTGCGTGAATGGAAGGGAGATGTTATTTTCCTACACGAAGTTGGAAGTGGATCCGCGGATCGATCCTATGGTATTCAAGTCGCAAAACTTGCGGGGCTTCCAAAAGCCGTGATCAAGCGGGCTAGTAGTGTCCTCAGCCATCTTGAAGACAAGGATCAGCATTCCTCCATCACTCGACTTGCCAATGATCTTCCTCTTTTTGCAAGCATTGTAGAAGAGGTGTCAAAACCTGAAGAGATCAATTGCCCTTCTCGTGCAGAAGAGCGATTGAAAGAAATCAATGTGGATGACATGAGTCCCCGGGAAGCCCAATCCCTTTTGTATGAGTTAAAAGCCCTTGTAAAAGCGACATGAAAATCATGCAGGTAGTGAATGACAATTTGTCAATTGGCCTTTAAGGTAACGTCATCTCAATAAACTGAGCCAAAATAATTAACAAAATAGGGAATGTCTCAATGTTTGATCTTTCAGGCAAAAATGTCGTCATCACTGGATCCAGTAAGGGTATCGGCAAATCTATCGCACAACAAATGGCGCTGGCCGGAGCAAAGGTTACGATCTCCAGCCGTAAAGCTGACGTTTGCGAGGAAGTTGCTAAAGAAATCAATGACAGCCTACCTGCTGGTAGCACTGGCGGCGCCATTGTTATTCCTTGCAATATTAATGAAAAAGACAGCCTGCAAAATTTGGTCAATGAAGCCCGCGAAAAACTGGGTCAAATTGACGTTCTCGTCTGTAATGCGGCCCTTAACCCTTATTTCGGCCCCTCTATAGATTGCCCAGATGATGCGTTTGACAAAATTATGTCAGCAAACATTAAATCCAACCATTGGCTCTGCAATATGGTGCTGCCAGAAATGAAAGAGCGCAAAGACGGTGCCATCATTATTATCTCTTCAATTGGTGGATTGCGCGGATCGTCTGTTCTTGGTGCTTACAGCATCTCTAAAGCTGCTGACATGCAGCTTGCACGGAATTTGGCCGTGGAACATGGACCAGACAATATTCGGGTGAACGCCATTGCACCGGGACTGGTCCAAACTGATTTCGCCCGTGCCTTATGGGAAAATCCGGATATCCTGAAAAGAGCAACGTCCACAGCACCGTTGAGACGCATTGGCCAGCCGGATGAAATTGCTGGCGCTGCTGTATTCCTAGCCTCAAAAGCCGGGACATTCATGACAGGTCAGACGTTGACTATTGATGGCGGTCAAACAATCGCTTAATCGTTTATAAAAATGTATCAGGCCCGGCTTTGTCCGGGCCTGATTTTAACTAGAAGCCAATTGATCAACGATCAAATTTGCTGCGACAATGAACATCATACTAGCCACAGCAAAATCCAGAATCCGAGCTCCTGCCGGATGTTGCAGCAACGGCGTTAGTGTCCTTGCGCCATAGGCAATTGAGAAGAACCATAAAAAGGACGATAAAACTGCGCCACCGACAAAAAACAGCCTTAGATCAAGGGCATAAGATGCTGCAATCCCCCCCACTAATATCACCGTATCCAAGTAGACATGAGGGTTCAAAAGCCCAAACGCCAATGTCATGAGAACCGCTTTTTTAAAACTGGATGTCACGTCCCCTTTAGTTTCCAATGACGTCTTTTTTGGCCGTAATCCTTGATAAAAAGACAAGCAGCCAAAAACGATCAAAAAGGCAGCACCGCCCCAGCTTGCAAAAGGAACAAGCCATGGCATCGTCGCAATTAAACTCCCAAGGCCCAAAGCGCCTAAAACAATAAGCCCCGCATCAATGGTCGAGCTAAGCAACGCCACTGTCAAAACCTGATCGCGCGCCATACCTTGGCGCAAAACAAACATATTCTGTGCGCCAATAGCAATTATCAACGCACCACCAAGCAGTGCACCGTTCACAAATGCCGAAATATACATATAAGGACCATATAGCCTGTACTAAAAATGAATTTGCTGTCATTGAGAACAGCCGTGATATAACAAATAATAATCGGCAGAGCGTAGATGCGCAAGAGTTAGTGGAACCGGACTAAAATGGAAAAAATTCCCAGTCGGCGAGATATAATCGACCGTAAGAAGGTAACGTCCTTAATTGAAGAAATCGGTGCTAATCACGCTCCCAATAGTATGGAATTTCGGAATGCAGTCCTGAAATTCCTAAAAGAGACATTGAATACTGGCCGAGAAGAAATTAAACGACGGTTCATGGACAATAACAAGGGCCGCCCCACTATGCATGCCGGATCCTACTTAATGGATCAGATCATTCGGGTTATTTACGATGTCGCCACGACGCAAGTTTTCCCCTTAAGCAACCCCACGTCAGAAGAAAGACTTTCCTTACTTGCCGTCGGTGGTTATGGGCGCGGCGAATTGGCCCCCCATTCCGACTTGGACCTGCTTTTTCTCTTCCCCTACAAGCAAACGGCCTGGTGTGAACAAGCCATAGAATTTTGTCTTTATATGCTGTGGGATTTGGGCCTTAAAGTGGGCCACGCGACACGGACGCCTGCTGAATGTATTCGCCTTGCCAAAGGCGATATTACAATTCAAACGGCCCTGTTGGAGGCGCGTTATTTATGGGGGGACCAAGACTTATCCACGGAGTTGCGCGACAAGTTCGATAAGGACATT
>JAESSA010000128.1 GCA_016764355.1 Sneathiella sp. | reverse complement strand
GTTGCCAGCGTCATCTATAATGAAAATTCAGAGGCCATAGCCGCCGTATCTGTGTCAGGTCCTGCGGCTCGCATTCCCCCGGGGCGTCTGCATCAACTAGGAGCATCAGTCAAAATAATTGCGGCGGATATTACCGCCGCCCTTGGCGGAAAAGTACCTCACTAATTAACCAAACCGGGACGTATCACCATATTTTCTTTATTCACTTCTTGCAAGCCGCCGGAACATCACTACCTTGAGATCAAAAAGGGGCTCTTATGCAATATTCACTTCCAACCTTACCCGGGCTTGTAAAGGAATTTGGCGAATCCGTCATAAAACCTAATATTCTGAAGTGGGAGGAGGAAAGGCACGCGCCAAGAAGTCTTTTCAATTCTGCTGCGAAATATGGCCTCTTGGGCCTTGAGACTCCACAGCAGTTTGGCGGCTTGGGAGCAACCTTTATAGACAAACTTTGCTTGGCTCGTGATTTGTCTCATTATTCAATGGCAGCCGCCTTTTCTCTCATCAACAGCCAGAATATTGCCTCTCGCCTTTCTCGGAGCAATACAGCTCGACATCGCTTTGATTTCGCTCCCCAGTTACGTTCAGGAGTACGCGTTGGCTGCACGGCTCTCACAGAACCTCATGCAGGCAGTGACTTTGCTGCCATAACAACAACGGCTCGTCCCACAAAGGACGGCTGGATTATCAATGGCGACAAAGCTTGGATAACTAACGCGGCCCATGCGGACACAATTATGCTTTATGCACAAACCGACTCAACAAAGGGATGGCGCGGAATCGCTTCTTTCCTTATTGACGCGCGAGCTCCCGGCTTCAAACGGGGGGACATATATTCTCTAATGGGGGGCCACACCATCGGTGCCGGTGAATTTCACTTAAAAGACTATTTTGCCGCCGATGAAGACCTTCTGGCACCACCGGGGGAGGCCTTCAAAATCGCAATGGAAAGCATCAACGGCGCCAGAACATATGTCGCGGCAATGTGCACTGGAATGATTCAAGATGCTTTAAGCAAAGCCATAGCATACGGGAAAGTGAGACAAAGTTTTGGAAAGTCTCTGTTGGATCATCAAGGTTTCAAATGGTCTTTGGTTGATGTCGCAGTACAGCTAGAAAGCCTGACGCTCCTGACAACCAAAGCAGGGCAGCAGATTACAAAGGGTGAGGATGCCGTCTTAGCCGCTTCTATGGCCAAAAAAGTAGCTGGGGAAATCACAATCCCTGCGCTCACGGCCTGCATTCAGGCAATGGGTGCAAATGGCCTTAAATCTGAAACCCTATTAGGTCACCACATGGCTTGCGCCAAAATCGCGGCCTTTACCGATGGTTCAACCGAAATGATGAACGAGCGAATAGCGGCTTCTTTTTAAAGTATTTCAACGCTTGGAATACGGAACCATAAAACCAACCCCCACGACATTTATTCGAAATCGTGTTATTGTTGCTTCAGCCGAACAAAAAAATAAAAAAGGGCACTAAATGCACCTAAAACTCAGCACAGAAGATGAAGCCTTTCAAAGAGAAGTTCAGAACTTCTTAGAAACCGAATTAACTCCCGAGATTAGGAAGAATGCGTCAATTCAGGCATCGGTCCGAACTGATCCAGAAACCGCCGGTGAATGGGCTCGCATATTAGGGAGAAACGGCTGGCTTGCCTATACTTGGCCAAAAACCATGGGCGGTCCGGGTTGGGATGTGGTCAAACGGTATATCTTTGAATCAGAATGCGCATTGGCAGGAGCCCCCCTTCTAAATTCAATGGGTTTTCGAATGATCGGCCCAATTATTGGAAAATTTGGAACTCAAGCTCAGAAAGATTTTTATTTACCAAGAATTCGCATGCACGAAGATTCCTGGTGTCAGGGATATTCTGAACCCGGCGCTGGCTCTGATTTAGCCTCCCTGCAAATGCGCGCCACCAGTGATGGAGATGACTACATCCTTAATGGAACCAAAATCTGGACCACGGGTGCCCATTACGCAAACCGCTGCTTTTGTTTGGTCAGAACGTCAAGTGATGGCAAAAAGCAAGAAGGCATCTCTTTTGTCCTCATCGATATGGACACCCCCGGCGTTACCGTCCAACCGATCATCATGATCTCTGGTGACCATGAACTAAACCAGGTATTTTTTGACGATGTTCGCATTCCCAAAACCAATCGCATTGGACCTGAAAATGAAGGTTGGACAGTTGCTAAATATCTACTTGAATTTGAAAGAGGGGCAATAGCGTACACGCCAACATTAAAAGCTGGGCTTCAAAATGTTCAGGAGATCGCATCTATAGAGTCTTCAGGAACAGGAGAACGTCTCATTGACATGCCCGGTTTTGAAAAACGCTTGCGGGAACTCGAGATCAAAGTGATGGCCGCCGAATATACAGAAAAAAGACAAATGTCCGCCCTTAGCACAGGCCAGAATCCCGGAGCGAAATCTTCTATTTATAAGCTGATGGGATCTGAAATCGGTCAAGAAATCACCGAACTGCGAATGGAAGCCGTAGGGCATCATGCTCTTCCCTTCCTTCCCGAAACACGAATCCCTGGAAATAACACAGCCTTTCCGGGTCCAGATCATGCAAAAACGGCAACCGCCAAATATCTAAATGGGCGGGCCTCCACCATTTATGCCGGATCAAGCGAGGTTCAACGAACCATTCTCGCCAAGCAGGTTTTGAAACTTTAATATTACTTCTTCTATTATTCGCCCCTCAATACGCATTTCCTCCTCAGCTGTACTTACAGCTTGGGAGGTGTTGCTTTAAACCACTTGAAGTTCAGTACAAACAAAATAATTGTGTCGTAAAATAATAATTATACAGCAGTTATTTAAAATTCTATTGTTTGGAAATACTATTCATCAAAGCAATAAGTATAAAATGGGAAATATTTCTATAATCTGATCGACATATTAATTTCGACTAGCGACTTTTTCTTATTTTTTCTAAATTTTCTTGGTCAGCAAATAAAAGAATAATATAATTGACTTTTTTACCTGAAAAATTATTCTTTAACTATAAATCCATAACAAAGGCTTGATCTCTTAAGATCTGCTTCTTCTTAGATATGGGCCTGTAGAATAAAATCTAAAATTTGGGAGACGAAAATGAAACGATTAATTGGCGCCGCTTTGGTGATGTTTGGCATGATGGCCACTGCCCAAGCGGGAGAAGCCTGCGGCAAAGTCACAATTGCTGATATGAATTGGAGTTCTGCAACGGTTATTGCCCATGTAGACAAATTCATTCTTGAACATGGTTATGGCTGCGAAGCGGAACTCATTCCAGGGGATACGATGCCAACAACGGCATCAATGATGGAAAAGGGTGAGCCTGACATCGCGCCAGAACTTTGGAGCAACTCTGCAAAAGACGCCATTGCGCAAGCTGTTAAGGACAAGCGTTTACGTATCGCAGGTAAATCCCTTTCTGACGGCGGTGAAGAAGGTTTCTGGGTTCCAGAATATATGGTCAAAAAAGACCCAAGCCTCGCGACAATCGAAGGCATTTTAGCGAATGCCAAACTATTCTCACATCCCGAAGACGATTCAAAATCTGGCTTCTATACCTGCCCGGCGGGCTGGAACTGTCAGATAAGCGCCAATCACCTATTTGATGCAATGAAAATGGCTGACGCTGGGTTCGAGATTGTTGATCCAGGCTCCAGTGCGGGACTTTCCGGCTCCATTGCCAAAGCTTTTACACGGGAAGAAGGCTGGCTTGGCTATTATTGGGCCCCAACTGCCGTTCTTGGTAAATACAAAATGGTAAAAGTTGATTTCGGTTCAGGCATTAAATTTGATCATTTCACTAAATGCCTAACACAAGAAGTGTGTGAAAACCCACAAGCCTCTATGTATCCGCCGTCTCCAGTTGATACAATTACAACGGAAGCATTTGCAGTACGCGCACCAGCGGCATTTGACTACCTGTCCAAGCGGTCTTTCAAAAATGATGATATGAATACGTTACTTGCATGGATGGAAGACAATCAGGCTGAAGGCGACGTTGTCATGGAAGAGTTTTTGAAAAACTACGAATCCATATGGACGCCATGGCTGTCCGCTGAAGTCGTCGCGAAAGTTAAAAAAGCTCTCGCCGCTCTATAAAGAAAAAAACAGGCTTCCACTTGAAAAAGTGGGAGCCTTTTTCTTTAAACCTTTTCAATAAGACGACCGGAGTAGAAGTATGGCCAAAGAATCCTGGCTAACACAGTTTCCAGCAATGGAACGAAGTGATCTCACAGCCATCAAGAAGGGGCTTGATGGTGCCTATCGTGAGTTTTCACGCAGCTATGGCGATGCCATTGAATCTCTCTTCGATCCCTTACTTTACTTTCTTGTGTGGTTCGAAAAGCTTCTTCTCCAGTCACCTTGGTGGCTGGTTATTATTGTTGTAACAGCTATTGTCCATTGGGCTGCACGATCAAATAAACTGTCTACCGGTGTTGTTATTGCCTTCTGCCTCATTGGATATTTTGGCATGTGGGACAATACGATGCGTACATTAAGCATCATTACTGTTTGTACACTTGTATCCATAGCCATCGGAATTCCAACGGGCATCATGATGGCACGATCTGACAGAATGCAATCGGTGATCAATCCTATATTGGATATCATGCAAACAATGCCTGCATTTGTGTATCTGATCCCTGTGGTTATGCTTTTGGGAATTGGTAAAATTCCTGGTGTTATTGCCGTTGTCATATACGCGGTCCCCCCTGTTATTCGATTAACCAACCTTGGGATCCGGCTAGTTGACAGAGAGGTGCTCGAAGCGGCAACCGCCTATGGCGCTAATAAATCTCAACGGCTTTGGGATGTACAATTACCGCTGGCGATGCCAACTATTATGGCGGGCATCAATCAAACTATCATGATGGCTCTAGCCATGGTCGTTGTGGCCTCCATGATCGGTGTGAAAGGGTTGGGCCAACCAGTGCTCAAATCCATTACAAATCAATACTTTACCTTAGGGTTATTTAACGGTCTTGCCATTGTTGCGTTGGCCATCATTTTTGACCGGGTTTCGCAAGCTTATGCGAAACGAACGCAAAAACATTTGGAAGGTACCCATTAATGGCTGATCCACTTATCCGTATCGAAGGCCTGTACAAAGTATTTGGTAATAACCCGGAAAAAGTTATGCCTCTTGTGAAAGAGGGAAAACATAAAGACGATATTCTAGCCGAAACGGCACATACAGTGGGCCTTAAAGATATCAATTTAAATATTGAGGCCGGTAAGATTTTCGTCATTATGGGATTGTCCGGCTCTGGAAAGTCAACCCTCATTCGCCATTTAAATCGATTAATCGACCCAACAGAGGGACGTATTATTGTTGGCGGCGTTGATGTTATGCAACTGTCTCAGAAGGAACTGGAAGACTTTCGCAAACACAAAATGTCCATGGTTTTTCAACGCTTCGGCTTAATGCCTCATCGTACTGTTCTTGAAAATGTTGCCTATGGCCTAACCGTTCAAGGGGTTTCCAAGAAGGACCGAGAAGCCAAAGCAACTGAATGGCTTAAAACAGTCGGCCTTCAGGGTTACGAAAAACAATACCCATCTCAGCTCTCAGGCGGACAGCAGCAACGCGTGGGCCTTGCTCGGGCTTTGTGTACAGATGCTGAAATCCTCCTTATGGACGAGGCATTTTCAGCACTCGACCCTCTCATCCGTAGCGAAATGCAGGACCAGCTGATAGAACTGCAGGAAACGTTACAGAAAACTATTGTCTTTATTACTCATGATCTGGATGAAGCCCTGCGCTTAGGCGATCGCATTGCCATCTTAAAAGATGGGGAGCTCATTCAAGAGGGGGCACCAGAAGAGATTTTGCTAAACCCAGCCAC
>JAESSA010000127.1 GCA_016764355.1 Sneathiella sp. | reverse complement strand
GTCGCTGGTGCACAATAGATCTTTTAACGAACATTGACGGGCATTCTTCATGCAGGTTACACTAACGAGCTCTGAAGGGCTGAAACGGGATTTCACTGTCGTTGTAGACGCGGCAGAAATTGAAACCAAAGTTACAGAAAAACTAATCACTGTAGGGCAACAGGTTAAACTTCCGGGATTCCGTCCTGGTAAAGTTCCGATGGCCGTTCTACGGAAACGTTTTGTTCGTAACGTAATGGGTGAAATCCTGGAAGAAACGGTTAACGAAACCAGCCAGAAAGCCCTCAATGATAATGATCTGCGTCCAGCACAGCAGCCAAAAATCGAAATCACAAAATTCGATGAAGGCGAAGATCTGGAATTCACCATTGAAGTAGAAATCATGCCTGATTTCGAAGCAATGGATTTTTCAAAATTGAAGCTTGAAAAACTCGTAACAGACATCGATGAGACAAAAGTCGATGAAGCAGTCGAGCAAATCGCTTCACAACAGAAAAGCTTCACAAAAGTTGCTAAAAACCGTAAAGCCAAAGAAGGCGATGCGCTTCTAATCGACTATCTCGGTAAAGTTGACGGCGTTGCATTTGACGGTGGTACCGCAGAAGGTCACCAGCTTGAGCTTGGTTCAGGTCAATTCATTCCTGGCTTCGAAGAACAGCTTGTTGGTAAAAAAGGCGGTGACGAAGTCGCTGTTGCTATAACATTCCCTGAAAACTATCAATCAGAAGAGCTTGCCGGTAAGGAAGCTGTGTTTGATGTGACTGTTCATGAAGTTCAGGAAGCAACAACCGTAGAGATCAATGACGAATTTGCGAAAAAACTCGGCATGGATGGTCTTGAAAATCTCAAAGACGCCGTTCGCGGTCGCATGGAAGAAGAATATGGCCAGCACTCTCGCCAGACTCTGAAACGCAACATGCTCGACGCTTTGTCAGAAAATCATGATTTTGAAGTTCCTCCGGGAATGAAAGAATCTGAATTCAACAGCATCTGGGAACAGTTCACCAAGGAATTGGAACGGACTAACCAGAAAATTGAAGATCAAGACCAGTCTGAAGAAGAACTTCGTGCTGAATACGACACCATTGCCGTGCGTCGTGTACGGTTAGGCCTGTTGTTGGCTGAAGTTGGACGCCTCAATAACATTGAAGTCTCCAATGAAGAAGTTCAGCAAGCTATGATTGCGCAAGCACGGGCATTCCCAGGACAGGAGCAGCAAATTTTTGAGATGTTCCAGAAGAACCCTGAAATGCAAAATTCTCTTCGCGCTCCGATCTTCGAAGACAAGGTTGTCGATTTCATCGCAGAACTTGCAACTGTCACAGAAAAGAAAGTTTCTTTTGAAGAGCTGACTGCTGATCCAGATGCCGAATCTGAAGATAAGCCAGCTAAAAAGAAACCCGCCGCTAAGAAAAAGGCGACGACTGCTAAAAAGAATGCAGATTCTGAAGAAAAGACACCTGCGAAGAAAAAAGCAGCACCTAAAAAAGATAGTGCAAAAAAATCTGAAAAATAAAGTTCAGAATTGTAGTGGAATTTTTTGTCACTATATGCAGACTGAATAAATACTGATTTTTTTGAGGAAACGCGCAATGGTTGATGTGATCGATACCTATATGAACACTCTTGTCCCCATGGTTGTAGAACAAACCGCCAGGGGGGAGCGTTCGTATGATATTTACTCGCGTCTGTTGAAAGAGAGAATTATCTTTTTGACCGGGCAGGTTCATGACGGAATGGCCAGCCTGATCACGGCGCAACTTCTCTTTCTAGAGGCTGAAAATCCAAAGAAACCTATATTCATGTATATCAACTCACCAGGCGGGGTCGTAACCTCCGGCTTGGCGATATATGATACCATGCAATATATTCGCCCAGAAGTAGCCACTGTCTGTATCGGACAGGCTGCGTCAATGGGATCGTTCCTGCTTATGGCTGGTGCCAAAGGGCAGCGTTTTGCATTGCCAAATGCACGCGTTATGATTCATCAACCATCTGGTGGTGCCCAAGGGCAAGCGACTGATATTCAAATTCAAGCAAAAGAAATTCTTAGAACAAAAGATCGTTTGAATGAATTGTATGTTAAGCACACGGGAAAAGATTTGAAAACTATCGAAGACTCCATGGAGCGCGATAATTTCATGTCAGCTGACGAAGCTAAGGAATTTGGGTTGATCGATGAAGTCGTTGAGCAACGCCCTGATGCCCTGTCTATCGAAGGCGGAAAAGACTCCTAAAATAAATCGCGTAATTGTTTTTTTTAATTGCGAGCTTGTTCTCAAGTGTTTCGATTATTATGTAGCTGTTAACGAAATATTGAGGCCAGTTTATCTAAAATGGCTTTCTTGGATGCTCTTTTTAATCAATTGGCCTCAAGGCGACAACAACAGCAATATTGTTGTTGTCCCATGCAGGGTCGGTGGCTAAGATAGGGTCCAAAGAAGAATTGGAGTGTCTATGACCAAACTGAGTGGCGGAGATTCGAAAAATACCCTGTATTGTTCTTTCTGCGGTAAGAGCCAGCACGAAGTGCGGAAGCTTATTGCAGGACCAACAGTATTCATCTGTGATGAATGCGTGGAACTGTGCATGGATATTATTCGTGAAGAGCATAAAAGTACCCTGGTTAAATCCAGCGACGGAGTTCCAACGCCCCTTGAAATTAGTAGTGTTCTGGACGATTATGTAATTGGTCAGAAGCATGCTAAAAAAGTGCTAGCGGTGGCTGTTCACAATCATTATAAGCGTTTGCACCATAGTTCAAAGAATGACGATGTTGAGTTGGCGAAGTCCAATATTCTCCTCGTCGGACCAACAGGTTGCGGTAAAACCCTTCTTGCGCAGACGCTCGCTAGAATTCTTGATGTTCCTTTCACAATGGCTGATGCCACAACATTAACCGAAGCGGGTTATGTTGGTGAGGATGTTGAGAATATCATTCTTAAATTATTACAATCTGCCGACTATAATGTAGAACGTGCCCAACGGGGAATCGTCTATATTGATGAGGTCGATAAGATTAGCCGTAAATCTGACAATCCTTCGATTACACGCGATGTATCGGGTGAGGGTGTTCAGCAAGCCTTGCTGAAAATCATGGAAGGAACGGTTGCGTCTGTACCTCCGCAAGGGGGGCGTAAGCATCCGCAACAGGAATTCTTGCAAGTTGACACAACAAATATTCTCTTTATTTGCGGTGGTGCTTTTTCAGGACTGGATAAAATCATCTCTTCTCGCGGTAAAGACACTTCCATCGGATTCGGTGCAGATGTTCGAACCGAAGACGATTTGGATGTCGGGGTATTATTGCAGGATGTCGAACCTGATGATTTAACAAAATTTGGAATGATCCCGGAATTTGTTGGTCGTTTGCCGGTAATTGCAAGCCTTGAGAATTTGGATGAAGAAGCTCTTATTGAGATCCTGACTAGTCCTAAGAATGCGCTTGTTAAACAATATCAACGCCTGTTCGATATGGAAGAGGTGAAGCTTTCTTTCACAGACGAAGCGTTGGTCTCAATTGCTAAAAAGGCAATTAAGCGGAAAACTGGTGCACGTGGTCTGAGATCAATTCTTGAAGGTATCCTTCTTGATCCAATGTATGAATTGCCAACTCTGGAAGGGGTTGAGGAAATTGTCATTAACGCTGAAGTCGTTGAAGGCGAAGGAAAACCACTTTATATATATGCAGACTTAAAAGACGGAACTAATACCGCTTAAGTTTTACTATCATCGAGGGGCGTAATGCCCCTCATTAGATTTTTTCAAATCTCTAGGTCGCTATACTTTCACATTCTTTTTTGACGGTTATATCGATCTTAAAAGGCAACAAGATGACCGACATTTCCCACATGCAAGTATTTCCAGTCCTCCCACTGCGAGACATAGTCGTGTTCCCACACATGATTGTTCCTTTATTTGTAGGCCGTGATAAATCTGTTCGTGCCTTAGAAGATGTTATGAAGGACGATAAACAAATCCTTCTTGTCGCCCAGAAAAATGCCAATCAAGACGACCCCACTGAAGACGATATTCATCGGGTTGGTACGATTGCGTCTGTTTTGCAACTTCTTAAATTGCCCGACGGAACTGTTAAAGTTTTGGTTGAAGGCGTTGAACGTGCGCGCATCAGTGAATTTGTTGAAAATGAAGATTTTTTCCAAGCTCAGGCGGAAGTCGTCACAGTAGATGAAGGCGAGACACCGGAACTTGAAGCCTTATCGCGTTCTGTCATTGGACAGTTTGAGCAATATGTGAAGTTAAATCGGAAAGTGCCGCCAGAAGTTTTGGTTTCTTTAAACCAGATTGACGACTCCTCTAAGCTTGCTGATACAATGGCGTCGCACATGGCGCTTAAGATTTCTGAAAAGCAGGAACTTCTTGAAATCGATGGAACTGCTGATCGTCTTGAACGGGTTTATAGCCTGATGGAAGATGAAATTGGTGTTCTCCAGGTTGAGAAGAAAATTCGCAGCCGCGTCAAACGCCAAATGGAAAAAACTCAGCGCGAATATTATTTGAATGAGCAAATGAAAGCCATTCAAAAGGAGCTGGGTGAGGGGGATGAGGGCCGAGATGAGCTATCTGAACTTGAAGAGAAAATCTCCAATACAAAGTTGACAAAAGAAGCCAGCGAAAAATGCCAGCAGGAAATGAAAAAACTGCGAAGCATGAGCCCAATGTCAGCAGAGGCAACGGTTGTCCGCAATTACCTTGATTGGGTTTTAAGTATTCCTTGGGGAAAACGCACGCGGGTCAAAAAAGATCTGAATGCAGCCGAGAAAATTCTTAACGACGATCATTATGGTCTAGAGAAAGTTAAAGAACGTATTCTTGAATATCTCGCCGTTCAACAACGTGTTCGTAAAATTCAAGGTTCTATTCTGTGTCTTGTTGGCCCTCCTGGTGTTGGTAAAACATCCTTGGGGCAATCGGTTGCAAAAGCAACAGGACGGAATTTTGTTCGCGTAGCCCTTGGGGGTATTCGCGATGAAGCTGAGATCAGAGGTCATCGCCGTACTTATATTGGTTCAATGCCAGGTAAAGTCGTGCAGTCTATGAAAAAGGCTAAATCGATTAATCCATTGTTCCTGTTTGATGAAATTGACAAGCTTGGAAATGATTTCAGAGGCGATCCATCTTCTGCTTTACTGGAAGTACTGGATCCTGAGCAAAATACTCATTTTGCCGATCATTATCTTGAAGTGGAATATGATTTATCGGAAGTCATGTTTATTTGCACAGCCAATTCGTTGAATATGCCAGGTCCTTTGCGGGATCGTATGGAGATCATAACTCTGTCTGGCTATACAGAAGATGAGAAAATTGAGATTGCCAAGCGTCATCTTGTGAAAAAGCAGATGAAGGGGCATGGACTTAAAGCAAGTGAATGGTCAATTTCTGATGGGGCGATAAAGGATTTGATCCGCTACTATTGCCGTGAAGCTGGTGTTCGTAGCCTAGAGCGCGAACTTGCCAAGTTAGCACGTAAAGCAATTAAAGAAATTGTCAGCGAAGGTGTGACGAAAATTGCTGTTACGTCCGATAATCTGGAAGTTTATGCGGGCGTTAGACGCCATCGTTACGGTGAAATTGAAGAGGAAGATCAAGTTGGTCTTGTTACTGGTCTTGCATGGACAGAAGTCGGCGGCGAATTACTTACAATCGAAGCTGTGAAACTCTACGGTAAAGGCCGTATGAAAATTACGGGTAAACTTGGTGAGGTGATGCAAGAATCTGTGCAAGCAGCTAAAAGTTTTGTACAGGCGCGTTGTCTGAATATGGGGATTAAGCCTACAGATTTTGATACTCATGATATCCATGTTCATGTTCCTGAAGGGGCAACGCCAAAAGATGGCCCTTCTGCCGGTGTTGCTATGGTGACTTCAATTATTTCAGTTTCGACTGATATTCCTGTGCATAA
>JAESSA010000126.1 GCA_016764355.1 Sneathiella sp. | reverse complement strand
TTATGTCCAGAAGTTGCCGCCGGATTTTCAACCCCCAGACCTCCGGCTGAAATTGCGTATGCTGCGGATGGCTCAGATGTGCTTGCTGGAAAGGCCTTGTGATCGAACAAAATAGACACGATGTAACCGACGCTTATTTACGGGGCGGAGAAATAGCGCTGAAACTTTCGCAAGAAAACAAATGTCACTATGCCATATTAACAGATGGCAGCCCCCCCTGCGGCAGCAGCTTCATTTATGATGGTACTTTTTCGGGAGGTACTCAGCCTGGTCAGGGAACGACAGCCGCAATTTTGCGCGCGAACGGAGTTCAGGTTTTTAATGAAGATCAAATTGAGGAATTGGCGCGGCTTATCGAGGGCGCAATCGAAAGACTGTAACAGGAAATCACGAAATTTAAGGATACCTGCTAGAAACGGCCCTCAAGTCTTCCAAGTTGATATCCGTGAACACCCATATTTAACACTAATTGAAGCCGTGTCGTTGATCGAACACCTATGACATTCCAAGCAAAGAAGCATTGTTCGTGCCACTGCCTTCGGTGAAAAAGGTTCGGGGTCTGTTGTGAGCCAAAAGCACGAATAAAGCTGCGGCATCTTCATCCCAATTGCTTCACCCCCCCAAGAAGATGCAGCCAAGGCGGAAGAAGAAAAAACACTTCGCCGAATGGAATTGGTTGAACAATACCAAGCTTGCATGAAGAAAAATGAGGAGAATAAAGAAAAGCAGGAGGTTTGTGATACCTACCTAGAGGCAAGCAAGGCCCTTAAGTAATAAGTTTTCTCAGGCTTTAGAATAAAGCCTTTTGATTTCCCACCCCTTTTAAGGGGGCGGAGGATTGTTCCACTCTGGATAGAAGAAGGGCGCCTTGAATTGCAGCCATTAGAAATGTTGCTTTTTCCTGAGCTTCTTGCGCCTTCAACCCATCACGAGAAAAAACACGAATAAAAACTGATTTCCAGCTGGTAAAACCATCCCGACCTGCTCTGGCTATGAGGTCCGATTGTGGGACCATTTCAAGCAGTGTCGTTGAAATTGGACATCCTTCCGCGTAATTGGACAACTCCATCCAACCCATAAGCAATGTGCAGTACCGTGAAATAAATTCAGGTGCTGAAGCTGTGGTGTCTTCGAGTTTTTCAAGTGTTTCCAGAACGGTTTTGCTGGCTGCGGTTACAGAAATGGCTGCTAATTCTTCCTTGCCACCAGGGAAGTAGTAATAAAGGGACCCCTTAGGGGCTTTACTGATTTTCAGGATTTCATTAAGGCCCGTTGCCGCATAACCCTGCCTCCGCAGCAGACGAATGGTCGTCTGAATGAGGGATTTTCTATGTTGTTTGGAATTTGCGGCGGTCATAATTCAGTAATCCTCAGTGGTTTGCATTATTATAACAACTGGTCTATATAATTCAATAAACAAAAAAGGATAATTACAAATGGAATTACCAGAAGGTTTTGAACCCCACTTCAGGAAGAGCGATTTTACGGCACCATGGGAGCCAATTTTCTCCAAGCGTAACGAGCGCAACATCCAGCTAGGGATATTTGCAGCAGCGCCACACACAAACAGTCGTGGTTTCGTTCATGGGGGCTTGATTGCAGCCCTTGCCGATAATGCCATGGGTTTATCTTGCGTTGCGGCTTCTTCTGATATTTCAAGTTTGGTGACTGTAAATTTGGGAACGGATTTTCTATCTTCTGCCCGTATCGGCCAATGGGTGCTATTTGATACGGAAGTTATTAAAATCGGTCGTACATTGTGCTTTGCCAGCTGCTTGGTAACGGCCGACGGGAAGCCGGTCGCCAGAACTAACGCCACATTCAGCGTAATGGGCGCAAAAGATACGCAGCGCAGCGCGGCTTAGTACTGCTAATGCATATTTCTGTTTAAATATTGAGTCTCAAATGGTACTGCATGCTTCAAGTTTTTATTTGGTCTTGTGACCGAGGAATGATGAGGAAGTGGCATGACGAGAGAAGTGAAATCAGTAGCAGTTCTTGGTGGCGGTACTATGGGGCTGGGTATTGCCGCGGCGTCAGCTGATGCCGGGGCCAATGTATTGCTGTTGGATGTGACATTAGCTGCGGCTGAGGCATCTTTTGAGCGTATGAAAAATATTCGCCCGCCTGCCTTTGAAGATCCAGCGTCCGCTGATCGCATTACATTGGGTGGTTTTGACACTGATTTGGCCAAAATCAGTGACTATGATTGGATCTGCGAGGCCATCGTTGAAGACGTTACCGTTAAGCGGGAATTGTTTGAAAAGCTGGAGCCCCTGCGCCGCGATGGATCAGTTATCTCCACAAATACGTCCGGTATTCCACTTAAAGACATCACCGAAGGAATGCCTATCCGTCTTCGGAAAGACATAGTGGTCACTCATTTCTTTAATCCTGTGAAAATCATGCGTTTGATGGAATTAATCCCAGGGGAAGATACAACCAAAGATGTGACAGATGCGTTGGCTGATTTTTGTGCAAATAAACTTGGTAAAGGTGTCGTTTATGCCAAGGATACGGTGAACTTTATCGGAAACCGCATTGGCTGTTTCTTCATGTTGTCGGGCTTGCATAAAGCACGCGCGGCGGTTCAATCTGGGATGAGTATGGAACAAGTCGATGCCCTTCTCAGCAAACCAGTAGGTCTGCCACCAACCGGTCTTTATGGCCTTATCGATCTTATCGGTTTGGATATCATGGATTTGGTTGGTAAAAATTTGGAGGCAAATTTACCGGCTTCTGACGTTGGGCGTGGCTTTACTTCATTCCCGCCAGAAGAGCAGGCAATGCTGGACCGTAAGCAGCTTGGTCGCAAAACAAAAGGCGGTTTTTATCGCTTGAATATCGCAGAAGATGGCACGAAAACCAAAGAGATTTTCGACCTTAAGACCGAAGATTGGCGTGTTGCTGAGAAATTCGCCCTAGATGCGGTGCACCAAAATTCTGAAGATGTTTTCTTTAGCGATGATGCAGAAGGCAAGCTGGTTTGGGATATTATGGGCGGTACACTTCTTTATGCTGCCGATCTTGTTCCTCAAATCTCAGATGATGTGGTCAATATCGATCGTGCTATGCGTTGGGGTTTCGGTTGGGGTAAAGGACCGTTTGAGCTACTTGACCAACTCAATCCTTCCAAAGTTATTGCGAAACTTGAGGCTGCAGGGCAGGAGCTTCCCGCCATGTTGAAAACTCTTAAAGAAAGTGGCGCAGAGAGCTTCTATCGGAATGAGGGTACTGAATATTTGGCGCTGGATGGATCTTGGGTCGCTGTTCCTGCTGAGTAGTACTTGTAATATAAAAATCACCTATTAGGTGTGAAAGGCCGATCTTTTTAAAGATCGGCCTTTTTCTATGGGGTGGTAGATGAAAGATTTTTCGATCGATACGGCAGGCTTTGCGGCCCTTACGATCACTGAATTGCTGTTACAGCACTGTGTTATGAAAGGCGTGATGACCGGAGCAGAGGTCACGCAGCTTTTGGGGTCTGCAATACGCCGTCATGAAACCGCATCCAAGGGGATCGACGAGAAGACCCTAATCAACACAGAAGCCGCGCGCCTAATCACGGCAATGGTCGGAGGATTATCTCCTCTTCTAAACAAAGATCAAACACCCGCAAAATCAAAGCCTAAGCGTAAAAGAAAAAGATCCAAAGAATCTAGGTCCAAGATTTTCCCTTAGCCTTTTTTCAAGACCCGCTTTGTACTCTGGGGGAATTTTTCCATGAATTTTTCAGGGCGCGTGGGCCTTAAAACTAGATTTCCTCCGCAATTTGGACATGTGCCTTTATGAGTGCTTTCATTGCAGTCTGCGCAAAAAGTGCACTCAAACGTGCAGATATAAGTATCCGGTCCACCGTTAGGCAGGTCTTTGTCGCAGGTTTCACAATTGGGACGGAGTTCAAGCATTTGGTTTCCTCATTTTTCTAGAAAATAGAGAAAATCCAATTTTGGGAAAAGATCCAATTGACCCTGAGTTTGAGGGCCAATTGGTTTCTTAGGTCTCTTTATTCCGCCGCGCTGGTTTGCTGAGCGGGATTGTGAAAGGCGGTCATAAGATGATCTCTTTCCAACCGGTAGGTTTTTATGGCCGCTTCTTTGACGTGACCATACCCGCGGACATTCATGGGAAGTTCTACGATTTCTTGTGCAATTGCATAATTACCGCTATTCAATCCGCTTAATATTTCTTCCAAAGTTTTTTCAAACTCACCGATTAATTTGCGTTCCTCGCGACGTTCTGCCGTATAGCCAAATGGATCAAGAGCTGTTCCGCGAAGTTTTTTAAACTTGGCGAGGGTTCCAAAAGCCTTTGCTACCCAAGGACCATATTCTTTCTTAAGCAGCTGGCCTGTCTCAGAATCTTTTTTGGCGAATAGGGGAGGGGCGAGATTAAATTTAATCTTGTAGTCTCCCTCCATCATCCGGTCCACTTTGTCAAAGAAGCCGGTTTGAGTATAAAGCCGAGCGACTTCATATTCATCCTTATAGGCCATGAGTTTAAATAACGAACGCGTGGCCGCGCGTGTCAGGTTATTGCTTGAAGCAAAATCTTTATTTTCAGCAGTCTGGATTTTTCGGATGATATTTTGATAGCGAAGCGCATAGTTACGATCTTGATAGTCGCTCAAGAACTCAATTCTGCGTGAGATCATTTCTTCCAGATCGTCCGTTGGCAGTAAAATGTCCTGCGGGCCCGACAATTTAGACACTTCTTCAAGGACACTGTCGGGATCATGGGCCATAGAGCGGCCCCACGCAAAGGCGCGCTTGTTGGAATCAATCGCAATACCGTTCAGCTCAATTGCTCTCATCAATGCTTCCAGTGATAAGGGGATAAATCCTTTTTGGAAGGAATACCCCAGCATGAAGAGGTTTGTTGCAATGGCATCCCCCATTAATGTGGTGGCGATGGTGCTTGCTTCAATCATATGGCAGGCATCTTCACCAACGGCTTGGATGATATGGGATAACGTCTCTTGAACTGGGAAGGGGGCATCTGGATTAAGTGTGAAATCCATGGTTGGTGCAGGGTGAGAATTTATCACCGCATTGGCAACACCAACATCCAGTTTGGCAAGGGAATCGTCTGATCCCGCCACGACAAGATCGCAACCAATTAACAAATCGGCCCGGCCCGCAGGAATGCGAACGGCGTTAATATGTTCAGGTTTTGGAGCAATATGAATATGACTTGTTACTGCGCCGCCTTTCTGCGCAAGACCCGCTTGATCCAGGACTGTAACGCCCTTGTTTTCAAGATGGGCTGCCATGGCAAGCAAAGCACCGATGGTCACAACACCAGTTCCGCCAATGCCGGTTATTAGAATTCTGTATGGGTTCTCAATTTCCATGATTTTGGGAAGTGGCAGACCAACTGACGGATCTTTTGATTCACTTGGAGCAGCTTTTCGTAGTTGGCCTCCCTCAATTGTCACAAAGCTTGGGCAAAACCCCTTAACACAAGAGAAATCTTTGTTGCAGGAGGATTGGTTGATAACCCGTTTACGCCCAAATTCGGTTTCCAGCGGCTCGACAGAGATACAATTGGATTTAACGGAACAATCACCGCAGCCTTCACAAACAAGGTCATTGATCAATACGCGTTTGGCTGGATCCGGATAAGTGCCGCGTTTTCTGCGGCGGCGTTTTTCGGCGGCGCAGGTTTGCACATAGACGATCGCGGTGGTGCCTTTGATGTCCCGCAGCGCCCGTTGCACGCGGTCCAGCTCGGCGCGCTCGACCATTTCAATGCCTTTAGGGAAGGCCGCCTTGTCCACGTCTTCCTTCTCGTCATATACCACCACCAGCTTTTTAATGCCCATCGCCACCAGCTCGGCAGCAATACGCGGGGCATCGAGGCCGCCTTCATTGGCCTGCCCGCCTGTCATCGCGACCGCATCATTATAGAGGATTTTATAGGTGATATTGGTGTTGGCGGCCAGCGCGGCCCGAATAGCAAGACTACCGGAAT
>JAESSA010000125.1 GCA_016764355.1 Sneathiella sp. | reverse complement strand
GACTTTGAAGAGCGTCTTAAAGCCGTCATGTCTGAGCTTGAAGAGATGGATAATGCAATTTTGTTTATTGACGAAATCCATACTATCATTGGGGCTGGTGCCACAAGTGGCGGGGCGATGGATGCATCCAACCTCTTGAAGCCCGCTCTTGCAAGTGGTGCTATTCGCTGCGTTGGATCTACTACTTATAAAGAATTCCGAAGTCATTTTGAAAAAGATCGGGCACTTTTACGTCGGTTCCAGAAAATTGATGTGAAAGAGCCAAGTATTCCTGACGCCATTAAAATCCTGAAAGGGCTAAAACCCTATTATGAGGAATATCATAATATTCGGTACACAGCTGATGCCATCAAATCTGCTGTGGAATTGTCTGCTCGCTACATAAACGATCGCAAGCTGCCTGATAAAGCGATCGATGTTATTGATGAGGTTGGGGCTGCGCAGATGTTAAAACCTGTAAGTCGACGGAAAAAGTCTATCGGCGTGAAGGACGTGGAAGAAATTGTGGCCAAAATCGCTAGAATTCCACAAAAAACTGTTTCTAAAGAAGATACGGAAAGTCTGCGAAAACTGGATATTGATCTGAAACGTGTCGTTTTCGGCCAAGATAAAGCAATTGAAGCTCTCTCCAGTGCGATCAAACTGGCCCGTGCAGGCCTTCGTGAACCTGAAAAACCAATTGGGAACTATTTGTTCTCCGGACCGACTGGAGTTGGGAAGACAGAAGTCGCGAAGCAGTTGGCCTCTATTATGGGCGTTGAGCTTATCCGCTTTGATATGTCCGAATATATGGAGCGGCATACTGTCAGTCGTCTGATCGGTGCGCCTCCGGGATATGTTGGATATGATCAGGGCGGTCTGCTTACCGAAGCGATCAATCAACAACCTCATGCTGTTCTGCTTCTGGATGAAATTGAAAAAGCTCATCCGGATTTGTTCAATATTCTTCTGCAAGTTATGGATCACGGAAGGCTTACTGATAATAATGGAAAGCATGTGGATTTCAGAAATGTTATTCTCATTATGACGACCAATGCCGGTGCTCAGGAAATGAGTAAGAGAGCCATTGGTTTTGGGAATGAGGTGAAGGTAGGGGAAGATGAAGAAGCGATAAAACGTCTCTTCACTCCAGAATTTCGCAACCGTCTAGATGCTACAATTCCCTTTGCACCACTACCGCCTGAAGTGGTCTCACGGGTTGTGGAAAAATTTGTGTTGCAGTTGGAAACTCAATTACTCGATCGAAATGTTACATTGTCACTGACTGACCCTGCAGCGTCTTGGCTATCTGAAAAAGGATATGACGTTCAAAATGGCGCACGGCCATTGGCGCGGGTTATTCAGGAATATATCAAGAAACCTCTTGCTGAAGAGCTGTTGTTTGGAAAGCTTGCCAAGGGCGGTCATGTTAGTATTGGCTTCAAGAAGGGCGAACTTACTTTTGACATAGAAAGTGCGCAAGAGATCAGCCATCGCGAGGATGTGGATAAAAGCAAAACTGACAAAAAGCGTGGTAAAAAAATGGGTAGTGAAAAAGTGTAATTCTTCCTTAAATGCAATTACGGAAAAGGCGGCCTTCGGGTCGCCTTTTTTTTGTGGGCTGGACACAAAAAAGCGAGGCATTTAGCCCCGCTTTAATTCAATACTCAATCGGTTTTATTTTTGACCGATGACCTTTCGGCCCTGATTGATACCTTTCAGAAATTCAATGCCCTCGTCTGCAATGGCATAGCCCACCATGTCTTCACTTTCCGCATCAATTTCATCCATGTCGATCCAATGTGAATATTTGCCACGGGTACGATCTGTGATGATCCCGGATTTGAGTAGGGTCTTAACCAAAACGCGGAAAATATTGGTGGATTCTTTCAAGCTGTTCCGGCGATCTTTGTCTGTAAAGACTTCACGGCATGCATCACGAACCCATTCCCATTCCAAATCGAATTGTTTATAAATGACTTGCTTTTGGCGAATGTTCATCAAGTTGAAAAGAACTGTCTCAAAGCAGGATGCAGCCCAGTCTTCGACAAGGTTATGCTCTTCTTTTGAGAGGTTTGGAATGGTTCTGTCGGCCCAGATTTTTCCAAATTTGTGATGGAATGCCTCGTCGGTCATAACCAACTGTGTCAAGCGTTTCAGAAGTGGGTCCGTTGTTTTTGAATGAAAACCTGCAAACGCTCCCATGGCGAGCCCTTCGATAAGCATCTGCATACCCACCAGCTTTTTGTAAACTTCTTCAGCCCCCACGAGTTCTTTGAGTAATCCGCCGAGAGCTTCGCCAACAGGGTAGGGGCTTCCCCAGCGTACTTGGATGTAACGGCTAAATGCTGTTACATGGCGTGCTTCTTCCCGAGTTTGGTTAGAGGCATATTCTTGTGCGCCTGGATCAAGCAGAATATGGCAGAGGCTTGCACTTAAAGAAAGTGCACCTTGCTCACCATGCAAGATACCAGAAAGGGACCAGCGGACACTTTCGTTCGCCAATTTTATTTGCTGTTTTTCAGTGAGCTTGTCTGCGACCGCACTCATGAGTTCAGGAAAGTTTTCCCGGGGCATAAGCATTTCGTTTTCAAGATCGAAGGGTGATGAAAAATCGAGATAGGCAGGATTTAGAGGATCCCAGAAATGATCATGCGTTCCAGAGATAATGGCATCAAATGCATCTGTTCGATTGCCATAGCGTGCGCTGTCCAGCATGGCAGCGAAATCGTCCGGTGCAACCGCGTTATAAATTGGATCGCGGGTGATATGTGTACTCATCTCCAGTTTCCTCTCAGTTCGTTCACTTATTGTTTTTGTCCTTACGTTGACGTAAACGTCAATATGAACATACACTATTTTGGGGTGCAATACAATAAAAGCATGGCCCCCTTGACGCAGGGTTTAGCTAGAAATTGAAAATTATTTTGATTTTTTAAAAGGTGACCGTTCGCTTAAATACTGAATTTCTGCGTCCATTTCGCGGGTTTCCGCTTTCAGGAATTCTTCAATGGCATCCTGAAATCCCGGATCTTGCATCCAATGAGCTGAATAGGTTTTAGTGGGTAAATATCCGCGCGCCAATTTATGAGGGCCTTGCGCACCGGCTTCAACCCGGTTGATGCCATGGGATATAGCGTAATCAATGGCTCTGTAATAGCATGTTTCAAAGTGAAGGAACCGGTGCTCTTCAATACATCCCCAATAACGGCCGTAAAGGCAATCATCACTTTTGAAATTCAGCGCAGCCGCAATATACCGGCCAGCACGTTTGATCATGAACAGGACGATGCTTTTACCAAGGTTTTCACCGATTTGGCTAAAGAATGCCCTGGTAAGATAAGGCGTTCCCCATTTTCGGTTGCCTGTATCTATGTAGAATTGGAAGAAGGCATCCCAATGTTCTTCGGTAATGTCTTTGCCTTGTAAAAGCTCGAACTCCAGTTCTGAATTATTTGCCTCTCGTCTCTCTTTCTTTATGGCCTTTCGTTTTCTCGACGATAGGTTGGAGAGAAAATCGTCAAAGTCTGTATACCCTTCATTTACCCAATGAAATTGTTCACCCGTTCGCAGCAAATACCCAGTTTCTTCCATGAGGGATGCATCCTCTTCACCATGAAAGGTAATATGGACGGAGGAGAGACCGAGTTTAACCGCGATTTCTTTAGCGCCGCGCGCCAGCAGCGATTTCCTTCTACCTTGCTCTGGACCCGCTGGCGTTAAAAATCGGGGCCCTGTTACGGGAGAGAAGGGGATGGATAGTTGAACTTTGGGGTAATATTTACCGCCTGCGCGCTCATATGCATGGGCCCAGCTATGATCAAAGACATATTCACCCTGACTATGCCCCTTAAGATACATGGGGGCGACGCCGACGATTTTACCCTCCTCTTGCAAAACAAGATGATAGGGCATCCATCCGGTTTCCGCAGATACGGACCGACTATCTTCCAACGCTTTTAAAAATTGGTGTTGTACAAAAGGATGGTCGTCTTCCAGGCAGTTATTCCAGTCATTTTCTGAAATATCTGAAATAGTCTGCAAGGTTTTAATGGAATATTTATCTGACATAACACGCGACCTTAAGTCACCTTTTCAACGGGCAAATTTTCAAAAATAACATTGTCAGCAAACTGCTTGGCATGGTTCAGTTCATCTTCATTGCTGACGGTCCAAGCTAATAAAGTCATCGAGCTTTTGAACACTCGCCTTACCGTCCAATCACTAATGCTGCTGACATCATATCCAATATAGTGTGGTTTGCTAAAAGTATTGAGCAGCATATGCCGCATGATAAATTTTTTGTACGCAGGCATTTTTCTGTGAGGTGATTTCATTGCTAATTGCCCGCGGATAACCGCCGGTGCATTGCGGCGAAACCACACGAGTACAAAAGGATCGAAGCTTTGGATAGAGTAGGCCCCTTTATAATGTTTTAGGGTTTCCCAAACTGTTGCCGCCAATTTTTCCCGACCAAAAGGAGAGGTTTTAAGTTCAATAACCAATGGGACTTCGCCATCAACTTTTTCCAACACAGAAGAAAGGTCCGATATTGTGTCTGGACCTTTGCCTAAGGGAAGTTTTTTAAGCTCTGCCGCTGTGACATCGGCCACTTGCCGCGGGTCCCTCGTCATTCTGGATAAATTGTCATCATGGAAAACAACAGGTTCAAAATCCGCCGATAAATGCACATCGAACTCAATAGGCAATCGGGCAGCTTTGGCGCGGAGAAAAGCAGTCATACTGTTTTCTTCCGCACCGGATGTCTTATCATGAAGGCCGCGATGGGCTATGGGCGCTGCCGTTAGCCAATCAGGCGCGACTTTATTAACTGATTTCAAAGACCGCATCGATTTCAACAGCGACATTAAGAGGTAAAGCGTTGGTCCCCACGGCAAAACGGGCGTGACGGCCTTTATCTTCAAAGACTTCGACCATTAGGTCCGATGCACCGTTGATCACCTTTGGTTGCTCGGAAAAGCCATCAACACAATTTACAAAACCGCCAAGTTTCACGCATTTCTGAACGCGATCAAGATCGCCACCGCAAGCGGCTTTGACTTGGGCCAAAATATTCAACGCGCAGACACGGGCACATTCAGCCGCTTCTTCTGTGCTGTAATCAGTTCCAACTTTTCCCTGATATTGGATTTTACCATCGACAAAAGGAACTTGGCCAGAGACAAATACCAAGTTCCCTGTAATCGTATAGGGTATGTAATTTGCGGCCGGAGATGCGGCCTCCGGTATTGTAATCCCAAGTTTTTCAAGTCTTGCGTCTATTTCACCTGGCACAATAGGCCTCCGTTTTTACTATATGTTTCTTAGCCGCCGGGGCGTCCGCCGCCGCCGCTTGTAATGCGAATGCCTACATTCTTCGTTTGCACATAATTTTGCAAGGCTTCTTGTCCTTTTTCTCGACCGTAGCCTGATCTTTTTGTACCGCCAAAAGGTGTCTCGATCCCTCCAGCAAACCATTCATTCACATAAACCTGCCCTGCAACAAGCTGTCCAGCAGCCCAATGGGCCGTTGCGAGGTCCTTTGTGTAAATACCGGCACATAACCCATAATCGGTCCCATTTGCCATGGCGATAGCCTCCTCGGGATCGTCATAAGACAGAACGGAGAGAACAGGGCCAAACACCTCTTCTTGAGCGATAGTCATCTCTTTGGTGACATTAGCCACGATTGTGGGCTCAATAAAATGACCATCAAAACCAGCTGCCTTGCGCCCGCCCGCGGCAGCTTCAGCCCCAGCTTGCACAGCGGCTAGGCACATTTCTTCAATTTTATCAGCCTGCTGGGCGGAAATGACGGGAGTGATGTCATGTCCATCCAGTCCCGGACCAATTGAAAGGGAACTTGCTTTTGTCACCAGTTTTTCAACAACCTGATCATAAAGGGCTGCTGGGACCAGTAATCTTGATTGTGCTGAGCAAACTTGTCCTGCATGGGAAAAGATACCGGATGCAGAAGAATTCACAGCTTGATCTAAGTCTGCGTCTTTAAATATTATACCGGCAGATTTTCCACCCAGTTCCATA
>JAESSA010000124.1 GCA_016764355.1 Sneathiella sp. | reverse complement strand
GATACGCATGTTCTGTGCACAGCCAGTATTGAAGGTCGTGTACCGCCCTTTTTGCGCAATACTGGTAAGGGTTGGGTTACAGCAGAATATGGTATGTTGCCCCGCTCAACGGGCTCTCGTATGGGCCGGGAAGCGGCTCGGGGTAAACAGCAAGGCCGGACAGTTGAAATCCAACGCCTTATTGGTCGCTCCCTGCGTGCTGTCGTGAATATGGAAGGTTTTGGCGAACGTCAAATTGTCGTCGATTGCGATGTTATTCAAGCTGATGGCGGTACCCGTACAGCCTCTATCACCGGTGCCTATGTGGCCCTTTATCAAGCGTTTGAAAGTTTGGTGGAAAAAGGGGAAATTCTTGAAGTTCCAATGACAAGCCAAGTAGCGGCTGTGTCTTGCGGTCTTTATAAGGGAACGCCGGTTCTTGATCTTGATTACCCTGAAGACAGCAATGCGCAAGCCGATGCGAATTTTGTTTTGACATCTGACGGTAAAATTATCGAAATTCAGGGGACGGCAGAAGAAGGCCCGTTCACTGAAGCTCAATTCTCTTCTCTTTTTAGTCTTGCAAAAAGTGGTGTGAAAGAGCTGTGCGAAATGCAGCGCAAGGTTCTTGGACTGTGAGTTCTTTTCGGCAATTTTCCGGCTCAAAACTGATTGTTGCAAGCCATAATGCAGGTAAGGTGCGGGAAATCCGCGACTTACTTGCAGATTTTGGTGTGGAACCTATCTCTGCTGGTGAATTGGGATTACCCGAACCGGTTGAGGACGGCGATACTTTTATAGCAAATGCAGAGATTAAGGCACTCGCGGCGGCAAAGGCCTCTGGCCTTGTCTCTCTCAGCGATGATTCTGGGTTTGCCGTTGACGCATTGAACGGCGATCCCGGAATTTATTCCGCGCGATGGGCGGGGCCTTCTAAAGATTTTTCAATTGCCATGGGTAAAATTAAGGAAAAATTGAAGGCAAGCGGAGGGGCGAATCTGTCCTCATCGTTTATTTGTGCTTTGTCGTTGGCTTGGCCAGACGGTCATGTTGAAAGCTTTGAAGGGCGCGTGTACGGCACATTTACGTGGCCACCAAGGGGAGAGAAGGGATTCGGATATGATCCAGTTTTTACACCCAATGAGAGAGAAACAACCTTCGCTGAAATGGACCCTGCGGAAAAACATGCCATTAGTCACAGGGCGAATGCGTTTCGTCAATTGATCGATGCCTGTTTCCAAAAATAACGCACCGGATCAAGGATTCGGAATTTATTTTCACTGGCCCTTTTGCCGGAAGAAATGCCCGTACTGTGATTTCAATAGTCATGTTCGGGAGACTGTTGACCAAAAACGATGGACGACGGCTCTCTTAAAAGAACTTGCCTGGTTTGCAGCGCAAGTACCACGACGGGAAGTTGGCAGTATCTTTTTTGGAGGAGGAACACCTTCCCTCATGTTGCCTGAGACTGTCGCCGCCCTAATCGATGGCGTGAGCGCGCATTTTCCTCTCTTAAAAGATATTGAAATATCACTGGAAGCAAACCCGACCTCCGCAGAGGCTAAATCCTTTAAAGGGTACCGCGCGGCGGGAGTTAATCGCCTTTCCATGGGGGTTCAATCTTTACATGATGAAGCGCTTCGCTTTTTAGGGCGGGAACATAGTGTGGCCGAGGCCCTTAAAACCATAACACTCGCCCGGGATGTTTTTTCCAACATTTCTTTTGATTTGATCTACGCCTTGCCGAACCAAAGTTTGAGTGATTGGCAGCAGGATTTAAAGCAGGCACTGACCCTTGCCGGGGATCATTTATCTCTCTACCAGCTTACAATTGAGCCCAATACGGGTTTTGCCGGTGCCTATAAAAGAGGTGAGTTTGATCTGCCCAGAGACAGTCTGGCTGATGAGCTTTTTTCTGAAACCCAGAGAATTTGTTCGGAGGCGGGCCTCCCGGCCTATGAAATTTCAAATCATGCCCGCGTAGGTTTTGAATGTCGCCACAACCTGACTTATTGGCGCTACGGGCATTATATTGGTATTGGCCCCGGCGCCCATGGGCGCCCGGAAGTTGACGGCGTGCGCCGAGCTTATCGGCAGCTCAAAAGACCTGAAAAATGGCTGGCGCTTACCGAAGAGCAGGGGCATGGCACGGAAGCCTTTGATATACTGGATACTCCCGTTGATTTGGCAGAAGAACAACTACTCATGGGCTTGCGCTTGAGAGAAGGCGTGTGGCTAGAGAATTTCGAGATGACAGTGGGAAAACCATTGTCTGATTTTATCTCCAATCGGCAAACCGAGCGTCTTGTAGATGCTGGTTTCATTCATCTGGATGAGCGTCGCCTTGTGGCGACGGATAAAGGCCGGTTTGTTTTGAATAGCTTACTGGCAGAATTACTCAGTTAATCAGTGCTTCAAATGATTCCGGGGCTTCTTCCAACAACTCAAGTTCTCGTTGCCCTACTTGCATGACAGCAAGCCCTCGCTCGGCAATTCCTGTGGTTGAAAAACGAAAAACTCCATTATAGCCCGTAAAACCTATGTTATTTTCTAGGGCTGCTCGGCTGAATTTGTCGGGTCGGGTGTCAAGGGCTAGGAGACCTGCAAGGGCCGCAGCATCATAGGCCAGACTCGCAATTCTTGGTGGATTATAGCCATAGGTCTTATTGAAACGGGATTGAAATTGTTGTGTTTTAACGGGCTCTGGAGCTGCAAACCAGCCGCCAACTAGTGCGGGTTCTGTTGTCAGTTTTTTATCTGCCCAAAGGCCTGTTCCGATAAATTGAATTTCCGTTGGATCAACGTCGTAGTATGATAATAGAGGGGCTAGCTCCAAAAGTCGTTGTCCACCTTCTGGAATGATAAGGGCATCAAAGGATACTTGTCCCAAAGTATCCCGTTTGGACAGTCGTTTTAGTTGCGCTTTTGATTTGGGGTCACTGAGGGCCTCCAATTTTTTGATTTGTTGCTTTAACTGCCACCGGCGGGCGTCGTAATTGGCGATCTCCTTAGCAATGAGTCGTAGTTCTTCAGATCCGGGGGCAAGGTTTGATGGGTAGCGCAGGATTTTGTCGAGCTCCAGGCCCAATTTCTCTGATGTTTGTTGAATATTTCGAATTACAGCATCTCCGTAAAGAGATTGCGGGGCCAGAACAGCAAATCGTGCCAAGCCTTGTCTGTAGGAAAATTCCATAATACGGGTAATCTGTTGCCCTGCGGTCAGCCCCATTAAGTAAACGCCGTCTCCTGATATACTGTCATCGGTTGAGAACGTAAGGACGTTAATGTTATTGGCTGCGGCAATGGGCCGGACAGCGGAGACTGAAGTGGAGAAAAGAGGGCCAAGGATGATTTGTGTCCCTTCGCCCGTTGCAGCGAGTGCGGCATTTCGGGCACCTGTCGGTGTTCCTTTTGTATCGTAAGGCAGCAAATGCAGGTTTTTATTACCAAGATCAAACAAAGCCATATAGGCCGCCCGAAGCAAGTCATTGCCAATGTTTTTATGCTGACCCGTTAAGGGTAACAGAATAGCTATTTTTGTGGCTTCTTTTTCATCTGATAATGCGGGTGGGCGTAAACTGAGGGCTGCTTGACTATTCAGTTCAGAAGACAAAATCTCTGGCGCTAAATTACTGGCAGGGTTGATTGTCTCTGCGGTTTTTTTCTCAGCTTCGAGGGGGAGCGCTTCAAGCACCGGTGGGGTGTTTGCAGCTTTTGTGTTACTATCAGGTTTAGCGGCGACAGGTTTTTCAGGCGGGGCCATCAAATTAAAGGGAAGTGTTTGGCAGCCAGCTAACAACAGGGATAAGGTCAAACCAGCTGTCCAAGCCAAAATAGATGATTTAGCAGGGGATCGGTTTGAATTTTGTAATGTGTCTTTGGCCGTCAACGGAATAACTCCCACCGTGGTGTCGTTTTTATATTTAGCAGGTGTAAAATGGCAGGAGTTGGACCGCGAGGCAAATGCTTAAGCTTAAGCTTGTATTGAAATGGACAAATAGGGGGTATATTTTTGACAAAAATTTCCAAAAAAACCCGACAACGTAAACGCCAATATGCTTATTTTCGAGGACGTTTTGCCGAGACTGTTGCCACTTTGTTTTTAAGGCTTAAAGGATATCACATTGTGGCACGCGGATTTCGCAGGCCTGTGGGAGAGATTGATATTATTGCTCGGCGCGGGGGGGTCCTTATTGCTATTGAAGTGAAACAACGGCAGTCCCTCGAAAAAGCACTGCAGGCGATACACGCAAAGCAGCGCCGCCGGGTTTCGCGTGCGATGGAGGCTTTCATCGTGTCCCGGCCAGAGTTCTCCCATATGGATATTCGATTTGATATCCTTCTCATCACCTCTTTCTTCAGCAAGCCTGTTCATTTGGAAAATGCTTGGTAATTTGGTGTGTTTGTAGTCTTTATTCAGGCCTTGATAAAAGATATAGTATTAAAAATTATTTGATTGAGGCGTTTGAGTATGAAGTTTGTGGCTTTGTTGGTTACCCTGGTGCTGGGTTTGGCACTGTTGACCTCTTGTACACCTGCTGGCCTAATAATTGGCGGTATCGCAACTGCAGGGGTGACAATTGCCGAAGAGAGATCCCTTGAAGACACTGTAAATGATGCGAGCATTAAACTAAAAATTCTCACAGCTTTACTTGATTCAAATGATGAGCTCTTTGCTGATGTCTCAACTATAGTTATCGAAGGTCGTGTCCTGGTTACAGGCGAAGTCCCAAATGATGAAGATCGGTCAAGTGCTACGTCTATCATTTGGTCAATAGATGGTGTGAAAGCAGTTCTAAATGAGCTGCAAGTAAGTGATAAAGAGACTCTCACTTCTTCCAGCGGAGATAGTTGGATTTCTGCAAAGTTAAGAGCCCGCCTTGTTCAGGACCTAGATGTGAAGCACGTCAATTATACTATCGATACCGTAAACAAGATCGTGTATGTGATGGGAATTGCTCAAGATCAGGCGGAATTGAACAGAGTTAAATTACATGCCCGAGACATCTCTGGTGTTCGCAAGATTATCAGTCATGCGGTATTGAAGAAAAATAGATAAGCGACAGCTTGTATCGGCATAAAAAGACAATAAGTCAGAACCGGGCGCTTAATTACAAATATCAGGAAACAGGATAAAACTATGAGCCTTGCCGTTGCAATTCAGATGGACCCCATTGAGGACGTAGATATTAATGGGGACAGTACGTTCGTTCTCGCACTGGAAGCGCAGGAACGAGGGCATACCCTTTTTCATTATGGGCCTGCTGACTTGTCTTATGTTGATGGTAAAGTGATTGCCAATGCACGCCCTTTAACTGTTAGGCGTGAGTTGGGTAATCATTTCTCTGTTGGGGACGTAGAGCGTCTTGACCTTGCCACCACCGACGTGGTTTTGATGCGCCAAGATCCGCCCTTTGACATGTCCTATATTACCGCGACCCATCTTTTAGAGAAAATTCATCCACAAACATTGGTGGTGAATAATCCTGCAAGTGTGCGAAATGCACCGGAAAAGATCTTCGTAACACAGTTTGACGGCGTTTTGCCGCCCACAGTTATCTCGTCCGACCTTCGAGAAATAAAAGCATTTCGCGATGAATATAAAGATATTATCGTAAAGCCACTATATGGAAATGGAGGGGCTGGTGTCTTTCATTTGAAGCCTGAAGATGAAAATCTGACTGTGGTCCATGAATTGTTCACGCAATTTTATCGTGAACCCATGATTATCCAAAAATACCTGCCAGAAGTAAGGCAAGGGGACAAGCGGATTATACTCGTCGATGGTAAGCCCGTTGGCGCTATTAATCGTGTGCCGCCAGAGGGCGAAAGCCGCTCGAATATGCATGTTGGCGGGACTGCTATGAGATCAACTCTTACGGCGCGAGAAGAAGAGCTGTGCGAAATTATCGGCCCGTCATTGAAAGAGCAGGGTTTGATTTTTGTAGGGATTGATGTGATTGGCGATTATCTAACGGAGATCAATGTCACATCGCCAACAGGCCTTCAGGAAATCAACCGGTATGACGATGTGAAACTGGAAGCAGGCCTTTGGGACTGTATTGAAGAGAAGGTTGTTCGTTAAAG
>JAESSA010000123.1 GCA_016764355.1 Sneathiella sp. | reverse complement strand
CCCTGAGTTATCAGCAGCGCCGCTTTTTCCGTATCGCGAACTGCCAGCCGGATTTGATATCCTTTAGCAGCCAAACGGCCCACTAAATGACGTCCAATGAAACCGGACCCGCCAACAATTGTAATAAGACCTGCTGACATATTATTCATCCTCCTCTGGCAGCGAAGCAAACCACTGCAACGGCTAAAGCTTAAACCTTTGTCCCGTTACTAAAGGTATCGGGGCACGACGCCAAGATAAAAGCACAGATAAAGATAACAAATTCTAAAAGTGTGTTGACATCCACAGCCGCAGTTTATATCAGAGGGCTCGTTATGTTGCCCTGGTGGCGGAATTGGTAGACGCGCTAGCTTCAGGTGCTAGTTTCTGTATGGAAGTGGAAGTTCGAGTCTTCTCCAGGGCACCAACATAACCCTCTCACTCTTTATGCTCCAAATAATAGCGAACAGAATCCTGCACACGCCGGAATCTGTCACCGCCCAGCTTCACGCCGCCATACCAGCGGGTGACGATTATGATGTGATCGTTAAGCTCTGCTCTCTCCAGCATTTGTAAGATAATCCGCCCGGCCCCACTCTCTCCGTCATCATTTTTAAGGGGGCCACTATCGGATAACAGAACCGCCCATGTATTATGGGTGGCTTTGGCAAATTTCTTATCTTTTTTAAGGACTTTAAGCGCCGCAAGCGCCTCCGCCCGGCTACAAACCAATCCCCCCGAAACCGCATATTTCGACCCGCGATCGGTGAGAATATTGGTAAAAATTTCCATTAAAACGGGCTCATAAAATAGGACTATGTCTTGTCTCATATTTAGGTCTTCTTAAGGCTACCTAAGGAGTTTCCAATAATCAAATTTAAACAGTCTTGAAGTCCAGAAACACGCGTGATACATAATGCTTATCTAGTTGTGAAATTTAGTTATATTTTTCAGTGACTTAATTGTTTTTATCGGCGGGATTTTTTGAATTTCCGTTCGATTGTTTTGAAATTTTGATGGTTACGCCGCTCCTTGTTGCATCTTTGGGGCCGTTTAAGGAGCATAAATAATGGCGATTTTTCTTCATCACGGTGATCTTCCGGCAGACGTGGATCTGGGCGATCAGATTGCCATCGATTCCGAGACTATGGGTCTTCTCCCCCATCGGGATCGATTATGCCTTATTCAGTTGTCCTCAGGGGATGGCGATGCGCATCTGGTGAAATTTGATGGCATCACTTATGACGCGCCAAATCTAGTCAAACAATTGGCTGACCCTACACGCACAAAACTGTTTCACTTTGGTCGTTTTGATATTGCGGTTCTGCAAAAATATCTGGGCGTTTTATGTGCGCCTGTTTACTGCACAAAAATTGCTTCTCGCTTGGTTCGTACCTATACAGACCGCCACGGCTTGAAAAATCTGTGCCAAGAGCTCATTAGCGTGGATATTTCCAAGCAGCAGCAAAGTTCCGATTGGGGCGCACCGGAACTTACGAAAGCGCAACAGGAATATGCCGCATCAGACGTGTTATACCTGCATCGACTGCGCGAAAAACTGGACGTAATGCTAGCGCGTGAGGGCCGGACAGAGCTTGCCGCTGAATGCTTTAAATTCCTCCCCGTCCGGGCCGAGTTGGACCTTGCGGGGTGGGATGAGACGGATATTTTCGCCCACTCCTGACATTCCCGTAATAGGTCAACTTTACAATCCTCCTAATATTCGAAGCCTCCCCCTTGTTTATCAAAGGGGATTTCCTTATATTCCGGGGGGTTGCGTAAATTGAGACGTCCCGGAACCGGGTGCTGAGCACATCGCCTCAATAGTTATTGAATAGAAGGCTAAAATGACTGTTTCCAAAGATGCAAAAGTTGAGACCCTGACAAAAAACAAGGATCTTGCTTCGGCCCAACGTGTATTACAGATCGAAGCTGACGCTATTTTGCAAATGCGGCAATCACTGAACGGTGATTTTATCAAAGCATTAGACCTGATTAGTGCCGCCAAAGGCCGCGTTATCATTTCCGGTATGGGAAAAAGTGGGCATATTGGCAAAAAAATTGCGGCGACAATGGCATCTACCGGAACACCGGCCCAATTTGTCCACCCTGGGGAAGCAAGTCACGGCGACCTTGGGATGATCACCGTCAATGATGTGGTTCTCTGCTTATCCAACTCCGGAGGGACAAAAGAGCTCGCGGATATCATTGCCTATACCCGCCGCTTCAACATCCCGCTCATTGCGATTGTTGGAAAAGCAGATAGCACCCTTGGCCGTCGCAGTGATGTGGCCCTTATTTTGCCCGATGCACCAGAGGCTTGCTCCATCGGCCTTGCTCCCACCACATCAACAACCTTAACCTTGGCGTTGGGCGACGCCCTTGCCGTGGCGTTGTTGGATCGGAAAGGTTTTTCCGCCGATCAATTCCAAGTGTATCATCCTGGTGGCAAGCTGGGGGATTCACTGATTAAAGTCAGCGACTTGATGCATGAAGGGGATGCAATCCCAATCATTGACGAGCAGGCATCCATGGAAGACGCGCTTCTCGTGATGACAACAAAAGGCTTTGGCTGCGTTGGCGTTACAGAAGACGGGGGAAATCTGTCTGGCATTATCACCGATGGTGACATTCGCCGTCATATGGGCCCCAACCTTCTCACAAAAACAGCAAAAGAGGTAATGACAAGTTCACCGCAAACCATCCGCCCCCGTTCTCTTGCCGGTGAAGCATTGGCCCAAATGAACACAACAGGATTTAACGGCATCACCTGTCTTTTTGTAGCAACTGACAGAAAACCCGTTGGCATACTCAGCGTTCATGACTGCTTGCGCAACGGTGTCATGTAGTGTCATGGACAAATCCGGCACCCCAACGCACTCAGATCAATCCATAAGGAAAATGGGGTGGATCCCCACGCCAGACCAAAACCCGGATCGTCGAAGCTCTCACGATGCGGGACGTCATTCACGTTTTGTCTCTACCATGAAATTTGTTCTGCCCGTATTGGCGCTCACCCTGTTGGCCCTGGCCTTTTTCATTCCAGCTTTTGAGAAAGATGACACCGCCATCAGTCTCGAATATCAAGATGTAACTGTTGGTGATCACAAGCTGACCATGAGCAATCCAAGGTTTTTATCCTCTGACAAGGATGGTCAGCAATATGTAGTAACAGCTGAAAGCGCGACACAAATTGACATCACCTCCAAAGTTATTGAGCTGACAAATTTGCAAGCTGATATTTCTTTGAAAAATAACCGCTGGATATCCCTGTCGGCACCAAAAGGAAAACTCAACCCTGATTTGGGAATTCTCGATCTTCAAGGTGGCATTGATATATTCTCTGACAGTGGTGACCAAATTTATACGAAAAGTGCCCACATCAAGCTTAAAGAACGGGTAATAGAAACCCTCGATGGTTTGCGTGGCCACGGCCCCATGGGCGAAATTGAGGCCGACAGCCTTGTCGTTGACCAATTAAATGGTAATATAAAATTTGTCGGCAATGTAAAAATGATCCTTTACCCGTAGATTGACTGATTTAGTATGATATCAAATATAGCAAAAAACTCTAAATTGGCAGCCTTAGCGCTTGTTGTATCTCTGTCTCTGGGTGTCGCCCCCCTTTTCGCACAATCAGCCCTGTCCAGCTCCGGTTTTGATACAGATAAACCCATTGAAATTCTGGCCGATAGCCTTGAAGTCCAACAGGATAAGCAAATCGCTATTTTTGAAGGGAATGTTCAAGTAATACAGGGCGATATTCGGCTAAAATCTTCAAAATTACGCGTATATTATGCCGATAAAAGCGCGACAAAATCTTCCAAAGGGACGGACCAGCCGCCCAGCATTCGAAAGATTGAAGCAACAGGCAATGTTTTCCTGTCCAGTCCACGCGAAACCGCAAAAGGCGATACCGGAACCTATGACGTTGTTAATAAACGCATTCATTTGGTCGGAAATGTGGTATTGACCCAAGGACAGAATGTTTTGAAGGGACAAAGTATGGTTCTGGATCTGGTGAGCGGTAAAAGCCGGATCGAAGGAACTGGCGCGGGCAATACCAAAGGCCGTGTCCGTGGAATTTTTGTACCACAAAAAAAGACCGAGTAGTTTTCGGGACCAAATAGTTTACGGGGATAGTATGGTTGAGAATGATTTAGCGGATGAGGGTGGCCCAAGACTGGTAGCGCAAAATACCGGTTTATCTGCTAAAAACATCGGAAAATCCTTCAAAAAACGCCCTGTTTTACGGGGCGTGGATATTACGGTTCATCGCGGGGAAGCTGTTGGTTTGCTTGGTCCAAACGGTGCTGGTAAAACTACCTGTTTTTACATTATTTCCGGTTTGCTCAGTGCCGATTATGGCACGGTTACCCTTGATGGTGTTGATGTAACACGCCTTCCCATGTATCGGCGCGCTCGCCTTGGTATTGGTTATCTGCCGCAAGAAGCGTCCATTTTTCGGGGACTGAATGTGGAGCAGAATATTCGCTCCGTACTGGAACTAATCGAGCCTATCCGCGAGAAGCGCGAAAATATGCTGGACGAATTACTGGCTGAATTTTCTATTACTCATTTACGTCGTACCCCAGCCATTGCCTTATCCGGAGGGGAGCGCCGACGCGTTGAAATTGCACGGGCCCTTGCTGCTAAACCCAGCTATATAATGCTCGATGAGCCTTTTGCCGGTATTGACCCCATCGCTGTTGGCGACATTCGCGATCTTATTTCCCACTTGAAAGACCGCGGCATCGGCGTTTTGATAACAGAACATAATGTTCGGGAAACATTGGAAATTATCGACAGAGCATACATTCTTAACGAAGGTCATGTCATAAAGGAAGGAAGCCCATCTGAAATTGTCGAAGATGAAGGTGTAAGACGCGTGTATTTAGGGGATCATTTTAGTCTTTAAGCCGTCATGCTTAAAGAGATTTGAAGATGATCGGGAGATAGAATGGCTTTAACGCCCAGACTGGATTTAAGGCAGAGTCAACAACTTGTAATGACTCCGCAGCTGCAGCAGGCGATTAAGCTTTTGCAGCTTTCCAATCTTGATTTAAACTCCTTTGTCGAACAAGAACTTGAGAAAAACCCTCTTCTGGAGCGAGGAGAGGCGGATACCAGCCCTGATCAGCCGACAGAAACAGTCCGCGATGATGTAGACGGTTTTGGAAATGAAGAAGGCGACAACGGGGCTTTAAGCGAGCTTGCCCTGACAGAGGCGACACCGCTTCCCGAGACCACCGACAGTCCCCTCGATACCGATTACGACAATACTTACAACAACGACAGTGTAGCGGATGCTGCACCAAACACCGCGCCGAGCGATGGGTCCGATACAGGGTATCTGGCTGCCTCCACCGGCGGCGGAACTAATTATTCCGGGTCTGAACTTAGTTTAGAAAACACTCTGACAGAAGACCTCACGCTTCAGGGGCATTTGACGGCTCAACTGAGTATGTTAAGCCTTCCGGCTTCAACAAAATTTATAGCGGCCTATTTGATCGATATCATTTCCGAAGCGGGCTATTTCACAGAAGATTTAGAAATCATCAGTGAAACACTCAATTGTACAACGCAAATGATCTCAAGCACATTGAACATATTAAGAGGTTTTGAGCCGACAGGCGTTTTTGCCTATGACCTGAGCGATTGCTTAACCCTACAGCTAATTGAGAAAAACCGATATGATCCAGCCATGGAAGCCTTGCTGAATAATCTACAGCTTTTAGCCAACAGGGACATGAAAAGTCTCTTGGTAAAATGTGCTGTTGACCAGGAAGACCTTCTGGAGATGATTGAGGAGATCAAGGAACTTGATCCAAAACCAGGACTCAAATTTGGATCCGACGTCGCAGATACGGTTGTTCCCGACGTTTTCGTGTCCAGAAATCCCGATGCAAGCTGGAATATTGAGTTAAATAGCGATACCCTGCCAAAAGTCCTTGTAAATAACCGTTATTATGCACAGATCAATACTAAGGCACTTAAAAAACAGGAAAAGGAATTTGTCTCCGAATGTTTGAATACGGCCAACTGGCTGGTTAAATCCTTAGACCAGCGCGCCAATACAATTCTAAAAGTGGCAACCGAACTTGTTAGGCAACAAGAAATGTTTTTCACCCACGGCATTCAATATCTGCGCCCTCTCAACCTCAAGGCAATTGCTGATGCTATTCAAATGCATGAGAGCACTGTAAGCC
>JAESSA010000122.1 GCA_016764355.1 Sneathiella sp. | reverse complement strand
TTATATAACATATTGAAATATCATTTATATTTTCCACGTCAGAAAGCGAAACCATTCTTCTCTCTGCTCTGCGACAAACTGTCCTAGCATGATGCAAATGGGCGGATACTGGCGATCCTCCGGGCAGAATAAACGAATTTAGAGGACTGAGCTCCAAATTCAGCGAATCAATAGTTGTTTCAAGCCAATCCACCTGCCCTTGAACCATTCGCAATGGGGGGTATTTCGGATTTTCTGCCTCCGGTGTACATAAATCGGCCCCCAAATCGAAAAGGTCATTCTGGATCCGGCCGAGCATGGCATCGGCCTCCCCCTCGGCGTGAAGCCGGGCCATCCCGATCACCGCATTTACCTCGTCTACCTCACCATAGGCATCAACGCGACAATCGTCTTTTTGTACGCGTTTGCCATCCCCAAGAGAGGTCTTGCCTTTATCGCCCCCGCGGGTATAAATCTTTGTCAGTTTCACCATTTTCTGCTCACAAGCCGCCAGATGCTTCGAACCAAAATCCGGCCAGTATTAAAATCACGACAACCGCCTGCATTACAAGACGCAGCCGCATTAATTTATTGCCGTATTTTCGATTGAAGTCTCCGCCTTTTGCCATGGTAACTATACCAATAACAACGACGACAACAGTTGCAGCCAAAGCTGCAATAATGAGATAATTAAACATAAATTTCGAATAGCATATTATGGGCAAAGCTCCAACACTGCATAATATTTAGGGAACCAGATTTAAAAATGAATTTTGATAGTGTCATTATTGGAGGCGGCGTAATTGGTTCCGCCATTGCATATTTTCTGTCAGGCCAGTCAAAAGGCACGTTAAAAATTGCAGTTATAGAACGGGATCCAAGTTATCAAGAAGGCTCCACCGCGCGCTCTGCCGGGGGAATCAGGCAACAATTCTCAACGCCGGAAAATATTCGCATCTCCCAGTTTGGTGGAGATTTCATTCAGAACATCTCCCAGCATCTAAGTGTTGATGGCGACCCTGTACATGTAAGTTTTGAAGAGAAAGGTTATCTTTTCCTGGCCCAGGATGCACAAATTCCAATCCTGTATAATAATAATGCTATTCAAAAACAGGAGAATGTACCTGTTGCCTTGCTCGACCCAGAAGATCTTGCCCGCAGTTATCCTTGGATGAATATATCGGATCTTGCTGGTGGCTCTTTAGGGCTTGAAGGAGAAGGGTGGCTGGACGCTTACGGTCTTAATCAAGCATTCCGAAAGAAGGCCATATCTCAAGGAGTCACATACTTTAAAGACGAAGCCGTTGGGTTGGAGGTCGCAAATTCCCAAATCAGAGCTGTTCTGTTGAAGGAGGCTGGGCGAATTGGCTGCGGCACCCTTGTGAACGCTGCCGGCGTTCACGCCGCAACCGTTGCTGAGTGGGCCGGAATTGACTTAGCCGTGCGATCCAAAAAAAGATTTGTCTATTCTTTTTCTTGCCGCACCGAAATAGAAGGATGTCCGCTGACCGTTGATCCTAGCGGCGTTTATTTCAGACCTGAAGGCGGGCAGTTTATTGCCGGCTGCTCTCCCGAAGCTGAGAATGATCCCGATTGCCATGACTTTGATGTGGATTATGGCTGGTTTGAAGAACATATCTGGCCCATTTTAGCAAACCGGGTCCCGGCATTCGAAGCCATTAAAATGGAAAATGCATGGGCGGGTCATTATGCCTACAACTTGCTTGACCAAAATGCTATTTTAGGACCCCATCCAACAATCCAGAATTTCTTTTTTGCGAATGGATTTTCGGGCCACGGCCTTCAACAGTCCCCCGCAGTTGGTCGCGCCCTTGCAGAAATAATTCTAAACGACTCATACCAGACGCTCGATTTACAGAGATTTTCTTTCCAGCGCATGTTGGACAACGAACCTCTACCGGAAATCAATGTAGTGTAGGTTCATAAAACAAATTCAAGAGGATAATATGCCAATTATTAGAGTTGAAATGTTTGAAGGCAGAGATGCCCGCACTAAGCAGGAATTAGTGGAATCTCTCACTTCTGAAATGGTTCGCATCACAGGATGCAGTGCCGCCAGCGTCAATGTGGTGATTAACAATGTTGCAAAAGAAGACTGGGGCCTTGGTGGTGAGCTTGCCAGCACGAAATTCCCCGATTAAGGATTAAGGCGGATAAATGATTCAAGGGCTGATGGAGCTCATGCGCCAAATATGGCACCATTTCACATCGCAAAACTGTTTGCGAATGGCAACGGCATTAAGTTATCAAACCTTGCTTGCTATCGTTCCCATGATTGCGCTCGCCTTATCCCTGTTCACGTACATCGATGCTTATTACAATTTGCAGGAAGAAATTGTCCTCTTCCTGTTGGATAATTTACTTCCCAGCACAATCTCTCACGTTCACGCGTTACTACAGGATTTAATTCTCAATGCAGAAAAACTGACCTATTTTGGACTGATTGGGTTGGCCATTACGGCCCTCCTCCTTTTATCCAGCATTGAAACAGTTTTTAGGCAAATTTGGCGCGCAAAAACAACGCGCAATCCCATCAAAAGGCTTTTGGCTTATATCTTAATTATCCTGCTCGGACCTATTACGCTTGCAACCAGCTTTACTCTCGTAAAATGGTTTGCCACACTGACTGAAAAGACGAGCGGGCTGAGTCTCTCCACCTCTTTGGCATACTTTAGTTTTCTCGTTCCCTTTCTTGGCAGTTTCATCGCCTTGTTTTTATTATATCAACTGGTTCCAGCCAAAAAAATCAACTGGCGACATGCAACCATAGGCGCTGCGGTATCAGCCGCTTTATTTGTTTTCAGCAAATATCTTTTCAAACTTTATATTCTCTCTTTCCCAAGCTATCAGGCCCTCTATGGTGCTCTCGCGATTTTGCCGCTGTTTCTCATCTGGCTTTATATCTGTTGGAGCATTGTTCTCCTCGGCGCCACAATCACCGCTGTCCTCGGCTTTCGCACAAAGCCCACACCAGAAGATATCAAACCATCGAGCACCTGATGGCTGCCTCCTCCTCAAACAGAGCACACGAGAAGAATCTGAAAAGATTACTGGAGAACGATACTCGTTCTAAGGATATCTTAAGAACAGTTCGAGACCTTCAAATGTCCGACTGGGCGATTGGCGCAGGTTTTATTAGAACCTTGGTCTGGGACACTATAAGCCATAAAAAATCAACGCCATTGGATGATGTCGATGTTCTGTTGTTTGATCCATCAGATTTATCGAAAACCGCTGAGCAGAAATTCGAACGGCAACTAATTAAAATGAGATCTGACATTCCATGGTCCGTAAAGAACCAAGCCCGAATGCATATTAGAAACGAAACAAAGGCGGCCTTAAACACAAAAGACGCCATGAGATATTGGTTAGAGACGCCAACAGCTGTAGCGGCGCGCATCGACACCAAAGATCAAATCACCATTTTGGCACCCTTCGGGCTAGACGATTTGTTCAAAATGGTAATACGCCCCACGCCCGTAGCACACACAAAAATGGAACAGATCGCAGCACGACTTGCCCTAAAAGATTGGCGCTAAAGCTGGCCAGAGCTCAAAGTCATCAGAGAATAAAAAAGGGGCCCGAAACGAGCCCCTTTTCAACTAATTTTATTAAATGCCTCTTAGTTCGCACCCTCAAGCAGGCGGCGGGCGATAACTTGCGCTTGAATTTCTCCAGCGCCTTCAAAAATATTAAGGATACGCGCATCGCAGAGGACACGACTGATTGGATATTCAAGGGCGAAACCGTTACCACCATGAATTTGCAGTGCGTTATCCGCCGCGCTCCAAGCAACTCGCGCCCCTAACAATTTAGCCATACCTGCTTCCAGATCGCACCGGCGACCTTCGTCTTTTGCACGAGCAGAGGCGTAGGTAAGCTGACGTGCCATCATGATTTCCACTGACATCCATGCCAGTTTTCCGGCAACACGGGGGAATTCAATAATGGGGCGGGCAAACTGCACGCGATCCAGCGCGTAACGAAGACCAAGCTCCATCGCATTCTGCGCGACACCCAATGCACGGGCCGCTGTTTGAATGCGGGCGCTTTCAAAGGTTTGCATCAACTGTTTGAAGCCATTGCCTTCTTCTTCGCCCAGCAGATTTTCGGCTTTCACTTCAAACCCGTCAAACCCAAGTTCATATTCCTTCATTCCGCGATAGCCAAGAACTTCAATCTCTCCGCCCGTCATACCCGGTGTTGGGAAATCTTCCTCATCATTCATACGCTCTTTTTCAGCAAGGAACATGGAAAGCCCTTTATAGCCGGGCTCCTCCGGATTACTGCGGACAAGAAGGGTCATAACATCGGCCCGAGCCGCATGGGTAATCCAGGTTTTATTTCCTGTGATTTTGTAGACGTCCCCGTCCTTCACTGCCCGAGTTTTAAGGGAGGCAAGATCAGAGCCAGTATTGGGTTCGGTGAAAACTGCTGTTGGTAAAATCTCACCCGATGCAAATTTTCGAAGCCACTTATCTTTTTGAGCTTGGCTACCGCCCGTTAGAACTAGTTCTGCTGCGATTTCGGATCGTGTGCCCAAAGAGCCGACACCAATATAACCGCGAGATAATTCCTCAGACACCACGCACATGGACATTTTACCAAGACCAAGGCCATCATATTCTTCGGGAACAGTCAGTCCAAAAACACCCAGTTCAGACATTTTCTCAATGACTGACATAGGGATAAGTTCGTCTTTCAAATGCCATTCATGAGCAAAAGGCATCACTTCTTCATTGGCGAAACGGCGGAACTGATCGCGGATCATTGAATAAGTTTCATCAAGGCCAGCATCGCCGAAATGTCCTGTATCCATGCCATCGGCAACGAGTACAGCAATACGCCCGCGAACGGCAGGCGTGTACCCTTCCTTCATCAGGGCTAAAACAGCGTCAGTTTTAAAGGCTGCCGTATCATCAGTGCTTACGCCCAAATCAGCAGGCCGGATGATCTCCCCAAGAGTCATGGGTATTCCGCCATCCATCTGCTTAAGATATTCAGCGAACCCACCTTGAAGCATCAAAAGTTCAAGCTCACCGAGCTTTCCCTCATCTTGCAAACTGCGAGTCCACTTAAGAGTTTCTTTTAGTGTCTCTACATAAGTCACAAGCCATGCAAGGCCATGGGTCGCATATTGGTTTTCTTCAACCAACTTAGCGCTAATGCGACCGTTATCCCCTCTGGTTATTGAGGCAACGGCTGCAATGGCCTGAGATTTCAAAAGCTCTGCGGCGGCAAGCGCAGTTTCGCACATGCCATCAAGATCGGTCAGGACCAAGCTATTATTCTGATCTGTCATAATTTTCTAACTACTGTTTTTGTTATCATTGTGCTTTCTGCAGCTTGCCTGCGGGACCCCTTAGGAGTTTCCCGCTTCAATCGCATCTTCAATTGTCCGAAGACCAGGAAGTTTTGCAGAAACCAAGACAGCCATATTACCCGGTTTATGTTTATTATTCAGCATTTTTGTATGAGCCCGAGGAATATCATCCCATGAGAACACTTCTGACATACAAGGATCAATGCGCCGTTCGATAACCATTCGGTTTGCTTGAGTTGCTTGCTTCAAGTTGGCAAAATGACTGCCTTGAATACGTTTTTGGCGCATCCATACAAAGCGGGCATCCATCGTCAGGTTAAATCCTGTTGTGCCTGCACAGAACACAACCATACCGCCCCGCTTTACAACATTACATGAGACAGGGAAGGTTTGCTCTCCCGGATGTTCAAAAACAAAATCTACGTCATTGCCTTTGCCTGTAATATCCCAAATCGCCTTGCCAAATTCACGGGTCTTTTTTAAGTATGCGTTGAAGCCATCGCCGTTTACAGTAGGCAACTGCCCCCAACAATCAAAGTCATTCCGGTTAAGCACGCCTTTGGCACCCAAAGACATAACGAATTCCCGTTTGGATTCGTCAGAAATCACCCCGATTGCATTGGCACCTGCTGCCGCACAGATTTGAACAGCCATGGAACCCAATCCACCAGATGCGCCCCAGATTAGAACGTTGTGGCCTGGACGCAGGATATGAGGGCGATGACCAAACAACATACGATATGCTGTTGCAAGCGTCAGAGTGTAACAGGCGCTTTCTTCCCAAGTTAGATGCATGGGACGTGGCATCAACTGGCGATCCTGAACACGAGCAAATTGCGCGAAAGATCCATCAGGGGTCTCATATCCCCAAATGCGCTGGCTTGGCGAGAA
>JAESSA010000121.1 GCA_016764355.1 Sneathiella sp. | reverse complement strand
CAGTTTCTTCAAGATATTCAAGATGACCGTGAGCATGGCCTGTTTCACCTTCCGCAGTGGAGCGGAATACGGCAGCAACGTCGTTGTAACCTTCGATATCGGCTTTTTGAGCGAAATAGAGGTAACGACGGTTTGCCTGAGATTCACCAGCAAAGGCGTCCTTCAGATTCTGTTCTGTTTTACTTCCCTGTAGAGACATAATGTCCTCCTGGAATTGGCGGGTTTTTTTAAAAATTCTTTAGTCGTAAAGAATGCCAAAAATATAATCCCGACCAAGGAAACTGTCAATAGATTAGAATGTTTCTAAAAAGGAAATTTTAAAAGAAGTATCAACAACTACGATGATTGTTTGGAAAGTCGCACAATCACATCGATGCTGGAAATAGCTGTCCCTGCAGGAAGGTTTGGAATGCCTAGCACAGTCAACTCTGAGGATTCAATATCCTGTAATCGGCCTTCATCTTCATGGAAAAAATGATGATGGGGTGTCACATTGGTATCGAAATAAGACTTACTGGAATCAACGACCACTTCTCGCAGAAGCCCGGCGGCTGTAAATTGATGAAGATTATTGTAAATCGTTGCCAAGGATATTTTAACCCCGGAATGCAGTACTTCACTATGGAGTTTTTCAGCGGTCAAATGACGATTGCCATTTGAAAATAGAAGCTCTGCTAATGCAAGGCGTTGTCGTGTGGGCCGCAAAGCTGCGGACCGAATGCGATCTTCTAACGCGGCGGGGTCTGTTCGGCTAAAATCAGCCCCGGTATTTGTTTTCTGATCCGTCATGACTCTATTTTAACCTAACCACACTGAAATATACATTCCCAATATACTTACTTTTTGGAATAATTCAAATAAGCATTTTAGGGAATGCGTATAATCAGTTATTTACCTGTCATAATTTGATCGACAAGTTGCTTCATGGTTGGGATGAAGCCGTTTTTGTAAAAGGGGTCTGTGGCAAATCTATAGGCGCCGTGACCAGCAAACATAAGATTGTTTTCTGTGTTGCTTTCAGAATGGATTACATCTTGAAGGGTTTTCTGAATACAGAAACTTCTAGGATCAGCTTTACGGCCCGTATTTCCTTTTTCGTTTTCAGCCCAATTAGAGAAAGAACATTGTGACAGGCAGCCCATGCAATCCACCTGATCCTTACGAATTTCTTTCATTTTGTCTGGGTCGACAAAAATCATCGTAGAATTTGGTGTTTTCAAGGCAGAGTTAAAGCCATCTGCAACCCACTTGTCTGCATGTGCTTTGTCCGTGGCGGTCAAATAAACTTCCCGTTTCCGCGGACCAAAGCTAAAGGCAGTATCATGTTCACCAATTGGCTCGTTGACGAAAGCAACCTGACGCTCTGAACGGGCTTTCAGTTCATCCAAAAAGTCATTGCGGACAGCGGAGGACCAGAAACCAGTGGGGCTGAATTTGTTAAGGAAAATATCCCCTTCTTTTAACGTGCCAAGTTTTGCTTTCCACGCATCAGATATGGGGCTCTCTTTAGTCAGTAAGGGGCGCGTTCCAAATTGAAACGTAATGGGTCCAATCTCAGGATTGTCGAGCCAATGTTCCCAATCCTCAAGATGCCAAACACCACCGGCCATAACGATCGGAATGTGGTTGAGACCCATTTCGTTCATCATTTTTCGCAGCAGCGCGACCCGAGGGTACGGGTCTTCTGGCACCATTGGGTCTTCTGAGTTTGTGAGGCCATTATGCCCGCCAGCAAGCCAAGGGTCTTCGTAGACAACCCCGCCCAGCCAGTCAGCAAATTTGTGATAGGCTCGCTTCCACAGCGCACGAAAGGCGCGGGCAGACGAGATGATGGGATAATAGTGAATTTGGTAATCGGCAGCAATTTGGGCAACACGATAGGGCATGCCGGCGCCACATGTTATGCCATGAACGAGGCCTTTTGCTCCTTCAAGAACACCGTGGAGAATGCGCTCTGCGCCGCCCATTTCCCATAGGACATTCATGTGAATACGACCTTCTCCACCAGAGAGGTCGTGAGCAATTTGTGCTTGGGTAATGCCGCCTTTAATACCATAGGCAACAAGTTCTTCATGACGATCCCGGCGGGTTCGGCCATGATAAATTTGCGGAATATAATCTCCATTTTCGTCGTAACTATCAGCATTTACACCTGAAAAAGTTGCGACGCCTCCTGCGGCAGCCCAGGCACCAGAACTTTGGCCTGTTGATACAGCGACACCTTTTCCGCCTTCAATAATGGGAAGTACTTCTTTTCCCGATATGACAATGGGGTTTAGAGATTTCACGAGTCGATTCCTACCGCAAAGTTACTGTGTACATACCACTTAGAGCAAGTTGATCCAAGCATCAAGCGCTGAACAGATACGGAGGCGGCTCTGAATTTTCAAGCCGCCTCCGGTATTCTTCAGATCAGCTTTCTTCAGTCGCCTCAGAAGCTTTGTTTTCTTCAGCTTCAATGGCTTTAATTGACAGGCGAACTTTGCCACGATTGTCAATTTCAAGCACTTTAACGCGGACTTCGTCGCCTTCGTTGACGATGTCAGTTACTTTGGCAACGCGTTTTGGAGCAAGTTCAGAAATATGAACCAGACCATCGCGGTTTCCGAAGAAGTTCACGAATGCACCGAATTCAACGACTTTTACAACTTTACCTGTGTAAATGACGCCAACTTCCGGATCATCAACAATAGACTTGATCCATGCAACAGCAGCATCAGCGCTTTCTTCAGTTGTTGCTGCAACCTTAACAGTTCCATCGTCATCAATATCGATTTTGGCGCCAGTTTCTTCGCAAATTTGGCGAATAACCTTACCACCAGTTCCGATAATGTCGCGGATCTTGTCTTTCTTGACTTTCAGCTGTGTGATGCGCGGGGCACCATCGCGAACACCATCGCGCGCACCGTCAATAGCTTTCGCCATTTCGTCGAGGATATGCAAACGGCCTTCTGTTGCTTGAGCAAGAGCGACACGCATGATCTCTTCTGTAATACCAGCGATTTTGATGTCCATTTGCAAAGAAGTGATACCTTTTGAAGTACCCGCAACTTTAAAGTCCATATCGCCCAAGTGATCTTCATCACCGAGAATATCAGACAGAACAGCATACTTGCCGTCGTCTTCCAAAATAAGACCCATGGCAATACCAGCAACAGGGCGTTTAAGAGGAACACCTGCATCCATCAAGGATAATGATGTACCGCAAACAGTAGCCATTGAAGAGGAACCGTTAGATTCTGTTACTTCAGAGACAACACGCAATGTGTATGGAAACTCTTCCTTGGTAGGAAGCAAAGGATGAACCGCGCGCCATGCAAGTTTACCATGACCCACTTCGCGGCGACTTGTAAAACCAACACGGCCAGCTTCACCAACGGAGTAAGGAGGGAAGTTGTAATGCAGCATGAAGTGTTCGCGATATTCCCCATCAAGGGCATCTACGATTTGTTCATCCTGACCGGTGCCGAGTGTTGTGACAACAAGAGCCTGAGTTTCACCGCGTGTGAACAGAGCAGAACCATGGCTGCGAGGCAATGCCCCGATTTCTGACATGATTGGGCGGACTGTTTTTGTGTCACGGCCGTCGATACGAACGCCGGAGCTGATAATGTTACCACGAACAATGCTTTTTTCGATCTTTTTCAAGATACCGCCAGCGGCTTCAACTTCATCTTCTTCAAGAGTTGCAATGGCAGCAGCTTTAGCGGCAGATACTTTATCAGTTCTCGCCTGTTTGATTTGCTCTTGATACGCTTCGGTCAAACCAGCTTCAGCAGCGGCTTTAATCTTTGCAACCAAGTCAGCATCATCTTCAGGTGGCTGGAAGTCCCAAGGCTCTTTTGCGCATTCTTCAGCAAGCTCGATGATTGCGTCGATAACAGCTTGTGTTTCGCGATGACCAAACATAACAGCGCCAAGCATTTGCTCTTCGCTGAGCTCACTCGCTTCTGATTCGATCATCAAAACTGCTTCGTCTGTCCCTGCAATCACAAGGTCAAGATCGCTGTTTGTCAACTGCTCAGAAGTTGGATTGAGGACATATTCACCATCGATGAAACCAACACGGGCAGCGCCCACAGGTCCCATGAAAGGGATGCCTGAAATTGTCAGGGCTGCGGACGCGCCAATGAGTGCAATAACGTCTGGATCATTCTCAAGGTCATGAGCCAAAACGGTACAAATGATCTGAGTTTCGTGTTTGAAGCCACTTACAAAAGAAGGGCGAAGCGGACGGTCAATTAGACGGGAAACCAGTGTTTCTTTTTCAGAAGGACGGGCTTCGCGTTTGAAAAAGCCGCCTGGAATTTTACCAGCAGCATAGGCTTTTTCTTGATAATTTACGGTAAGTGGAAAGAAATCCATACCAGGTTTTGGTGCTCTTGCAGCAACCGCTGTACACAGAACCTGTGTACCGCCATAGGTGATCATCACAGCGCCATCAGCTTGGCGCGCAACTTTCCCTGTTTCCATTACGAGCGGACGACCGCCCCACATCACTTCTTTGCGATGTATTTCAAACATATTCTGTCCTTCCGATGCAGGCTCAGCCCAATGCTGTCCTGCAATATCCGGGGCCCTATGCCCCAGCCATTTTCTTTTCATCATACTATTCTGGAGCAGGCTCCAGAATCACCGAACGCCGGCACGCAAAAGGCAAGAAGCCACATGCAGAACCGGCGTTGGAAATTACTCTGATCTTTGTCGGATCGGCTTTAGCATCCTTACTTACGGATACCACAACGTGTGAGCATAGAAAGGTAACGAGCTTCCTCGATTTTCCTTAAATAGTCTAGCAACCGGCGACGCTTGCTAACCAAGCTGAGCAAACCACGACGTGAATGCACGTCTTTTTTGTGGTCTTTAAAATGTTCAGTGAGGTTTACAATCCGTTCAGTCAGAATCGCGATCTGTACTTCAGGAGAACCAGTGTCTCCCTCTTTAGTTGCGAATTCCTTGATCAGTTCTGCTTTTTTTTCTGCAGTGATCGACATCGATAATACTCCAAAAGTTAAATATTAAATACGCGGACAGGAAACAAGTTGCCATCCTCGATTCGAGAGAGGGCAACGGGTATGTCTCCGACCATTGCACAGACAATATTGTCTGCTTGATTTGGGACTGCCACGCTATTGCCGTGCCTCACGCAATCTGCTTGAGTTTCCGTTATGGCCACCGCCGGGATGTCGTCCAGCGCGGTCGTCAAAGGAAGCAAGTCCTCAAAGTCCGCCGGACACTGCCATAGCTCTTCTAATTTTTCCAGTGAAATCGCACTATTTTCTAAAAAAGGACCGACTTTGGTGCGGCGCAGTTTCGACAGGTGGGCAACTGTGCCCAATTGCAAGGCTATGTCTCGTGCCAGAGCTCGAATATATGTCCCTTTTCCGCACCGTACATCAAAGGCGGCATGATCCTGATCGATCATTTTTGAGAGCCTTAAGGAGTGGATGATAACTTCCCGCTCTGGCATCTCGAAAATTTGACCGTCTCGGGCAAGATTATAAGCGCGCTCTCCATTAATCTTAATGGCAGAGAAAACAGGGGGCGTTTGTTTAATGGTCCCCAAATATTGCGGAATAATCTGTTCAATTTCTTCTGATGTGGGGCGATTCTCTGACCGTGTGGTGATCTCACCTTCGGTGTCGTCCGTATTGGTAGACTCGCCCCATCGGGCGATGAAGGAATATTCTTTGATATCGTCAACAATATAGCCGACCGTTTTTGTTGCCTCACCAAGGGCGATCGGCAGGACACCGGTGGCAAACGGGTCCAGTGTCCCGGCATGACCGACTTTTTGGGCGGTTGTGATGCGTTTTACAATACTGACGACCCGGGAGGAGGTAATATCCACAGGTTTATCAATATTCAGCCATCCATGGATGGGGATTCCTCGACGTTTACGCGCCATTATTCACTACTCAGTCCGCATCTTCTGTGGTTTGGTTTTTTCTAATCAAAGCATCGATATGATCACCATATTCAAAGGATGTATCTTTCTTGAAGGTCAGCCGTGGCGTGAATTTCATTGTGAGCTGTTTGCCCAATTCACTTTGGATAAATCCAGCGGATCTGTTCAAACCAACGATCAGAGTCGACACGTCGTCATTTCCAAGAGGAATAACATAAACCGTGGCATTTCTCATGTCGGTACTGGGTTGAACCTCAGTCACCGTAATAGAGGTTCCCGTAACATCTGGGTCATGAATATTATCTTCAGCCAAGATGGAGGAGAGAATATGCCGTAATTGTTCACCCACACGCAGTTGTCGTTTGTTCGCTGTTCTGGGGGATTTTTTTTTCTGTGCCATTTGTGGCCTCTTCAATCAAAAAAGGCAGGGACCGAGGCCCCTGCACTTTTTGTTTCAACCATGTCGATGTTGCGACAGATTTAATTTTCTACAGATGGCGGGCAATTTCCATGACCTCAAAACATTC
>JAESSA010000120.1 GCA_016764355.1 Sneathiella sp. | reverse complement strand
TAACGGGCGTATAAAAGCTGCTGCTATGGAGGCTGGTTTGATGTGTTATCCCATGGGGGGCACGATTGATGGTCGCCGGGGCGATCATGTGCTTTTAGCGCCGCCCTTTATCATTGATCGAAACCATATTGATGAGATCGTTGGTAAATTAAAAATTGCAGTTGATACGGCGTTAAGTAGCATTTGAGGTTTGTAAAAATGAATATCCCAACACATAAACTTGACCCGTTAATTATTACCGTGGCCCCGAACGGTGCGCGAAAAACCAAAAAAGACCACATTGGGCTTCCTATTAGCCCCGATGAATTGGCTAAGGACGCATATGCCTGCATTAAAGCAGGAGCATCGATGATTCATTTACATGTGCGAGCTGATGACGAAACGCATATTTTGGATGTTGCGCGTTACCGCGAGGCCACGTCTGCTATTCAAAATCTTTGTGGTGAAGACATAATTATTCAAGCAACAACAGAAGCTGTCGGCCAATATTCTGCACCAGAGCAAATGAAACTTGTTAGAGAATTACGACCTCAATCAGCATCCCTTGCTATTGGCGAGTTGGTTCCTGAGGGCGGGGAAGCGGCAGCAAAGGAGTTTTTTCAGGAGCTGGTGCTTCAAAATATATTGCCTCACTATATCGTGTATTCAGCGGGAGAATTACGGCGGTTTTTAACTCTGGTGAATGATGGGATCATTCCAGAAGATAATATTTTTCTATTGTTTGTTCTTGGCCGTTATTCACAAGGTCAGACGTCGCATCCAAGTGATCTATTGCCCTTCTTAGCCGTGCTTGAAGACCGTTTCCCGTGGTCGGTTTGCGCATTCGGTCCACTTGAACATGCGTCTGCCAGTGCGGCTGTCGCATTGGGGGGGCATGTGCGCGTTGGATTCGAAAATAACATATTCTTAAAAAATGGTGAAATCGCTGATGGGAACGCGAATCTGGTTTCCCAGGTGACGTCAGTTGCATCTGCTGTTGGGAGGCCTACCGCTGCAGCTAGTGAAATATACTCAATTCTTCAGAAATAGGGGATGAGAGAAGAAAGATACTAACTTTTGTTTTTACATTATAAAAAGTTGGTTTACAGTTTTCCTCAGGGAGTAAGAACAATTGCTTTCTTGGGAAAAGCCTATGTTCAGAGTGTGATCTGAATAAGAGGCACTTAATGTCCAGATAAAAACAAGATGATTTATTATTGGGCGCAAAAAGACAGGTTGAGGAGAAAGATATGAGAAAGTTCTTTACTATGACTGCCGTGGCAGCCGCTGTATTGGGGGGAGCAATGGTTTCCTCTTCAGTGGCTCAAGCAGAGAAATTTATTACGATTGGAACAGGCGGCCAAACTGGTGTCTATTATCAGGTTGGTGGTGCCATTTGTAAGTTGGTAAATCGTGGTACAAAAAACCACGATATTAAATGTACTCACACGACCGGTGGATCAACAAAAAATATCAATGGCATCCGCGCAAAAGATCTTGATATGGGTGTTGCTCAATCTGATTGGCAATATCACGCTTATAATGGCACTGCTCCAAAACAATTCCCAGAGGGTGCGTTTAAAGAATTGCGGGCGCTATTTTCAGTTCATCCGGAACCGTTCACTGTTGTTGCGCGAGCAGATTCAGGTATCAAAACTTTTGATGACCTTAAAGGTAAGCGCGTGAATATTGGTAACCCAGGCTCTGGTCAACGGGGAACCATGGAAGTGGTTATGGAGAAAATGGGCTGGAAAAAGAGCGATTTTGCGCTTGCTTCTGAGCTTAAATCTTCTGAGCATTCCGCCGCGCTTTGCGATAACAAAATTGATGCTTTCGTGTTCACCGTGGGTCACCCTGCCGGTAACATTAAAGAAGCGGCATCTACGTGTGATGTGAAGCTTATTCCTGTTGTCGGGCCAGTATTCGATGCTTTGGTTGACGAGAATGCGTTTTATGCCAAAACAATGGTTAAAGGTGGCATGTATGAAGGTACAGACACAGATACCCCAGTCTTTGGTGTCGGTGCGACATTCGTCTCTTCAACAAATACAGATGAAGCTGTTGTTTACGAAATCGTAAAAGCTGTTTTCGAGAATTTCAAACGTTTTAAGAAAATGCATCCAGCATTTGCTAATTTGAAAAAAGAAGAAATGATCAAAAACAACTTGTCCGCTCCATTGCATGCAGGTGCGGTTAAATACTACAAAGAAGTAGGTTTGATGTAATCAAGCTGTCAAGGCAGGGATTTCGGTCCCTGCCAAATTATTTTGCTTACGGGAAGATTGCGCGGTTTCTGTTTACGTAACGAGCAGAAATGGTAATTGGGGGGAATATGTCAGATACGTCACACAAAGGTGGACCACTAAGTGGTGCAGAACTTGAAGATCTAGTCGCGTCGACAGATACAGGCGGTCGCACGCCGGACAATAAAAATATTGCAAAGCTAATGGCTGGTTTGGCACTGGTATGGGCAATTTGGCAAGTCTGGATAGCGTCTCCATTGCCCTTTATGTTGGGGTGGGGAGTGTTTTCTGGTCGTGAAGCAAGGCCCATTCATTTAGCATTTTCTTTGGTTTTAGCCTATATGGCTTACCCTGCTTTTAAAAATTCACCGCGCCATTCAATACCAGTCGCAGACTGGATTTTGGCGATAATCGGTACAGTCTGTACTTTGTATCTATTCGCTTTTGACAGTGTTCTGGCAGATTCGCTTTTTGGATCTCGATTGAGTGACCGCCCCGGCAACCCAAATGCTATGGATATTGTCGTGGCTACTGTTGGCATCATTATGTTGCTTGAAGCTACTCGAAGGGCTCTCGGACCTCCCTTGATGGTCATTGCTATTCTCTTCCTCGGTTATACTTTCCTTGGACCGTATGCGCCGGGAATTCTTGCCTGGAAAGGGGCCAGTTTTGGTGCGGTTGCGGATCATCAGTGGCTTTCTTCAGAAGGCGTGTTCGGTATTGCATTGGGTGTCTCAACCGGTCTGGTTTTCCTCTTTGTCCTTTTCGGTGCGTTGCTCGATAAAGCCGGAGCGGGAAATTACTTCATTAAAGTTGCCTTCTCCCTCATGGGGCATATGCGTGGTGGACCAGCAAAAGCTGCTGTTGTTGCATCCGGTATGACAGGTTTGATATCAGGATCATCTATTGCCAATGTTGTGACAACTGGAACTTTCACGATTCCAATGATGAAGCGTGTTGGGTTTTCGGCAGAGCGAAGTGGTGCTGTTGAAGTTGCTTCTTCCGTAAACGGTCAGATCATGCCGCCTGTGATGGGGGCTGCGGCCTTTTTGATGGTTGAATATGTAGATATTAGCTATTTCGAAGTTGTGAAGCATGCCTTCATTCCGGCTATTATCTCGTATATTGCATTGGTTTATATCGTGCATTTGGAAGCTTTGAAAACCAATAAGCAAGGATTGCCGCGATTAACTGCAGCTAAGCCTGGTAAATTGGCTTTATTATCTGCCGGTATTACAGCATCCGCCATTCTTGCCTTAGGTGGCGGTGTTTATTACTTGTTTGCCTTATTTGAACTTCTTGGGTCCACGTTAAACCAACTAATTGCGGTTCTGGTTGTTATTGGATTTGAGATAGCATTATTCTCCGGGGTTCACAAAAAGCTAAGCGATGGTTCAAAAGAGAAGGTATTCTCTATGGGAATTCTGGTTCTTTGTAACGCAGTCATCGGAGCCTTCGGTGCATTTTATCTTGTAAATACGATCACAAATACTGTTGGGTCAATGCTGGCGCCGTGGTTAATCGGTGGCCTCATTATCTTATTGTATGTTTATTTAATATCCATTTGCGCAAAAGCCCCGGATCTCGTTATTGACGATCCAAACGCGCCAATCACGGCACTTCCAGAACCAAAGCCCACCATACTGGCGGGGCTGCATTTCTTGTTGCCAGTTGCCGTACTGATCTGGTGTTTGATGGTAGAACGCTTATCGCCTGAACTCTCTGCATTCTGGGCTGTAACGTTGATGATTTTTATTTTGCTCACTCAACGCCAGCTTTTTGCTCTATTCAGAAAACAGAGTTTGAAAGGAAAATTAAAGCAAGGCTTCTCTGAGCTTATCGACGGATTGATCGCCGGTGCTCGAAATATGATCGGTATTGGTATTGCCACCGCAGCCGCTGGAATAATTGTCGGAACAGTATCCCAAACGGGTGTCGGACTTGTTTTGGCAGAACTCGTCGAATTTTTGAGCCAAGGCTACATTCTGGCCATGCTGATTTTTACAGCAGTATTAAGTCTGATTTTGGGAATGGGTTTGCCAACGACAGCTAATTATATTGTTGTCTCATCTTTGCTTGCCCCTGTAATCGTGAGCCTAGGTCAACAGAATGGGTTGATTGTGCCGCTCATCGCCGTTCATTTGTTTGTCTTTTATTATGGTATTATGGCTGATGTAACACCTCCGGTTGGTTTGGCGTCCTTCGCGGCCGCAGCGATTTCTGGTGGCGATCCAATTCGAACGGGTTTTATCGCCTTTTTCTATTCACTCCGAACGGCAATTCTACCTTTTCTCTTTATCTTCAATACGGACTTGCTTCTTATCGATGTAACACCGCTAGAGGGTGTGCTCGTCTTCGTTGTGGCAACGGCAGCTATGCTGCTCTTTACAGCCGGGACACAAGGATATTTTATCGCCCGATCAAGGATTTGGGAGTCCGCGGCGCTAATTTTGATTGCTTTTACTCTGTTTCGTCCGGGATTCTGGATGGATATGGTCGTTCCGCCGTACATTCATACAGCCCCTTCAAAAATTGTTGAGGTTATTGGTGCCGCTCCTCAAGGATCAGAAATACGCCTGATCGTTGATGGGGAGGATGATATCGGCGATCCCATAACGATTACCGTGATTTTGCCAATAGATACTGAAGGATCGGCAGAAGAGCGACTTGAAGTGCTTGGGCTAGAGTTGTTGATTGAAGGAGATGAAACCATTATTGACAATGCGGCTTTTGATAGTCCTGCAGCTAAGGCTGGATTAGATTTTGATCAAAAAATAACGACTGTGCTTGTGCCAGCAGATCAGCCGTATAAAGCATGGATGTATATTCCGGCTTTATTTCTATTGGCTTTGATCTGGCTTGTCCAAAGGCGACGCAACGGTACGGCACATTCGCAAACTATAACGGCTTAATTGGGAGGGCTAAATCATGTTTCAGCATATTCTTTTAGCTGTCGATCTTGATGATAAGGGGTCTTGGGAAAAAGCTGTTCCTGAGGCTGTAAATTATGCAACTCAATCTGGATCAACCATCCATTTGATGACTGTCGTGCCAGATTTCGGCATGAGTATCGTTGGTTCGTTTTTTCCAAAAGAGCATGAAGGGAAAATGCTCGAAGAGGCAAAAAACAGATTGCATTTATTTGCTAAAGAAAATATTCCGTCTGAAATTAGCGTTCAGCATATAGTTGGTCATGGAACGGCTTACGAAGAGATTTTGCGGATGCAAAAAAAGCTAAAATGCGATCTGATAATTATAGGGGCGCACAGACCTAAAATGCAGGATTATCTACTGGGTCCAAATGCGGCGCGGGTTGTACGTCATGCAGAATGTTCTGTAATGGTTATTCGAGACTAGCTATCTATGCCAACGGAATCAAAAACGGCCCTAAAACTGGGGCCGTTTTTTTGTTCATCGCTTATTTGAGTGTGTTCAAATAAGCGATCAGATCAGTTCTTTGTTTTTCTTTTCTAACACCAGCAAAGGACATTTTAGTTCCTTTAACGAATTTTTTTGGCTTGGTAAGGAAAGAATCTAAGGACGCTTCATCCCATGTAAGGCCAGAAGCTTTCATTGCTTTTGAATATTTAAAACCTTCGACGGTTGCGGCAGACCGGCCAACAATACCAAACAGATTCGGTCCGATTTTATTCTTTCCACCTTGGTCAACAGTGTGGCAGGCCTTGCATTTTTTGAAAACCTTAGCACCTTTTTTAATATCTCCTGTAGCCATGGCTGAAGTAGCTGACAGTGATAAAGCGATCAGCGTACCGATGGCCAACAGTTTAGTCGATTTCATGGAGTTCTCCTTGATCCAAAAGCCCACAATTTTTAAAGCGCAAGAAATATACTGTAATACAAAGGAAGAAAGCAAAAATATACTGGGATGGGTCAATTTGTCTCAAATTCTAAAAAGAAGTTGACCGCAACTCAAAGTAGTGCAACCCATAAAACTATTCGTTTAAGATAATATTAATACAAATGGCATTAGATTAACCAATGAAATAATTTGTTTAATGGAGTTCATGTGTCAGAAAAAGGTTCTTTGAGTCCTGCTGATGTAGAGCGCTTAATGTCTGATCGCTCAGCGGAGACGCGCGCAAAAACGGTAGAAAAAATTGCGGGCAATATGGCGAGCCGTGAATTCAGCGCTTCAGAACGTGCCGAAGCGGAAGCGATATTTCGGCTTTTGGCTGGCGACGCTGAAGTGTTGGTTCGTCAAGCGCTATCTGACACCTTAAAG
>JAESSA010000119.1 GCA_016764355.1 Sneathiella sp. | reverse complement strand
TTGGATCCCGCCCTGATATTGCAAGGAGAAATAGAACGAACGGCTCTTCTATTTGTAACCGCTGTCGGAGGAGTGATCCTTATTGCCAGTTCTCTTCAAGGATACTTAATGGGTGTCGGCAATCTGCATCGGCATGCCCTGCTTGGATGGCCTATTCGCGGATTGATTTTAGCTGGTGGCCTCTGTTTGGCAACGCCAGGCGGCAGTGATCTAATTCCGTATAGCGATTTAGAGTTAGCGCTCGCGGCACTTCTACTTGCAGGATCTGGCTCGCTATTCGCCTACCTACTAGAACGTCGCCATCAAGGACGATTGCTCGTCTAAACGTCGCACGTTACCTCTGCGGAAATCATTTTCGCTAGAAAAACGCCTTCATGAGCACATCCTTAGCTTGTGAAGGCTTTTTTATGTGACAAGCCATAAACATTAGAAACACCACATCAACAGCGCGCATCCCCTACGTTTCTTAGGTTTTCAGTACTTATTAAAAAGCATCAAAAGGGAAAAAAATTCACCGCGGAATTTTTTATTAAAATGAGCTTGCAGAATAGCATTCCACTATGCAGTATGCCGCCGCATTGGAAACGCAAATAACAAAAAATGCTCCAATTAGTATATTTCAGGAGAACGAGATGCACATTTCAACAAAAAACAAACTCTTTAAAGGCCTTGCAGTATCAATTGGTCTTGCAGTCATGGGCACTGCTGCTGCAGCTTCAGCTGAAGGGCTCCCTAAATCCATGATTTGGACTGCCTACGGCACGACCTCCAGCGGATACGCACAAGCCGTAGCCATTGGTAACGTTCTAAAAAATGAATACGGAACTTCACTACGGATCTTGCCAGGGAAAAACGACATTTCCCGCATGACGCCCCTTAAAATTGGCAAAGCTGGTTACTGCGCATGCGGTATCGCCAGCTACTTTGGTCAAGAAGGCGTGATGCAATTTGCAACAGCCAGCTGGGGACCTCAGCCATTGCGTGCAATCATGACCTCGAAAGGCTCTTTCGGTCTAGGGCTCGCTATCGCAAAAGATGCTGGCGTGACTAAACTTTCCGATCTAAAAGGGAAGCGCATTGCTTGGGTTCGTGGCTCTGATGCCTTGAACATTGGCTCCACCGCCATCCTTGCATATGCAGGATTGTCATGGGATGACGTACAAAAAGTTGAATTTCCAGGCTTTAAAGACTCCATCGACGGCATTATCAACGGCCAAATTGATGCAGCTTTTACATCAACCGTGTCACCACACATTAAACGTCTAGCCGCAAGCCCACGAGGCGTCACATGGTCAACATTGCCAACAGATGATTCCGCAGCTTGGGATCGGGTACATGCAATTGCCCCTTACTTGTCCCCAGTAACAGCAACAGTGGGTGCTGAAATTAGCAAAGACAAACCTTGGATTGGTGCTGGATACCCTTACCCAATTTTGGTTGCAAATGCCGGGCAATCCGTTGATGAAGTTTACATATTGACAAAATCCATGGTTGAAAATTTTGATTCCTATAAAGACAACGCTCCGGGCGCTAAAGGCTGGAACATTGACAATCAGAATTTCGAATGGATTTTGCCTTACCATGATGGTGCAGTAAAATTCTTCACAGAAATTGGCAAATGGTCAGATGCAGCACAAAAGCATCAGGATCTCTTGGTTAAGCGCCAAACTGTTCTTGCAGACGCTTTTAAAGCTTTCAAAGCAACGAACCCATCAAAAGATGAGTTTAAGACTGCATGGACTAAAGCACGCGCAGACGCGCTTGCTGCTGCAAGCCTTGCAGTAAACTTCAACTAATTTCCTGACACCCTATTTGTCATGAAAGAGAGCGTTATATCTCAAGAGGATGCGGCGGCGGAAACTTCCCGTCGTCGCATTCTTCCCAGCGGCTGGGCATTGATCCCCTACATCTCAGCGATCACAGTTCTACTGCTTTCCATTAACCAACTTTTCAATATTGGCTTTTTCGTCAACTACACCTTCCTCTCGAACCAATATTCCTACATCATCGCAGGCTTCTTGCTTCCGCTCATTTTTCTCCTTTGGCCCGCATTTAGTGGATCGCCCAAGAGAAGTGTTCCAATATACGATGCTATTTTAGCTGTCGTGATGATGGGAATTTGCTTTTATTTTGCGGCTATCAGCGAGCAAATTCTGGATGAAGGCTGGGAATATGCGGCCCCAGACCAAGCCATTTATATGAGCTATTTGTTTTGGGCATTGATCTTTGAATGCACACGACGCGCAGGTGGCACGGCAATTTTCGTCATCGTTGTTGTTGTGTCTTTCTATCCTCTTGTTGCAGATGTTATGCCCGGCCCTATCTCCGGTGCAGCAGCTACATTATCAGACACCGCTATATTCCATACCATGAGCTCGGAAAGTGTACTCGGTATACCGCTACGTGCATTTACCAATCTAGTTATTGGGTTTTTGGTCTTTGGTGTTGCCCTTCAATATACGGGCGGAGGGAAGTTCTTTATTGATTTCTCTTTTGCTTTACTTGGACATGTCCGTGGCGGCCCTGCGAAAGTCGCTATTTTCTCCAGTGGTCTAATGGGTTCTATGAGCGGAAGCGTTATCACGAACGTCCTCACGACGGGCGTTTTATCAATTCCTGCCATGCGACGCGTTGGATTTTCAAGAGCTTACGCTGGTGGTGTTGAGGCTTGCGCTTCAACAGGGGGTGTTTTAATGCCGCCAATCATGGGGGCGACCGCCTTCATTATGGCAACATTTCTGGAAATTCCGTATATCGACATTGCCATTGCAGCAATTATTCCATCAGCGCTTTATTTCTTCGGCTTGTTTATTCAAATTGACGCTTATGCAGCGAAGAATGATCTGAAGGGCCTTCCAAAAGCAGAACTTCCGTCAATCAGGAAAACCCTGAAAGAAGGTTGGCATTTTATTGCGGTTTTTGCAGTGCTTGTCTGGCTTTTGATCTTTTTGAAACAGGAATCCGTGGCCCCCTTCTACGCAACGGGCTTACTCATTCTGATCAACCAGATTTTTCCATACTCCCGTTGGGGCTGGAAAGAGCTTAAGCAATTTATCCATGGTACAGCCTCACTATTTGCGGAACTTGCGGGAATTCTCTGTGGTGTAGGCTTGATTGTCGGGGCCCTTGCCTTAACAGGCATGTCCGGCACAATTGCAAATGATCTCATTTTCCTCGCCGGTGGTAATCCTCTTATTCTCCTGCTCATGGGTGCATTGACTAGTTTCATCCTTGGCATTGGAATGACGGTTACTGCAGCTTACATCTTTCTAGCCATTTCACTTGCGCCAGCAGTGATTTCAGCTGGCTTGGATCCCTTGGCTGTACACTTGTTCATCCTCTACTGGGGAATGCTGAGTTTTATAACACCACCCGTTGCGCTTGGTGCTTTTGCTGCAGCAACAATTGCAGGTGCGAAACCCATGGAAACGGGCGTAGAAGCGATGAAACTTGGGTCAATCATTTACTTCATCCCGTTCTTTTTCGTTCTAAACCCTGCCCTTATTTTACAAGGGGAATGGAGCGAAATCCTGAAAGTGGTTGGTACAGCAATGATCGGGATATGGCTGATAGCAAGTGCCCTTCAAGGCTATTTAGCCTGGGTTGGAAAACTTGATATCCACCCACAAGGAAAATGGTTTATTCGCGCGGCTATTTTAATTGCGGGTCTTGCACTTGCAATGCCTGGCGGCGGTCTGGTTCCAATTGAGGATATTCAGTTGAAAATTCTTGCGGTGATGCTTGCCGTACCAGCCATAATCATCGTATTGTTCACGAATAAGAAATCCTCAACAATACGGAATGCCTAGTAAATGAAACGTGGCTTTACTATTTTGATGGCCGTCGGACTGATTATCTTCTGTGCGGCCATCATTACTATTTATATCTCTATCGGCTCAGTCATTACTGACACTATTGAAGCCAAGGGATCGCAAATAACCCAAACAAAAGTCACTTTGAAAGAAGCTGACTTCGCCCCAAGCACAGGTGTCACGACCCTAACACGATTAAAAGTCGCCAATCCTGTCGGGTTTGAATCCAAGCACGCCTTCTCTTTCGATACCATTGAACTTTGGATAGACACGGAAACATTGGTAAGCGATGTTCTTGTCATTAAAAGTATGGTTTTGGTTGCCCCCGAAATCATCTATGAAATCACAGCATCCGATGACAATCTTCGAACGTTGAAAAAGTACATCGAAAATTCACTCACCAAGGCGAACTCGCAACCCTTTACCGGCAAAAAAATAATTGTTGAGAATTTTTTCGTCCGCAACGGGGTCGTTGTTGTCCAAGCAGCAGAAATTAAGGGACAGCGGAAGACGGCACAAATCTCTGATATTCAATTGAAGGATATCGGAAAAAGGGAAAACGGCCTTATCCCCGCCGAATTGATACAACGCCTTATGATACCCCTCCTACGCCAAACCACGCTTGCAGCCCTGAAGACCGATTTAAGTCTTTCCGGCAAAGCACGGAATGTATTGAACGGCGCATTGGATGAAACCGAAAATGCACTCAATTCTCTTAAAAATCTCCTGAGCCAATAAAGGATCAGTCCCGTCAGAACAAAATTCTTGACTTTTCCCTTATCAAAATGTATTTAACTAATCAGTTAATTAAAAGAATCGTTAATTATGGGAACTGACACGTTATCACAAATTTTCTTTGCTCTATCTGATCCCACTCGCCGAAAAATACTTGAACTTTTGGCTGGTGGAGAAAAGTCAGCGGGCGACTTATCTAAACCTTTTTCTATGTCTGCACCGGCAATTTCACGTCATTTAAAGGTTTTAGAGCAAGCGGCCCTTATTGAACGCAAGGTAGATGCACAGTGGCGGCGTTGTTCTCTAAAGCCTGAGGGATTAATGCCAGCAGATAATTGGGTATCGCAATACCGGAAATTCTGGGCGGATCGATTTTCTACATTGGACGATTATCTGAAGGACATTCAAAAAAAAGGGAGTTCAACTGATGAGTAATGTGAGCCAAGAAACATATGCTGAGGGATTAGAACTAGAGATCATCCGTGATTTTGACGCGCCGCCGGAAATGGTTTTTGATGCCTGGACTAACGTGGATGCCTTGAAAGCCTGGATGGGCCCCGTATCAAGAAAATGCCCCAGTGCAGAAGCCAACCCAACCGTTGGTGGCGACTATTGTTTTCCTATGGAGATAGAGGACGGCGAGACGTCTACTGTCGTTGGAACCTATACCATAATTGACCGCCCCACCCGGCTGGCCTTCACTTGGAGTTGGTTACAGGAAGATGGGTCTATTGGTCACCCCATGCATGTCTCCCTTGAGTTCGAACCGTTAGGTGATAACCAAACGCGCTTAAAAATGCTGCATGTAAATTTAGCAACTGAAGAGGCCAAAATTGCCCATAATGAGGGTTGGGTTGGATGCTTTAGCTGCCTAGATGAGTATCTTCGTACCACTTGATATAACAGTCATTCTCAGTTCACCTGGTGAATCAGTTTAATTTTTGTGTTGCTGCTCCCGAAACTAGGGTGCATAAACTAAGAACAACAACTGTTTGTTAGGGATGATTTGTGGCGAATTCTATCGATAAAGCAGAAGAAGGCCCCTATAGAAGTGACAACCGGCGTCAGGAGCTAATGGCGTCGGCGGCTCATCTCTTCAATCAACGAGGTTATGATGCGACCTCAATGCGGGATATTGCAAAAGAGGCCGGCATGCTTGCGGGCTCCATGTATTATCACTTCCCATCCAAAGACGACCTTATAATTGCCACCTACGAAGAAGGCACGCGCCTGATTACAGAGGCCGTCGTCGCAGCAATAGACGACATGCAAGATCCGTGGGAGCGGCTGGAAAAAGCCGCCATCGCCCATATGAACACCCTTTTTGGCGGGAATAACTTCTCCATATTACTCTGTGCCGACATTTCCCGAACGGCACCGACTTTGCGGATTCGCTTAATTGAAAGCCGAGACAGCTACGATTCTTTATTTATGGATTTGATAGAGGCTCTCCCTCTCCCCGCGGATGTAGATCCAACTCTTTTGCGACTAAGTTTACTGGGCTCCCTTAACTGGTCCAGTAGCTGGTATCGCCCCGGTGGGCAAAGCCCTTCGCAGATTGGTGCCCTGTTCGTACGGTTGATACGAGAAGGGTTAGCCGTCCCTAAAACATATTCCACACAGTAAATTTGTTGTATTTTTCTATTTACATTTTATTCTGACAAAATATAGTTGTTCTTAATTGCAGCATTATGTAAGCAGACGTACAAAATGAAGGCGCTAAAAGGTTGAAACATCGCTGAAGAAATCGCATATTCATGTAAACGTAAGCGGCAACAGCCGACTTTTAGTGAATATTGATTTTAGATCGGTCTGATTATCGGACCAACGCAGTGACCCTTAGCGCTTTTTTGTAGTTTATCAGTCTGCGCACAGAGTTTTTCTGGTAGGAAGCGAGTAGTGAAGTTGAACGAAGTAAATATAAAAATGT
>JAESSA010000118.1 GCA_016764355.1 Sneathiella sp. | reverse complement strand
CAGCTTTATCGTTGTCATGGAAGACGACAATAGAACCCGGACGAGTGAGCTTGATTAGAAACAACCCATATCCATAACACCTGCATCAAATTCATTGCACTGTCAGTTCATATAGGAATACGCAACTATAAAGTGTAGGTATTTTTTTATAATCATAAAAAAAGGGTGCCACACGGACACCCTTTTTTCAACATTCTACGGGTCTGATTAGAGACTTGAAGTCATAAAATCAGCCATTCGTTTTGAGAAGGCAACGGGATCAGATACAGGATCCCCTTCGACGATATGAGCCTGATCCAACAGAAGTAACGCAGCCTCGCTCACCTGATCAATGCTATTTTCTTTTTTGACTTTTTCCGCCAATTTCTGAATAAGGCCATGCCCGGCATTCACTTCAAGAATGCGCTGTGAAGCACTTCCTTCAAGTTGCTGGTGGGCTTTCAGAACTTTCTCAAGATGAATATCCATATCTCCGTCATCAGCAACGAGGCATACAGGGCTTCCGATTAATCTGGAAGACTCTCGCACATCCTTAACTTTGCCATCAAGGGCCAGTTTGAAAGCTGCGATCAACTCAGCGAGATTTGGATTGTTCTTTTTGTCGTCTTTTTCCTTATCATCGGCATCATCGCTTGAAAGCTTATCAAGCTCGGCTGATCCACGTGTCACTGATTTAAAGGCTTTCCCGTCAAATTCTGATTGCCGGCTGAGCCAGAAGCTATCCACAGCATCGGATAATAAGAGAACTTCAACGCCCTTCGCTCGGAAACCTTCCAGTTGCGGGCTTGTTTTCAAAGCACCAAGATCGTCACCGGTAATATAATAAATTGCCTCCTGTCCCTCTTTCATTCGAGAGACGTAATCCTCCAGTGTGGTAGCTGTGTCCGAGGCCGTATTGTTAAACAAGGAAAGCTTAAGTAAACGATCCCCATTGTCCATGTCTTCATAAATACCTTCTTTTAAAACCGCACCGAAGCTATCCCAGAATTTTTGGAAGCCTTCAGCGTCTTTTTTGGCCCGCTTTTCAAGCTCGCCAATAACCTTTTTCACAAGCCCGGACCGGATTTTACGAAGCACTGGGTTATTCTGTAGCATCTCCCGGCTCACGTTCAACGGCAAGTCTTCAGAATCAACAACACCGCGAAGAAAACGCAAGTACGCAGGGATCAGCTCTTCACATTCATCAGTAATGAAAACGCGCTTCACATATAATTTCAGTCGGGACTTACGATCAGGGTTAAAAAGATCGAAAGGGGCTTGCTCTGGAATAAATAGAAGAAGGCTATATTCAATGACTCCTTCCACTCTACTGTGCAGGGTTGCCCATGGCGTGTCATAGGCTTGACCAACATGATGGTAGAATTCCGTATACTGCTCTTCTGTAATCTCTGATTTAGGCCGCGTCCATAAGGCGCTGGCTGTATTGAGCGTCTGGTCTTCTTTTTCTTCGTCATCAGATGTTAAGATCACCGGCAAGGCAATGTGATCAGCATAGGTTTTGATGACTGTTTGAATACGCTGCTCTTCCAAATACTCCTCTGCATCCTCTTTCATATGCAAGGTGATAGTCGTACCGCGTGCGGAACGGTCCCCTTCAGAAATTGTAAAGGCGCCCTGCCCATCAGAAGACCAAATTGTTGATTTCCCGGCCCCGGCTTTTCTGCTTGTAACAGTCACCTTATCGGCCACCATAAAGCAGGAATAGAAACCCACACCAAATTGCCCGATAACACTGACATCTTTTGCCGCATCACCAGAGAGCTGATCCACAAAACTTGAAGTACCAGAACGGGCAATCGTTCCAAGATTATCGATCATCTCCTGTTCTGTCATGCCTATACCATTATCGTCAATAGTTAGACTTTTCGCCTCTTTATCAATGGTAATCCGCACTCTGAAATCTGGGTCATCTTTACTCAATTCAGGATCCGTAAGAGCGGCGTATCTCAACCGATCGCAAGCATCCGAAGAGTTAGAGACCAGCTCCCGTAAAAAGATTTCCTTCTCGCTATAAAGAGAGTGGGCAACAATATGCAATAATTTTGCGACTTCTGCCTGGAATTCATGGGTATTTTCAGTCATCTATTTTTTTCTCACATCGGTTAACATTTGTTGCCCTTTATATGCAGGCTCACAACGATCTGTTCAAGGCTTCTCTGAAGCATCGATCCAAAAAAAATAAAAAAAGCCCACTCCGAGGGGCGCAAAAAATTCGGAGCGGGCTTTAAATGATCTTCAACCGATGTGTGTAGATGGCTTTGATCAATAAATGCAGAATACATTTAATTGGAACGATCATTCAAGTATTAAATTTATCAATTATCTTTTTTCCTGTCCCTTAGCAAAAATGAGGATGATTTCACATATTCCTCCGACAACCGTTATTTGACCACTCGAAACTGGAGAATGGCAATCATGAGAAAGAATAAAAGCATCTCTTTGAGAGGGATGGCAGATCCAATACAGCCCCCTCAACCTTTATATGAACAGGTCAAATCATTTGTGCTGGAAAAGATAGAAACCAGTGAATGGCCTACCCATTATCAAATCCCTTCCGAACATACATTAGTTCGGGATATGGGAATTTCCCGTATGACCATTCACCGGGCTCTTCGCGAGCTTACCCACGATGGTCACTTAAGGCGCATTCAAGGGGTTGGTACTTTTGTATCGAAAGCAAATAATATGAAAGAAACCTTGGAATTTAAAAATATTGATGCTGCCATAACAGACAGCGGTAACCATCACAGTAGTACAGTCCATTTCCTGCAATCGGAGCCTGTCAGCAGCGAGTATGCAATTCGGCTGGGTTTGAAATCGGGTGAAACTGTTTTCCGTGCTTATATCGTGCATCGCGAGAATGGCATTCCAGTCATGCTTGAGGATCGCTACGTAAACCCGTCTCTCTGCCCTGATTTTCTGAAACAAGATTATAGTGAAAAAACAACGGATTCCTATTTTTCAGAAACTTTCTCACGCCTATCTCATGATCATCAATTACAAGCCGTTATATCATCGCCAGAAGCCCATCACTTTTTAGATATAGATCAGCCAGTTCCCTGTACTCAAATTAATCGACGGACCTGGACGGGAAACAAAATTTTGTCTGTTGCGCATCAATTATATGTGGGGCACCGATATCAAATAACCTGTTAAATCTAAATGTTCGGTTGACAAAAATCAGAAGCAATTCCCCTTAGGGTTTATTTGCCTATACAGAAATCGCGTTCCATGATACTGTAAAGCTTACATCTAGTAGAGATAGTATTTGTTGAGCAAATGAAGATATTAATTGCAGATGATCACCCGCTATACCGCATGGCTCTTTCGGGCCTGCTTACACAGCTGGATGATAATACAGATATAGTTGATTGCAACGATTTTGATGAATTGCAGGCGGAGATGGCTGCCGATACATCGAAACCTGATTTGATCATTATTGATGTTCGTATGCCAGGTAAAAACTTCAATGAAGTTTTAACGGAATTAAAAGAGGGTCATCCCTCAATTCCAGTCGTTGTCATTTCCGCTTCTGAGGAAATAGCTGTCATGACAAATGCACTTAAGCTTGGTGCTGATGGATATATCCCGAAATCATCGACGAGAGAAGTTCTCATCAGCGCAATTCGTCTGGTTCTATCTGGCGGAAAATATATCCCCTCTCAAGCATTTTCCATGTCTATGCAAAACTTCGGGACTTTTGGCAACAAGCAGAAAACTACGGCAAACGGTACTGAGAATGCGACTCATTCTCTCACACGACGCCAAAAAAATGTCCTCGACCTGATGGCCCAAGGGCAATCCAACCGAGAAATTGCCGCCGCGTTAGAGCTGGCAGAAAGTACCATTAAGGTTCATATCACAGCGATTTTCAGAACATTGGGTGTAAACAACCGCACTCAAGCAGTCCTTCATGCTAAAGAATTCGCCTGAGAATTATCTATTCAAAGAACAAGTATAATATCCGATTGTTGAGAAATCAGGTCTTTGAGGCCCGAGATTTCGCGGTCGTTTTACTTGCTCCTTTTGCACCACTTGTATAAAGGTTTTTCAAAGCGTCCTTTACATATTCTTCCGTAACTACGGGCGCAACCTCTTCATATTTGCAGGCTGAAACTATTTGATCGATTATGAATTTCGGCTGAAAACAGGCGAGATCGAAGTTATTCTTTACCTGCAATTCTTCAATCACGATATTCAAAATGTCTTCTGTCATCTCCAAACCACGAGAGGCAGCGACAATTTTAAAGATTTCAAAATACTGCTCTTTATTCGGACCGACCGTCTCCAACTTATAGGGTATTCGACGTAAAAAAGCAGGATCCATCAGGTCATCTGGAGATAAATTGGTCGAGAAAATGACCAACTCATCAAAAGGGAGCTGGAAGCTTTTACCAGTATGCAATTTCAGAAAATCTATTCTGCTTTCCAGCGGTACAATCCACCGGTTAAGGAGCTCCTCCGGGCTTACCAACTGGCGGCCGAAATCATCAATAATAAACGTGCCATTTGATGCCTTAACATGCAACGGCGCTTCATAAAATTTGGCATGAGCATTATAACTCAAATCCAACATTTCCAAAGTAAGCTCACCACCGGTAATCACGATAGGACGCTCGCATGGAACCCACCGACCGTCAAACTCCTCTCGGCGCAAACCAGAGCCCGATTGATCCTGTTTTTTCGGTAAGACCGGCTTGTGAATTGCCGGATCGAAAACCTTGATGATTTGCCCGTCGACCTCGAAACAATAGGGAATGTAGATAATGTTCGCAAATATATCAGCCACTTTCTCCGCGACCGTCGTCTTTCCATTTCCTGGAGGGCCATACAGAAGAATACTCTTACCCGCATTGATGCCTGGACCAAGCCTGCGAACAAAATCATCGGCAATCACCAGATTTTTAAAACTATCGGCGATCTTTTCCTTATTGACCCGCTCGTTGGTTATTTTTTGCTGCAGGATCCGATCTTGATAGGATTTAAGGGAAACCGGCGCTGGGCCCACATACTGGTTTTGGGCCAATGACTCAATTGCGAAACGTTTTCCAGCTTCAGTCAATACATAGCGGTTTTCGGAAAAGCCTGATTGATCGGATGATCCCAGCGCTTCAATAAATTTACGATCCGCAGCCAATTGCACAAGTCGGTTGATCACCGGAACAGGCAACTTTATTGTTGCTGAAAATTCAGAGGCGGTCTCAAGGCTGTTCGTATAGATAGCCTTAAACAAAATTCTTAAAAGATTCGCGGATTGGACCCCAGTATCTTCAATGGTCTTTGATGCCTGCGGCGCTTCATATATAACCTTTTCAACCTGATCTTTGGTCAATACACCCAAAGCAACAAGGTTTTCCCCTAGCCTACCGCCGTTTTCTTTTTGACGGTGTACAGCAAGTTCAATATCCGCAAAAGTCACCAAACCATGGGCGAGCAGAAGGTCACCGATCAGCATCTTATATCTCCACTTATTGCTAACTGGGTTTTTCTTATTACTAATAAAAGCAATCAAGCCAAGTATTTGTAGCAATTCTTCGTTAACGCCCCGTTATTTTTTATAGAAAATTTATTCTATTCCAACGCCCTACATCTGGAAGCATACCAACTTTCTAAATTATATTTCAGCCAACAGAATTAATGTGTAAACTTTAGATACCAATTAAAGAGGGATCTCCGATGAAAAGCTATCAAGCACTACTTTCTGTCTATTCGAATGACCGTGTTGGCCTCATATCGGAGGTTACTGGATATTTATTTGATCGGGGCGTAAACCTTGGTGACACAACCTTTGCAATCCTTGGCAAGGGAGGAGAATTTACGAGCATTATTGAAATTCCCGACGAATTGACGGAAAGCGAAATGACAAATGAGCTTACATCGATTGAGAGCCTCAAGGATGCCGAAGTTCATGTAAAGCGGTTTAGTATTCGGGATGCCGATACGCCACCCACAGACATCACCCACCGGATAAAATGTGAGGGGGAGGATCAACCGGGCCTTCTTGCCAGATTGTCTGAAGTCTTTATCAATTTTGATGCGAATATTATCCGACTCAAATCAGATCGGACGGAGACAAAAACCGGAACGCATTTCATCACGCGTTTTTCTGTCAATATACCGCAGAAACGTGCTTCAAACTGTATCGCAGCGCTTGGGAATACGGCTGAGGGACTTGGCCAACATTTAACGGCTGAAGAAGTAAAAAGAACTTAGAAAAAGCTGCAAGGCCTAAGCCTTGCAGCTTATCGTAACGTTAAGCTGATCTCACATTGTCGAGAAAGTTTGAAACTTCTTTGTTCAACTCTTGCGCCTGAGATGCTAGATCGTTTGACTGATCTAGCATATGGTTTGCGGCAGAACCCGTCTCCTCCGCAGAACGTGTCACGTTAGAGATGTTATTTGTCACCTCATGAGTGCCAGATGAGGCCTCCACTGCACTTCGCGATATTTCCTGCGTAGAAGCGGATTGCTCTTCAATTGCCGCA
>JAESSA010000117.1 GCA_016764355.1 Sneathiella sp. | reverse complement strand
TAACTTCATTTGTTCTTGCCGCCGTCAGGATAAGAAATTCCAAGCCTCTAGCTGAAACACCCTTACATCCTTTCAGTTGCTTCAAAAAACCGCAAATATCCGTGTATGCCAATGCTTTATGATGTTCAACTATGTGAATTTTTGATTGCTTGGGCAGTAGGTTATCAAGATGGCCCTTCAACCGGGCAGGATTTTCGCCCCGCCGATGGCCCTTAGTAGTAGCCCAATCCAGTATGCTTTCAATTCGACCACGAACCCGGCTGGCCGTTTCTGTTTTGTCTATCCAAATGGGTTCAAGTGCCTGCATTACCAGTTCTGTATCGACGAGACTTACCGCTAAGTACCAAAGACAGGATAAACGAAAGTTTCAAGTGTACTTACCCATTGCTTCCTGTGCTTATCGTTTGTCCATTCGTTACTTTTCGCCGAAATATATTTGTCAGCACAATCTTTGAAACTTACAGCCTCTAAATTTACTTCGGTATGAAGCAGCCGTTCTTGTTTTCTTTTTTCAATAGGATCAATCCCAGTTAATACCTGCTTCCGACACTCCAAGGCCATTTCCCTAGCCTCCAGCAACGATATCGTGTGATATGGCCCCAATCCCATCTCTCTAGCCCTACCATTGAGCATGAAACGAAATATCCAGGATTTTGAGCCTGACCTACTGACTTGAAGGTTTAAGCCTCCACCATCGGCATGCATGCCTGATTCTGTAATCGTAGAAACTTTACGTGCTGATAGTCGATTTATACTGCGCGCCATTTTTCCACCCACAAACTAACCCACAAATGATACATGAATTATGGCGAACATTAGCGAACGTGTAAAGACAAAAAATCTAACAAAGCCCAGCAAAACTGCGGTCTATATGGACAGATACGGACATTCAAGGAAGGTGTTGTGGCGGAGAAGGTGGGATTCGAACCCACGATACGCGTGAACGTATACACCCTTAGCAGGGGCGCGCCTTCAGCCACTCGGCCACTTCTCCACATGCGCCACAGTAGGCGACAACAGCGCGGAATATATAAGGTTTTGAGGCCGTGTAAAGTACTATTTTCATCTGCCTTCATTTTTATTATTGTAGTTTAAATTGTACAAATCTGTGTAGACAACGCTAGCTTTGCGCTTAGCTCAAGAATACTGCCCGCGCCCAGAATTAAAGGGAGAAAATCGCTGTTTGATGACAAAAGAGACGACTAATCACCATATGCAATAATAAAACTGTAATTGTATATCCCCCACTACCCCACAGATTGAATTGAGAAGTGGCTGGTAGCTATCTTTAATTTCTTAATCGAAGCACTAAAATTCGCTCTTACATTTAGTAGTGATAAACATTTTGAACATCAAGTCCGCAACCTGAATATGAACTCAGCATAAATATTATAAATTAGCACTCGACAAAAAATTAACTTTTCGTTAATAAATTACCAATACCTTTTTCCTAGTACTCACGTTGTATCAGTCAGTCATTCGATTATTGCTTATTAGAATATCGTAATTCTAATTCAAGTGCTTTCCTTTGGGGGGAAACGATGGAGCGCCAGTTGGAGTTGGAGGATATCTTTTTAGATGCCCTCGAAAACATACCAGAAGCATATGTAATTTATGACAAAAATGGCAAACTGGTCAGATGCAATGATAAATTCCGGGCCCTCTATAACTACACCAAAAAAGAAGCTTCTTTTGGCGTTCATTTCTCTACTTTAAATGGTTTGGATTTAGAACGTGGCACGATTAAGTTTCAGGATGGAGAAACTGCGACCACTAGGTTTTTGCCGGTGAAAAACGGCCGTTTTCAAAAGAAAAGCTCTCCAACAATATTTCAACTAAGTGACGATCGATGGATTAAAATAACCGATAGCGCCCTTAATTCAGGAGGCGTCATCTCAATTCAAAGCGATGTAACAGAACTTAAAAAAAATGAAATACTGCTGAAGGAAGCAAAGCAGCAAGCTGAAATTAGCGATAGAGCAAAATCAGAGTTCATGGCTAATATGAGCCACGAACTTCGCACTCCCCTTAATGCAATAATTGGTTTTTCGTCTCTTCTAGGATCTGAAATTTACGGCCCCCATTCGAATCCTCGTTACAAAGAATATGCCCATGATATTGAAGGCGCGGGCGAACATTTACTCAGCCTTATCAACGAAATATTAGATCTTGCTAAAATTGAAACTGGCAGCATGTCTCTTAATGAGCGGAAAGTGAATATCAGGCAGCTTTGCAAATCCTGTAAAACAATGGTTGATACGCGGGCAAGTGAAAGAAACATTAAGATTGATATCAATATTTCCCCCCCTTCTCTCAGCCTTTATGCTGATCCTATTCGCCTAAAACAAATTTTAGTAAATTTGGTATCCAATGCCGTAAAATTCTCACAAAAGGACAGCCGTGTTAGCATCACCTGGAAAATTGAAAAGGAGAAAGTATCTTTAATTGTGCAAGATTCAGGCATTGGTATCGAGCAGGAATTCCTGCCGCATTTATATGAGCCATTTCAGCGGAGTAAGCTTTCTAAAGATATAAAAAGCGAGGGAACTGGCCTCGGCCTAACCCTTGTAAAAAGATTTAGCGACGCACATGATGCAAAGTTAATTGTGACTAGTAAACCCGGCAAAGGGACAATCTTCAAAGTAGAATTCCCTAAATTTCGGAGCATAGGATCACAATCCGTGTTGGCGTTCTAATTTTCTTATTAATGTGAATCAACACCTGCTATTCACATAATGCTTTAACAGAAGGATACTAGAGCAGTCTCAGAAGCAGAAATTATTGAGATAAATACCATTCCCTCGCCATTTTTTGTGCCACTGCAATCTCATCTGTAGACATATCGTGTGAGATTTCTGCGCGACTTTCCCGTGCTTCAATAACGCCGTTCATTGCCGCTAAATTGAACCATTTATGCGCTGTTATCAAATCAGTTGGTACGCCATCACCAGTTGCAAAAAGAAGACCTGTACGATATTGTTCCTCAGGAGTGCCACCTTCCGCGCGCCTGATCTGCTTTGCGATATATTCCCTGTCTAACGTTCCCATTTCGCCTCTCCTTCTGTGTATAAAAGCGATTTCTGTTTTTTTAAAAAAATCTGCTCTCTTTTCTAATGTAGGTCATCATGGACGGAAAAATATTAACAATAAGTTTCTTTATGCAGTTTTTTTAATATGCAAAATGGGAAAACACAGCCGACAAAAAAAGGGTCAAAACCAGCAATCCGATTTTGACCCTTTTTTCAATGCCTTATCAAAACACCGCCTGAATAAAATACTTTTTGTTCAGACAGAGTTTGGACTTAAATAATTTCAGATTTCCTGAATAATGGCTAATCTTTTGGAAACTCCAGACCCATTTCCCGATACCGTTCGGGATCGTCAATCCATTTTTCACGAACCTTTACAAACAGGAACAAATGAACCCGTTGACCAAGGCTCTCTTCCAAATCTTCCCGGGCCATTGCACCAATTTTTTTGATGGTTTGTCCGCCTTTACCTAAGATCATTGGTTTGTGATTTTCTCTGGAGACATAAATCACCTGATCAATCTTTACAGACCCATCCTTACGTTCTTCCCAATTCTCCGTCTCAACAGTCAGGGAATAGGGAAGTTCTTGGTTCATCCGCAGGAAGAGCTTCTCACGTGTAATTTCCGCAGCCAGGCTGCGCATTGGCGCCAAAGCCAACTGATCTTCTGGATAGAGCCAAGGCCCCTCGGGGAGTTCCCTTGCAAGCTCAGCACGAAGCTCAGGAACTCCGTCCCCCGTTAAGGCAGAGACCATGAAGATTTTATCAAAGATATCATAAGTGGATAACTTTTCTGTCAATCCAAGAAGGCGATCTCGTTTGATAAGATCAATCTTGTTTAAAATCACATGTGCTTTTTGGTCGGATTTCTCTAATCCGTCAATAATACGCTCCACATCCTTGGTAATTCCTTTCACCACATCAATCAGCAACGCAACCTGATCCGCATCTTTCGCCCCAACCCAAGCCGCATTGACCATAGCTTTTTCAAGTCTGCGGGAAGGCGTGAAAATACCGGGTGTATCCACAAAGATCATTTGTGTCTGATCTTCAATGGCAATTGCCGTCACGCGCGCGCGCGTGGTTTGTACCTTTGGCGTTACGATAGCGATTTTTGCGCCTACTAAGTGATTAAGCAGTGTCGACTTGCCTGCGTTTGGCGCACCGATCAGCGTTATATATCCGCATTTAGTCGGTGTATCACCGGATAAAGTTTTATCCATTCTTCAATTCTTTCAATAACTTTTCTGCGGCCCGTTGTTCCGCTGATCTTTTAGAGGCTCCCGTTGCTTTATGAGACGAGCATCCCTCAACAATAATTTCGACAGTAAAGAACCTGTTGTGATCAGGCCCCTCTTCTGCAACTACGTTATAAACCGGGGGTTTCTTCCCCCCCTTTGCGGCCCATTCCTGTATAGATGACTTAGGGTCTTTATTGGCAGCATCCAGTTTATCGAACCGTTTCCACCAATTATTCTTGATAAATTGGTAAGAGGCATTCATCCCCCCATCCAAATAAAGGGCTGCGATAATCGCCTCGACACAATCTTCAAGGATAGACGGATTTTTATCGCCTCCCGATAATTTCAAGTCAGGGGACATGCGGATATATTTTGCAAGTTCAAGTTCTGTGCCAATGGATGCCAAAGTCTCTTTGCGAACTTGAGCATTATATCTGCGTGATAACTGCCCCGCTTCCGCTTGGCCGTAACGGCTAAATAACTCCTCGCTGATGACCAGACCCAAAACCCGATCGCCGAGAAACTCAAGTCTCTCATAATCTCTGGTAGTCTCCTTCGACTTTTTACCGCCCTTTACAAGAGACGAATGTGTCAAAGCCTCTACAAGAAGGTTTTCATCCGCGAACTTATGCTTCAAGATTGACATAAGTTCGTTGAGATTAAGTGTACTATTCTGCATCAATTCAACGAGGAAAATACGCGTTCCCAACGAGTGGCAAAAGGTAATTTCCAAACTTCCCAAAAGGCCGTATCCCCCTCTAATGAGAAGAATAAAATCTCAGCGCGCCCAACCAAATTCTCAACCGGGATATACCCCACATGTGTCAGGAAGCGGCTATCTGTTGAATTATCACGATTATCGCCCATACCAAATATATGACCGGCAGGGACTGTAAAGACGTCTGTATTATCTGCAGACCCGTTTCTGGTAAGATCCAGTGTCATGTAGGTTCGGCCATTTGGTAGTGTTTCTTGAAACTGGGCAAATCGGCGGACATTTCCATTAAAATCACGATCCACATAATCTTCAACGCGTTCACGCTTAACAGCGGTCCCATTGATATGAAGGACACCATTGATCATTTGAAGCTTGTCACCGGGCAAGCCAACAATTCGTTTAATGTAATCGATAGGATCCCCAATTGGTTTTTTGAAGACCGCGACGTCCCCTCTTTCAGGCATCTCTTCCAAAATACGCCCAGAAAACATGCCACCACTAAAGGGAAAGGAATGCTTACTAAAACCATAGGAATATTTTGACACAAAAAGATAATCGCCAATTTTAAGGGTTGGCAACATAGATTCAGAGGGGATTTTAAAAGGCTCGAACGCAAAAGTACGCACCACCATTGCAATCAACACAGCATATATAATGGTACGAAAAGTTTCACCGAACCAGCTTTCTTCTTTCACCACGTCTTCTTTCATTTAATCGCCTACTTTTTCTAATATTCTCAATTGCACGAAGCCAGCTTCAGCGCAACTGAATTTGAGGATAATATTACTTTAAAACGTATGTTTTACCGAACATCAATTGCTTCAATCATCACGATAGCCTGCGCTTGTGGCGGCTCGTCCGTTATGGTCAGGTGAATGACAGCCTCCATACCATCCGGTGTTATATGGTGAAGTTGCTTCAAAGCGCCACCGGTTAATTTCATTGTGGGTTTTCCAGAGGGCAGATTTACCACGCCCATATCTTTCCAGAACACGCCTTTTCGAAATCCGGTGCCAAGTGCCTTTGAACATGCTTCCTTGGCGGCATAACGTTTTGCGTAGGAATCAATCCGGTTCATACGCCGTTCAGATTTCTTCTGCTCTACTTCCGTATAAATACGTTGAATAAAGCGATCCCCAAATCGTCCAATTGTTTTCTCAATCCGGCGAATATCAATGATGTCATTTCCAAGTCCAATGATCATTGGATTATCCTTCTATCGAAACAGAATTTCGAGCCTCATCCATAAGCCGCCGCATTTTTTCAATAGCCGCCTCTAAACCAATAAAAATTGCCTCCCCGATCAGGAAATGGCCAATATTCAGTTCAACAACATTTGGTATTTGGGCGATTGGTGCGACTGTATCAAAGGTTATGCCATGGCCCGCGTGGCATTCAAGCCCTAACTCTTCTGCTATTGCGGCCCCGTTCAGGATTTTATCCAGCTCAACCTGACACACATCTCCTGCCGTGGCATCACAAAAGGGACCCACATGGAATTCCACTATATCCGCACCGAGCTTGGCAGCGGCTTCAAGTTGAC
>JAESSA010000116.1 GCA_016764355.1 Sneathiella sp. | reverse complement strand
ATGGCTTGTTGGAAAGAAGATTTGCTTGTCACCGATTGGGTTCGTGGTGATGACGATAATTGGTCCTGCATTACCACAGACTTAAAAGAGCCGGGGGCCAGTTTGGAGCGTGTATACAGCGCGATGGTTCTGGGCCTTAAAGATTATGTTGAAAAGAATGGCTTTCCCGGCGTGGTCCTTGGATTGTCTGGTGGTCTTGACAGTGCGTTGAGTGCAGCGGTGGCCGTTGATGCACTTGGCGCGGACAAAGTGCATTGTGTCATGATGCCTTCACGCTATACCAGTCAGGAAAGTCTGGATGACGCGTCTGCATGCGCAAAAATGTTAGGGACGCAGCTCGATAGCGTGTCGATCGCACCTGCGGTTGAAGCGTATAATGAGATGCTAGGCCCGCTGTTCGAAGGGACGACCAGCGATACGACAGAGGAAAATATTCAATCTCGGGTTCGAGGCGTTACCTTGATGGCCATTTCCAACAAGTTTGGAAAAATGGTGCTGACCACAGGCAATAAATCCGAAATGTCCACCGGTTACGCGACAATTTACGGCGATATGTGTGGCGGTTTTTCCGTGCTTAAAGACGTTTATAAAACCTTGTGCTTTGAAGTGTCTGAATGGCGGAATAATAACTTTTTAACGCATTTTAAAGGACCTGATGGTCCCGTAATGCCCCACAATGTTATCGCCAAACCGCCTTCTGCGGAACTTCGGGACGATCAAAAAGACGAAGATAGCCTGCCGCCCTATGATGTGTTGGATGCAATCCTTCACGGGTTGGTTGAAGATGAAAAATCTGTCGGTGCCATTGTAAAAGAAGGCTTCGATAGCGAAATAGTGAGCCGTATTCAGAATTTACTGTATATTGCCGAATATAAAAGACGTCAGGCACCTCCAGGCGTTAAGATTACAACCCGCAATTTTGGTCGGGACAGACGATATCCAATTACAAACGGGTTCAGAGATAAAAGATGACAACAAAATTTAGATTTGCGCCAAGTCCAACTGGATATCTTCATGTTGGTAATGCCCGTCTTGCCCTGATTAATTGGCTCTTTGCCAAAAAAACGGGTGGCGGAATGGTTCTTCGTTTGGATGATACGGACGAGGAACGGTCAACAGAAGAATATGCTCAAGGCATTCAGGACGATTTGATGTGGTTGGGGCTGGAATGGTCAGAACTTAAGAAACAATCGGATCGCAATGCTGAATATACAGTTGCATTTGATACTCTAAAAGCATCCGGCCGCCTTTATCCGTGTTACGAGACCGGAGATGAGCTAGATTATAAACGCAAACGCCAGCTGGCCCGCAAATTGCCTCCAGTATACGACCGTTCTGCCCTGAAACTGTCCGATGAAGAAAAGGCTGCTTTTGAAGCTGAAGGCCGCAAACCTCATTGGCGTTTTCTTCTTGATCAAGAGGTTGTCGCTTGGGAAGATGACATTCGCGGCCATGTAGAAGTGGATTGTGGCAGTATGTCTGATCCAGTTTTAATCAGAACTGATGGACGTCCGCTATATCATTTACCCTCTGTTGTGGATGACATCGATTTCGCGATCACCCATGTTATTCGCGGTGAAGACCATGTGAGTAATACGGCGCTACACATTCAGCTATTTAAAGCGCTTAACGCGGATGCGCCGACATTTGCTCATATCCCCCTTCTTATGGGGCCGGATGGTGGACCGCTTTCCAAGCGGGAGGGAAGCCAGTCGCTGCGTGAGCTTCGTGAAAGTGGCCTTGATCCTATGAGCATCAATAGCTTGCTCGCGCGTCTGGGTACTTCTGATAATATCGTGATGAGGAACAATCTGGATGAAGTAATCGAAGGATTTGACATTTCACGTTTCAGCCGGGCGGCAGCCAAATTTGACCCTGCAGAACTGCGTAATTTGAACGCAAAAATCTTGCACGAGATGCCATGGGATAAAGCCGAAGAGAAACTTTCCTTGCCAACTGCCACTGAAGCTTTCTGGCTCGCTATTCGCGGTAATATTACGGCAATGACTGAAGCATCTGACTGGCTTGCGGTAGTCGATGGTCCGATCTCTCCAGTTGTTGAGGATCAAGCATTCTTGACCTCAGCTGCGGAGCTTCTGCCAGTGGGCGATCTGGATGAGGGAAGCTGGAAAATATGGACAACTGCGGTGAAAGAAGGGCTTGGCGTTAAGGGGAAAGCCCTCTTTATGCCACTCCGTCAAGCGCTTACTGGTCAGGCGCACGGTCCTGAAATGAACAAAATGTTACCGCTCATTGGTCGGGAAAAAGCTCTCGCTCGCTTGAATGGAAAAACTCTTTAATTGGAATAAATGACGTGGCACTCCATCTCTACAATACTGCGAGCCGACAAAAAGAAGAATTTGTTCCCCGTGACCCTGCCAATGTCGGGATGTATGTCTGCGGCCCGACTGTTTATGATACGGCCCATATTGGCAATGCACGCCCTGTCATCATTTTTGATGTGCTCGCGCGTCTTCTTCGTCTGCAATATGGCGATGCGCATGTTAATTATGTCCGCAATATCACCGATGTTGAAGACAAAATTATCGCCGCTGCCGAGGCGAATGGGGAGAGTATTGAGGCCCTGACCACACGGACAACTAAAGCTTATCATGAAGATATGGCTGAAATGGGAGCCTTACCGCCCAATCGTGAACCAAAAGCCACAGAACATATTGTCGGCATGGTGGAGATGATTGGTGTTTTGATGGAAAAAGGCCATGCATACGAAGCTGAAGGTCATGTGCTTTTTGATGTAACCAGCATGGCAGATTACGGGAAGCTTTCTGGTCGTAATCGGGATGACATGATTGCGGGTGCGCGGGTTGAAATAGCCCCTTATAAAAAAGACCCTGCTGATTTCGTTCTATGGAAACCCTCTGCAGATGACATTCCTGGATGGGACAGTCCATGGGGGCGGGGGCGTCCCGGTTGGCATATTGAATGTTCCGTCATGTCGAGAGCAGAGCTTGGAGATACATTTGATATTCATGGCGGTGGTCGTGATTTGATTTTTCCCCATCATGAAAATGAAGTGGCGCAAAGCTGCTGCGCAAATGGGGATGGGACCTTTGCCCGCTATTGGGTACATAATGGTTTCTTGACTGTTGAGGGGGATAAGATGTCTAAATCCCTCGGCAATTTCAGAACTGTTCGGGAATTGCTGGCAGAAGCACCGGGGGAGGCATTGCGCCTCAACATGCTGTCTGCTCATTACCGCCAACCCCTTGATTGGACCAGTGACGGCGTAAAGCAGTCAAAAACCAATCTGGATAAATTATACACCAGCTTGCAAAGTTTATCTGATGTTGAGGCCGACGAAAGCCAAGTTGCGAAAAGTGTTTTGGATGCCCTTGAAGATGACATAAATACGCCAAAAGCTTTGGCAGCTTTGTATGCCTTGTCCAGTGCGGCAAATAAAGAAACGAACCTTGTCGAACGGTCAAAAATTAAAGGAAAGTTGTTGTCTGGCGGTAACTTACTTGGTCTTCTTCAGCAAGACCCAAAGGAATGGTTTCAAGGCGCTGAAGAGGGCGATGTAACCGCTGACCAGATTGAAGCATTGATCTTGGAGCGGGTTGAGGCCAAAACAAATAAAAATTATGCACGGTCAGATGAAATTCGGGACAGCTTGAAAGATCAAGGAATTGTTCTGGAAGATAGCCCGCAGGGCACAACTTGGAAGAGGGTATAATGGGCAAAGAACGGCTTTATCTTTTCGACACAACATTGCGCGACGGTGCGCAAACCCAAGGTGTAGATTTCAGTGTTGAAGATAAGAACATTATTGCCGAAGCTCTCGACAAGCTAGGTATCGATTATGTTGAAGGGGGGTGGCCCGGTGCCAATCCCGGTGATACGGAATTCTTTGCCAACCCACCAAAACTGAAAAATGCTGTTTTTACTGCCTTTGGAATGACACGCCGTTCGGGTCGAAGTGCGTCGAACGATGTTGGGTTAAAAGCGGTCTTGGACGCGGAGACGCCAGGCGTTTGCCTTGTTGGTAAAAGCTGGGACTACCACGTTGATATCGCTCTGGGAATTACCAACGATGAAAACCTGAAACTTATCTCATCCAGTATTGAAGAATGTGTGCGCCTTGGCCGGGAAGCCATGTATGACGCGGAACATTTCTTCGATGGTTATAAAGCTAACCCTGAATTTGCCCTATCCTGCCTGAAAGCCGCATATGATGCGGGGGCCCGCTGGTGCATTTTGTGTGATACCAATGGCGGTACGATGCCTCATGAAGTCACATCTATTGTATCTGAAGTGGTTAAACATATACCAGGCGATCATTTGGGAATTCATACTCATAACGATACAGAAAACGCCGTATCAAACACACTTGCCGCAGTTTTAGCAGGGGTTCGTCATGTACAAGGCACGCTAAATGGCCTTGGGGAGAGATGCGGCAACGCCAATATGGTAAGCCTGATCCCGACCTTCTTGTTAAAAGAGCCTTTCAAATCCAAGTTCGAGACTGGCATTACTGCAGAAGGCCTTAAAAGCCTTAAGTTTGTTTCCAATTTGCTGGACGAGCTGCTCAATCGGGCTCCTAACCGTCATCAACCTTATGTGGGGGCTTCTGCCTTTAGTCATAAAGGCGGCTTGCATGTGTCGGCGGTTCAAAAAGACCCGAAAACATACGAGCATATTGATCCGCCTCTTGTCGGCAATAAGCGGGTTATTCCTGTGTCAGACCAATCTGGTCGTTCCAATATTCTAGCCCAATTAAAAGATCTTGGCCTTGATATCGATCCAAAAGATCCAAAAGTGGACCGTCTTCTGGAAGATGTGAAAGAGCGGGAATTTAGGGGTTACGCCTATGATAGCGCCCTTGCTAGCTTCGAGCTGATGGCCCGTCGGCGCCTTGGTCTGTTACCTGATTATTTTGATGTGGAGAGTTTCCGTGTGCAAGTGGAACGCCGACATAATGCAAACGGGGATCTGGTTACCGTTGCCGATGCCGTGGTTAAAGTTGTCGTCGATGGAAAACGGCACTTGTCAGTGGGTGAGGGAAATGGCCCCGTAAACGCCTTAGATACGGCGCTACGGAAAGATCTTGGTAAATATTCAGAATATATCAGTGATCTCCGCCTTGCTGACTTTAAGGTTCGTATTTTGAATACGGGTACAGAAGCGATTACACGGGTTATGATCGAAAGCACGGACGATAGCCGTCATCGCTGGTTTACAATTGGCGTGTCACCAAACATCGTCGATGCATCCTTTGCAGCGCTCATCGACAGTATTAATTACAAACTTCTTCGCGAAGGTGCTCCTGCAGGTAAATAGCAGGTATAGAAAGATAAGTTTCATGACTGTGGCAGAAAACGCCCCGACGATCATTCTCGTTGAACCCCAAATGGGAGAGAATATTGGTGCGTCGGCACGGGCCATGTTGAATTTTGGCCTCACGGATTTACGTCTTGTAAAGCCGCGCGATGGCTGGCCTAACGAGCGAGCTGTCGCTATGGCTGCAAGCGCCGATGCAGTTCTTGCTAACGCGCAAGTTTTCGATAGTGTTGCGGCAGCAACAGCGGATTTACATCATATCTACGCCGCGACTGCCCGCCCGCGGGATATGATCAAACATGTTGTGACCCCGAGAAAAGCGGCGACTGAACTACGCAAATTCTCCGCCGGGAATGAGAAAAGCGGAATATTATTCGGGAAAGAGAGCTCGGGCTTGTCGGGAGATGACATTACGCTTTCTGACGCCATAATCACCGTTCCCTTAAATCCTGACTTTTCCTCTATCAATTTGGCGCAAGCTGTTCTTCTTTTAGGATATGAGTGGTTTCAGGTAGCGGACGAGACACCTGACGAATACATCACAAATGAAGAACGTCCCGCTACAAAAGAAGAGCTCACTCATTTATTCAACAGATTAGAGACAGAACTGACTACCAACGGGTATTTTGACAAAATGCTTCCTCGGAAACCAGTAATCTTGAAGAATATGCGCAATATGTTTCAACGGTTTGGCTTAATGGAATCCGATATTCGCGCCTTTCAAGGGATCGTAAAGGGGCTGACATACGTTAAACGAGACAAAAGTAATAAATAAAAATCTCGAACGATCTGTAAATCTAACTGTTTTCGGCTTTAAACTTGATACTGTTAAAGGGAGTATTAGATTAACTTTCAAAGCCTTGAGGCTTCGGATATGGCAGTATTCACGCCTTTAACAATTTTATTTTTAGAAAAACCTGCCTTTATCGTCACATAAATGTTGGGAAATTTTAGTATTTACAATGAATGACGGAGAAAAAACTCTGGAAGCCTGCGTCATCTATGATGAAAATGGTGCATTGGTTGCATGTGATGAAAATTTTCGAATATTGTATGACTATTCTCAGGAAGATATCGCACCTGGAGTTCATTTTACTGAGCTCGATAGGCTGGATGTTGAACGGGGAATTGTTGTTCCCGGCAGAAATTTTTCAGGAACTGAAGACTATATAGAGAAAAAAACGAACTATCGACGTAAGTTGGAAGGGAGTTTTATTGCTCAGCTTGCAGATGGACGCGCAATAAAAATAACC
>JAESSA010000115.1 GCA_016764355.1 Sneathiella sp. | reverse complement strand
TACAACTTTTTTTAATGATTTATCAGCAATAGTTACAGGATACCCGGCCAAATCCATATGGACTTCAACAATGTCCCGTGTTGTACCCGCTTGCTCCGACACGATGGCAGCATCTCGCCTTGCGAGCTTATTTAAAAGACTCGATTTACCGACATTCGGCGCCCCTAGAATAACAACATCCAAGCCATCCCGAATTTTCTCACCCTTGTGACCATCGGAAAGGTGTTTTTCAATAGCGGTCCGCAAAACCTTAATTTTTGGCCGTATAGCGCCTGCAACTCCATCCGGAAGATCTTCATCGGGAAAATCAATATCAGCCTCTAGATGGGCCAAATTATTGATCAAATCGGTTCGCCAGCTATTGTAAAGTCCTCCAAGCTCTCCGCGCATTTGGCGCAAGGCTTGTTGATGCTGAGCATGAGTTTCCGCATTAACTAGGTCGCCAAGACCCTCCGCCTCTGTCAGATCAAGCTTCCCATGCTCAAACGCCCGCCGAGTATATTCACCAGGAACCGCAGGACGCGTATTTTCAATTTGGATAATCTGATCAAAAAGGGCTGTAATTAATGCAGGACCGCCATGAAGATGAATTTCTGCGACATCTTCACCTGTAAAGCTGCCTGGCCCTTTAAATAGAACCACAAGTGCCTGATCAATCAGATAGCTTTTATCCAAACTGAATATATCTCTCACCGCTGCCTGTCTTATGGGAGCAAGTGGTTTATCAGTCAGGGCAGTTATTATTGAAAAGGAAGCAGGACCAGACAGACGGATAACAGACACACCTGCCCGCCCCCGGCCACTGGCCAATGCAAAAATTGTATCAAGGCTCATGGTACTGAAAACTCTTTACTTCTTGTCTGTTTTATTGCCGGTCATGGAGGACCAAAACATATTCTGCATTTGATCCAGTCCTTTCATACCCTCGGGCATCCAGGTTTTCATCATGCTATCGGCGTCAATATTGGAAATACCCTCCATCATTTTGGACTGGATTTCCTTCATCATGATCTCTTGCATTTTTTCGACGTCCGGCAAACCAAAAAATACTCTTGCTTCTTGCGGCGTACACTCAATATCAAGTTTAATCTTCATTGAAAGCGGCTCCTTATTGCGTTGGGCAGAGGTGTTCCTATAGAAGGTAAGTGAATTAACTTCTATGATCAATCAATTGGATGGGTCGTTTACTTGTTTTATGGGGAATGAAATGGAAAATATCCTTGGCAAAGAAACCAGTCCTTATCTTTTGCAGCACAAAGATAATCCTGTCCACTGGCAACCATGGAGTAAGGAAACACTTGAACTGGCCAAAAAGCTCGGAAAACCAATCCTTTTAAGTGTGGGATATGCTGCCTGTCATTGGTGCCATGTCATGGCCCATGAAAGTTTTGAAGATGAGGCTGTCGCCGAACTGATGAATGATCTTTTCATCAATATCAAGGTAGATCGGGAAGAACGCCCGGATATTGACCAGATTTATCAAACCTCTTTGGCCCTTTTGGGAGAGCAAGGAGGATGGCCCCTCACCATGTTCCTCAATTCAAAGGGAGAGCCCTTCTGGGGTGGCACTTATTTTCCAAAAGAGCAGGCTTACGGCCGACCGGGATTTCCCAATGTCTTGGAATCTGTGGCGGGAATATTTAAGAATGAGCCAGAAAAAGTCACAAAAAACCGTGATATTCTAAAAGAGGCCCTAAAAAACCATAATGCCTCTCCTACAGGGGATGCGCCAAAGCTTACCTTGGAAGTCCTTGATAGGATTAGCGAGCGATATGCTCAGGAAGCAGACCCACAATTTGGCGGTATTGGTTCTGCTCCTAAATTCCCGCAATCTTATGTGCTTGAAAATTTATGGAGAAGTTATCTCCGCACTGGCAATGAAGCCCTTGAAGAAATTGTGACCAAAGCCCTCACCTCTATGTCACAAGGCGGTATTTATGATCATCTAGGTGGTGGATATTCGCGATACTCCACGGATGCTGCTTGGCTTGCTCCCCATTTTGAAAAAATGCTCTATGATAACGCCTTAATCCTTGACCTCCTCCTCCTCGTACATGGGGAGACCAAGAATGAGCTATTTAAGGAACGTATTTACCAAACTGTTGGGTGGCTAAAACGTGAAATGATCGCAGAAAACGGCGCTTTTTCAGCAACCATAGACGCCGATAGTGAAGGCGTTGAGGGTAAATTTTATACGTGGTCTCAGACAGAAATTGACAGTATATTAGACAAGGAAGCGGCTCAATATTCCGAATTTTATGGTGTAACATCGGATGGTAATTGGGAAGAAACCAACATTCTCAATCGCTTGAATTACCGTACCTTACTGGACCCAGAGACTGAAAAGCAGCTGGAAAAACTCTCTCAAAAACTTTTTGATGTGAGAGAAAAAAGAATCCGTCCTGGTCTAGATAGCAAAGTCCTTACAGACTGGAATGGCTTGATGATTGCCACATTGGCAAAGGCAGGCCAATATTTCAGCGAGATAAGCTGGATAGAGTGCGCTGAAAGTGCTTTCTCTGCCATAACCACCCATTCCATGACAGAGGATGGAAGGCTGTATCACAGTTACCGCTTAGGGACAGCCAAACATGCCGGTATTCTGGACGATTATGTAAATATGAGCCGAGCCGCTCTTGTCCTTTATGAGATAACAGGCAAAAACTTTTATCTACTACGCGCTCAGGAATGGGTAACCCTTCTCAATACACATTTTTGGGATCAAAATGGTGGCTATTTCTATACCGCTGATGATGCAGAAGCCCTTATCGTTCGCTCAAAAAATGCCGCTGATAATGCCGTACCCTCTGGAAATGGTAGCGTTTTGGAAGTGCTGGCAAAGCTCCACTATCTGACAGGTGAGCGGGAGCCGTTCGAGAAAGCAAAAGACATAGTTCGTACATTTTCTAGTGAACTTGGCAGAAATTTCTTCCCGCTAGCGACATTTCTCAATAATTTTGAAACTCTTATTGAAGGTATGCAAATCGTTATTGTGGGCCGCCGGGATGAGAGAGGAACCCTTGATCTGCTCGCAACTTTGAACGATTTTAGCTTACCTACAAAAATTGTGAATATAATTGAAGATACAGAAAACCTGCCCTTCGATCACCCAGCACAAGGCAAAACCAGAAAAGGCGACAAACCAACGGCTTATGTCTGTACTGGGCCAGTTTGTTCGGATCCGGCGAACTCTCCGCTTGCTCTTAGAGCCGTTTTACAAAAAGAGGATTAAATGTCTCAACTCTCTATGCATAGTCCCGTCGGAGACTTGACGGTCACCGAAGAAGATGGATTTATTATCTCCCTAGATTGGGGATGGGTGCCAGAGGAATGGCAATCAGAGACCCCACTTCTTCTAAAAACAATTACCCAACTTAATGAATATTTTGATGGGGACAGACTAGATTTTGATCTCCCCCTTAACCCACCGGGATCAAATTTTCAAAAGCAAGTTTGTAACGCTATGGTCGCTATCCCTGGCGGACAGACAAAATCCTATGGAGAGATTGCAAAGGAAATAGACAACTCTGCCCAAGCCGTTGGAAATGCTTGTGGTTTGAACCCTATTCCGATTATTATACCCTGTCACCGTGTCCTTGCTGCTGGTAAGGAAATGGGTGGTTTCTCCGGGCAAGGAGGCGTTGAGACCAAGCAAGCACTTCTGACACTAGAAGGCGCCCTGCCCCCGCTACAAATTAATATGGAATTATAAGTTTCCTCCCACTTGGGGCGCAAACTCAAGGACTTAAAATATGACAAAAGCAATTGTTTTCCGTGAACCAGGCGGCCCGGAAGTTATGAACTGGGAAGATGTTGAAGTTGGCAAGCCAGGTTCTGGCGAAGTAAGAATACGCCACGCAGCGGTTGGTCTTAATTACATCGATGTCTATTTCAGAACTGGCCTCTACCCTGCTCCTTACCCAAATACACCAGGAATGGAAGCTGCCGGCGTCATTGAAGAACTTGGTCCAGATGTAACAGGTTTTGCAGTTGGCGATCGTGTGGCCTATGCCGGTGCGCCCATCGGGGCATACTCCGAAGCGCGGGTTATGCCAGCCAAAATCCTTATCAAAATACCCGATAGCATTAGTGATCAGACAGCCGCTGCGATGATGTTGCAAGGAATGACCACTGAATATCTCCTTCAACGAACATATCAAGTAAAACCGGGAGATACTATCCTGTTTCATGCCGCTGCAGGCGGCGTTGGTCTGATGGCCTGCCAATGGGCAAAACATCTTGGCGCAACGGTTATAGGCACAGTGGGATCAGACGAGAAAGCAGCCCTTGCTAAAAAATATGGCTGTGATCACACCATTAATTATCAAAAAGAAGATTTTGTAGAGCGGGTCAAAGAGATCACGGATGGGAAAGGGGTTCCTGTTGTTTATGATGGCATTGGAAAAGACACCTTTGAAAAATCACTCGATTGCCTGCAAATGAGAGGCCTTTTAGTCTCTTACGGTAATGCATCTGGTCCTGTTAGAGATGTAGACCTCGCCATATTAACGGCAAAAGGGTCTGCCTATGTCACCCGTCCGTCTTTGATGGCCTATACAGCAACCCGCGCCGAGCTGGAGCAATCTTCAGGTGACGTTATCAAGCTCGTAGAAAGTGGTACTCTGTCCATCAATATCGGACAAACATATCCCCTATCAGAAGCCGTTCAGGCACACCGCGATTTAGAAGGTAGAAAAACTACAGGATCGACTGTTTTTACCCTGTAATCGTCTGAAATTTGTAAAAAGGGTGCCACAAATATTTTGACACCCTTTTTTATTGCCAATTTTCATAGATTATTAAATTGTTTATTTTCAATGACATATATACGTAATTACATATATTATTACTAAAAATATACAAAAATATTGAAAATTAAGTTGCGTTTTGTTATGAAATTTTGAAAATTAACCAACTACCGAAAATCTTGAAAACTAACTGCCCATATAAATGGATTTTTCACGGCAAAATTTCACCATGTAATTTTCTTCAGTAGTCTTATCTGCCAATTTAGTCATCAAGCCAATGGCTTCTTCATTGGTTATATCCAATACCCAGCCATTACGGCGTAAAGTTATTAAGCACAAGGTTAATCCCATCCGTCTGTTCCCGTGACTAAAGGGTCTTTGAGTAGCAATACTGACCATAAGAGATACGGCTATATCAAAAACATCCACACCTCCCCCCGCTGTGACCATCATACGAGGCCATGCTAGTGCAGAATTTAATTTAGACGGATCAGGTTCAAAACTGATACCGCGAAATTTTTCATTTTGTTTTTTATGAATTTCGCAAATAACCGATTTTGATGGCAGGCTGATAATCATATGCCTTTAACCATCTTGGAAAATGCAGGGGTAAAGCGATCTTCAATATGGGAATAGAGATCCAAATAAGTGTCAAATTCTTGATCTATTTTTTGAATTCTGAGAGCTTGATCTTCTACAGTTACGCGAAGCGTATCGCCAATCTCATATCCTAGATTTCGTAAAAATTCGGCGGGTATGGTAACCCCAGCGGCACTTCCAGTTTTTCGCAGACGTGTCTCAAATGGATCAAGATTTTTAGGTTTTTGAGCCACTCACTATCACTTTCATAGTATAATTTACGTAATTACCTGAGTTATTACTCTAAATTATTGTGACAAAAAAACCAAGTAAATTGAGGGTTCTATTTAAATATAGAGATAGACAATAAAAAAGGCGCTCAACAAAGGCGCCTTTTTCAAATCGTCTAAATCATTCGATTAGGTGTTCATAGAATCGAAGAAATCATCATTTGTCTTGCTCTCTTTAAGTTTGCCAAGCAAGAATTCCATGGCGTCCGTTGTTCCCATTGGATTCAGAATACGGCGAAGAACCCACATTTTAGAGAGTGTGTTTTTATCGACCAGTAACTCTTCTTTCCGGGTACCGGATTTCGTAATATCAATTGCTGGGAAGATACGTTTATCAGACAACTTACGATCAAGGATAATTTCAGAGTTACCTGTTCCCTTAAATTCTTCAAAAATCACTTCATCCATACGAGAACCCGTATCAATCAAAGCAGTTGCCACAATCGTTAAGGATCCCCCTTCTTCGATATTACGAGCAGCACCAAAGAAACGCTTAGGCCGTTGAAGTGCATTTGCGTCCACACCGCCGGTAAGAACCTTACCACTGGATGGGATAACCGTATTATAGGCACGAGCAAGGCGGGTGATACTATCAAGAAGGATAACAACATCCCTTTTATGCTCTACAAGCCGTTTTGCTTTCTCAATCACCATTTCAGCAACCTGTACGTGACGGGATGCTGGTTCATCAAAAGTAGAGGACACAACTTCACCGACCACAGAACGCTTCATGTCTGTCACTTCTTCCGGACGTTCATCAATAAGAAGTACGATCAGGTAAATATCGGGATTATTGGTTGTGATGGAGTTTGCGATATTTTGTAGAAGAACTGTTTTACCAGTTCTGGGCGGTGCCACGATGAGGGCTCGCTGCCCTTTCCCTTGCGGGGAAACCAGATCAATAACTCTGGCTGAACTAATACCTTTTGTTGGATCACTCTCTATTTCCAATTTAATGGCTTCATCAGGATAGAGAGGCGTCAAATTATCAAAATTGGTTTTATGAC
>JAESSA010000114.1 GCA_016764355.1 Sneathiella sp. | reverse complement strand
GTTCTGCAGCTTCAATTGCTGCTACTGTAGGAGGTGTATATTCTAAAGATGATGGTACAACAGATTTGAATGTTAGGGGGTCTAGAAGTAGTGGTACAGATGTATATATAGATGGTATTAAAGTTAGAGGATCTCAAAATTTACCTAAGTCTTCTATAGAACAAGTGTCTGTAATTACAGGTGGTATACCTGCTCAATTTGGTGATGTTACTGGAGGTGTTATTAATATTACAACCAAAGGAGCATCAAAAGAATGGTTCGGAGGAATTGAGTACGTTACTTCTGGATTTAAAAATGGAGATGATGTGATTGGATTAGATAAATTTGGATTTAATCTTTTAGGGGACGGATTGCGCGATGTCCTTGATCCAAGGCGGCAAAAATCATGACCGCTCTTTTAACAGTTGAAGACCTTTGGGTCCGATTTCAAACTCGAAACCGTTTAGTAGAAGCCGTTCGTGGCATCAGTTTCTCTGTCGGCCGAGAGCGTATAGGCATCGTTGGAGAGTCTGGATCAGGTAAATCCATGACTGGCCGGGCAATTTTGGGATTGGTACAACATCCTGGTATTGTACAAGCCAAGCGCATTGACTTTAAAGGCCGTGATTTAACATCTTTGAGCGATCGGGACCTAAGGGCCATTCGCGGCCAGCACATATCCATGATCATGCAGGACCCTAAATACTCCTTAAATCCTGTCATAAAAGTTGGACATCAAATCGCGGAATCCTACCGTTTACATCACAAATCTTCGCGCACTGAGGCAAAAATCAAAACTCTGGAGATGCTGGAAGAGGTCCAAATCCCAGACCCCGAACGGGTTTTCAATACATATCCTCATGAGTTGTCTGGCGGCATGGGACAGCGGGTTATGATTGCCATGATGCTCATCCCCAATCCTGAAATCTTGATTGCAGACGAGCCGACCAGCGCACTTGATGTTACCGTCCAAAAACGCGTTTTAGAGATCATGGACAAACTGGTCAGGGATCGCGGAATGGGGCTTATTTTTATTAGCCATGATCTCAACCTAGTCTCTTCTTTTTGCGATCGAATTTTGATCATGTACGCGGGCAGAATAATCGAGACATGCCTTGCAAAAGATTTACACAACACGAGCCATCCTTATACGCGGGGCCTGCTTAACTCCCTCCCTTCCCTCCAAAACCCATCTGAAAAATTACCTATTTTGAACCGTGATCCCCGCTGGAAAGAAGAACCCAGTGTGAACGCAATCAGAGAATATTCCAATGCTTGAAGCCCATAATCTTCATGTCTGGTTTGGAGCAGGAGCGGACAAATTCCATGCAGTCAAAGATGCTTCATTTTCCATTTCTCAAGGAGAGAGTTTCGGTCTCGTGGGTGAATCTGGCTCTGGTAAATCAACAATTCTAAAAGCAATCATAGGTCTTGCCGAAAACTGGACGGGACATCTTACTGTAGATGGGGAAACGTTGGGTAAAAAGCGCAACCGCAATTTTTATTCAAAAGTGCAAATGGTGTTTCAAGACCCTTATGCCTCCCTCCACCCACGACATACAGTTGACCGGTGCTTGTCTGAGCCGTTACGGATGAGAAAGACCTCAAATATTGATGCGCGGATCAATCAATCCCTTAATGATGTGGGTTTGGACCCAACCTACCGTTTTAGATATCCCCACCAACTCTCTGGCGGCCAGCGACAACGGGTTGCCATCGCACGAACCCTTATTCAGGACGCAAAATTTCTTCTTCTTGATGAACCCACGTCAGCTCTTGATGTCTCGGTTCAGGCTGAAATCCTCAATTTGCTAAATGACTTAAAGAGGCAAAAAGGCCTCACTTACCTTCTTGTCTCTCATGATCTTGCGGTCGTATCCCACATGTGCGACAGAATTGCCATTATGCAAGCTGGTAAAATTGTCGAAACAATCGACAAACAGATGCTGAGAACAGCGACTACCGAGACAGACTATGCCGCAGCCTTAATTTCAGCAAGCCACGGCTTTAAGCGCTCTACTTCCCAGATCTAATCAGCGTACCACTTGCCGTTCTACGCAAATTTCCATTACGCATTGCTTTAAATTCAAGCTTCATTCCAAGCCCGGTCAGGGTTCGTTTGTAGATAAGCATATCGTAGCCACCCTTGGCATTTAAGGCCATGGAATAAACGATAATTTCCTGTCCCTTTAAGGTTGCCCAGGAAATCGTATCGCCGTTATACACATCCCCTTTTTGCGCAGAATGCCAAGTGTTCGTACCCTTCACTGGAAGATAAGTACGGGTGGTTTCTTTTAACACTGCATCGGGGGCATTCGGCGTACCATTTTGCCGTAACAATGTCCGCCAGGTAAGTATAAATGCGTTGTCTTTTTGTGGGCGAAATTCCACATCCATATCACGACTTGTAACCGCAAAATTCAAACTTGTGCTGCTTTCAGAAACAGCATTGCCTTCCCAGCGCCCCTCAAAAGCTTTAATTCCCACGCCTGCAAAAGCCGCACTATTACCAACGATTAAACTGACGACGAAAAAAATAATTCCTGTTAGATGACGCATAACTTATCCCTTTTTGAATTTTTCTGATCATAGGGCAGCCGTTTTTACTCGACCAGAGAAATATCACGCTATTCTTCATTATAATTATGCGTGAATGGCGACAGCACTTTAGGGGCGGAATTAGTAGCTTTTCCGCCCCGCAGTTTAAGCAACTAGAAAAATTAGAATTCTTCAGTCGAAACTGTACTTTGTCCGGCAGCATCATATCGTCCGCCAACGGCCACATTGGGGTGAAACAACTTATCCAGACACAGCATGACATCATCGCTGATGGTCACATTGGCCGAGTTAAAATTCTCAACCATATGGTCGATGGATGTTGTCCCCGGAATGGCAATCACATGCTCTCTTTGCGCCAAAACCCAGGCGTTAGAAAGCTGCGCCATTGCACATCCTGCTTCTTCGGCCAAATTCGCAAACTCCTCCAATAGCTCAAGATTTTTCTCATAAGCTTCTGATTGGAATCTTGGCATATTTTTTCGGATATCATCATCCCCAAAATTACTGACATCTTGCAAACTACCAGTAAGGAATTTACGCCCGACAGGACTAAAGGCGACGAATGCAGCGCCGATTTCTTCGCACGCATCCAGTACGGCAATTTCAGGATTTCTCGTCCATAAGGAATATTCTGACTGTACAGCTGCAATTGGATGTATTTTGTGCCCCCGCTTGATTATGTCGGCAGAGACTTCTGAAAGACCAACCTCGCGGATTTTACCCTCTTTCACAAGATCGCTTAATGCGCCGACGCTGTCTTCAATAGGCACATTTTTGTCTGCGCGATGAAGATAATATAAATCGATGACATCCACACCAAGACGGCTCAAGGATTGCTCACACGTTTCCTTAATAACATCAGGACGACCATTTATTTCTCGCACACCTTCATTATTTTTGCGCAAACCGCACTTGCTAGCCAACACGAATTCATCCCGGCGAGATTTCAGCGCTTTCCCAACTAGCTTTTCGTTTTCCCCAAAACCATAGAGTGCCGCCGTATCAAAGAAGGTATATCCCGTATCCAGCGCCTGATTTAAAAGGCGAATACCATATTCTTCGCCAGGACCTGCGCCATAACCATAAGACAGGTTCATACATCCGAGGCCCATTTTTGAAACTGAAAAGCCGGCTATTTTGCGATTTTGCATCGTATTGTTATCTTTCATTCAAAACTAACAGAGAAAAGCTTCTGCGATCCTAACATCTACATCAAAAATAAACCCGCTAACTTCAAAATTCAACCTCCTCGATTTCAGATCCTTACTAGTTCAAAAGACTCGAAATAAAGTCGCGCTATATTGATCCTTCTTTTACTTTCGCGTACAAAGGGTATTAGAAGAAAAATGAGAAAATAATGAGGCGATAGATGGATGTAATCAGTCCAAGGCAAACGGATATAATGAACATTCTCCGTCAAGACGGACGTGTTGGCGTAGAAGAGCTTGCCGAGCAATTCGACGTATCCCCTCAAACCATCCGAAAAGATCTAAACGAATTGGGAGAACAAGAACTTCTTCAACGCGTGCATGGCGGGGCTGTTCTCTCATCTGGCGTGAAAAATTTTGAATATGAGGCCCGCCGATTACTTGCAGTAGAAGAAAAGCGTCACATTGGCGTTCTTGCAGCATCCCTAATCCCAGACAATTGCACTTTGCTGATTAACATTGGCACCACGACCGAGCAGGTTGCAATCGCCCTTCGTGGTCGCGAAGGCATGCTCGCCATCACCAACAACATCAATGTTGTAAACATCTTGTCTAGCACACCAAATTTTGAGGTCATCGTCGCAGGGGGTGTTGTCCGGCCAACTGATGGCGGCGTCGTTGGGGAGGCCACTGTTGATTTCATTAAACAGTTTAAAGTGGATTATGCAGTCATTGGCAGCTCAGCCCTCGATGAAGATGGCTCTTTGCTCGATTATGATTATCGTGAAGTGAAGGTTGCGCAGGCAATCATTGAAAATGCACGTCAGACCATTCTGGTTATTGATAGCATGAAACTTGAACGCTCTGCTCCTGTTCGAATTGGGCATCTGGCACAAATGGATTATGTGGTAACAGACAAACCACTCCCCAAAAAACTTCAAGAGCTTTGTGCCGAAAATGATGTCACCATAAAACTTACGACGGACAGTAAATAGACATAAAATCTGCGATTTTCATTAGAGATTAAGGCGTCAGCTGACAGGCGCGCTCTATTCGCTTTTGGCATTCAATAAATTGCGATGTGACTTTCATTTTATTTCATTCAAGTGCTTAACTGTGATAAATTCGAAAAAACTAGAAAGTACGGCCCGATTAAAGGAAAAACACCATGTCTCGATATATTCTGGCGATTGATCAAGGAACCACCTCATCACGAGCCATCCTTTTTGATCAATCCACCAAGATTATCTCCGTTGGGCAGCAAGAATTTCCACAACATTTTCCAGATTCCGGCTGGGTAGAACATGACCCTGACGACATTTGGAAAACTGTCCTGCAAACATGCAGATCTGCCCTTTATGATGCAAAAGCAACGATCAATGATGTGGCGGCTATTGGTATTACCAACCAGCGCGAGACAACTGTTATTTGGAACAGGGATACGGGAGAGCCCATTTACAATGCTATTGTTTGGCAGGATCGTCGTGGTTCCCCCCTTTGCCAGAAATTAAAGGATGCTGGACATGAAGCTCTTTTTTCGGCGAAAACAGGTCTCCTTCTCGACCCTTATTTCTCCGGTACAAAAATCGCTTGGTTGCTTGATAATGTAGATGGCGCGCGCGGCGCGGCTGAGGCTGGCAAACTGGCTTTTGGGACTATCGACAGCTACCTCCTTTGGAAACTTACCGGCGGTAAAGTTCATGCGACAGACGCAACCAATGCCAGCCGCACCCTTATCTACGACATTCATAAAGGGGAATGGTCAAAAGAGCTGTTGGATATACTCAATATCCCCGCATCGCTTTTACCTGAAGTGAAAGATAGCTCTGCTGATTTTGGAGAAGTGGACCCTTCATTGTTTGGCGGTGTTGCAAAAATTTGCGGCATTGCAGGTGATCAACAAGCCGCTACAGTTGGACAAGCATGTTTCGAGCCCGGCATGATGAAATCCACTTATGGGACAGGATGCTTTGCTATTTTAAATACGGGCGAGATCCCCATAACATCTAACAACAAAATGCTGACAACCATTGCCTACCAATTAAACGGCAAGCCCGTATACGCACTGGAAGGATCAATTTTCGTGGCTGGATCTGCTGTCCAGTGGCTAAGGGACGGCCTTGGAATTATTGATGACGCGGCTCAATCGGGAGAGCTGGCCGCACAAGCGGACCCACTGCAGGATGTTATCATGGTTCCCGCCTTTGTAGGCCTTGGCGCCCCGTATTGGGACGCAGAATGTAGGGGTGCCATTTTTGGATTAACCCGCGGAACAGGGCCAAAAGAGATCGCAAAAGCCGCCCTTGAAAGTGTTTGTTTCCAAACCCGTGACTTATTGGATGCCATGAAAGCCGATATGGGTTCAGACACTCAAACAGTTCTTCGTGTGGATGGCGGAATGGTGGTCTCTGACTGGACCATGCAACGGCTAGCAGATTTACTCGGTGCTCCCGTTGACAGGCCAACAGTATTGGAAACAACGGCACTTGGCGCTGCCTACCTAGCAGGCCTCCATGTTGGATTTTATCCTGAGCCAAAAGAGTTTGCACAAATGTGGATGAGAGAGAACCGCTTCACGCCGTCTATGGACGCCAGCAAAAAAGATGCCGCTTATGTGAAGTGGAAAGATGCGGTTTCCCGTACATTGTCCGCTCAGTAATCAGAAAGTCACGTTATGGAAATTATCTACTACTATGCTGCTCATTCTGCATTTGCTTATTTAGGAGCTGCAGAACTCAAGAGAATTGCTGTAAAGACTGGCGCAACCATTAAACACAAACCCATGGACCTTCGTGCGGTCATGCCAGCTTCTGGCTCCCAAGCGTTTGGAACACGCAGCAAGGCACATTTAGAATATTTCTTTGGGCGTGAGATTATCCGCTGGGCGGAGCATAGAAATATCTCCATCATGACTGGAATGCCTACCCACCATGCCAATGACATTAATTTGGCCAACCGCCTTCTAATTGCAGCGGATCACGCGGGATTGAATATTGACCGTCTTTCCGAGGAGATGTT
>JAESSA010000113.1 GCA_016764355.1 Sneathiella sp. | reverse complement strand
TGGATGTTATGGTTGCTGGCGGGTTCGAGAGCATGACTAATGCCCCTTATATCCTGCCAAAAGTGCGTGACGGTCTCCGTTTGGGGCATAGCGCTGTAAAAGATCACATGTTCCTCGATGGCCTGGAAGATGCCTATGAAGAAGGCCGCCTGATGGGTAGCTTTGCTGAAGAAACGGCAACTTTGTATCAGTTCACTCGGGAAGATCAGGATGCGTATGCCATTGAATCTTTAGCGAGAGCCAAGAAAGCAACTGAAGACGGTAGCTTTGATAGTGAAATTGCCCCAGTCACAATAAAAACTCGCAAAGGCGAAGTTGTTGTTGAACGGGACGAGCAACCACTAAAAGGCAATCCGGAAAAAATACCGACTTTACGTCCAGCTTTTGCCAAAGACGGCACGGTCACTGCGGCAAACGCCTCTTCAATCTCTGACGGTGGTGCGGCATTGGTTATGATGACTGAATCTGAAGCTAAAAAACGGGGCCTCAAGCCAATCGCTCGTTTCCTTGCTCATTCAACGCATGCCCGCAAGCCATCCGAATTTACAATGGCTCCAATCGATGCCATCCGTAAAGTTATGGATAAAGTCAATTGGACTAAAGATGATGTTGATCTGTTTGAGATTAATGAAGCTTTTGCCGTTGTTGCTATGGCTGCCATGAGAGATCTTGGACTTGATCATGATAAGGTTAATGTTCATGGCGGTGCCTGTGCACTCGGTCATCCGGTTGGCGCATCTGGTGCCCGTATTGTTGTGACCCTTCTGTCAGCGCTTAAGAAATACGGAAAAAAACGGGGTGTCGCAGCCCTTTGCATCGGTGGTGGTGAAGCCACTGCTATGGCATTAGAACTTGTCGCTTAATTGAAGAAAATCGGTACCAGACGATAGGAAACAAAAAATGATCTTAAATGAAGAACAGACCATGATCCGGGATATGGCTCGGGATTTTGCCGCCAATCGTCTGGCACCAAACAGCGCCGCTTGGGAACAAGCGGCTGCTATTCCCAAAGAAATATTCGACGAAATGGGCGCACTTGGATTGATGGGGATGACTACCCCAGAAAACTATGGGGGGAGCGACACTGGTTTTGTCTCCTATGCCTTGGCTTTGACGGAAATTGCCGGCGGTGATGGCGCTGTCTCAACGGTGATGAGTGTGAATAATTCGCCCTGCTGCGCTGCCTTGCTTAAAGATGGCACGGAGGAACAGAAACAGGAATTTCTTGTTCCTTTGGCCAAGGGCGAAATGATTGGCGCGTTTTGTTTGACGGAACCTCATGCAGGATCAGATGCATCGGCATTGAAGACTAAGGCCGTTAAAGATGGTGATGACTATGTGATCAACGGGATTAAGCAGTTTATTACATCTGGTAAGATTGGCGGTGTCGCTCTGGTTTTTGCTGTAACCGATGTGGATGCGGGGAAAAGGGGCATCAGTTGCTTTATCGTCCCAACCAATGCCGATGGGTACCGCGTAGTCTCAATTGAAAACAAACTTGGGCAAAAAGCGTCAGACACTTGCCAGATTTCGTTTGAAAATGTTCGTGTTCCTGCTGCCAATATGCTCGGGGCTGAAGGGGCTGGCTATAAAATTGCGCTGGCTAATTTGGAAACTGGCCGCATTGGTATTGGCGCGCAAAGTGTCGGAATGGCGCAAGCCGCGCTGGCCCATGCCATCGCCTATTCCAAAGAAAGAGAAACTTTTGGTAAAGCCATTGTTGAGCATCAGGCTGTTGGCTTCCGTCTTGCTGATATGGCGACGAAAGTAGAAGTTGCCCGCCAAATGGTCCTTCATGCTGCGACATTGAAAGATGCTGGTTTGCCTTGTTTGACAGAGGCCAGCATGGCGAAGCTTTTCGCGTCCGAAATGGCAGAAGAAGTTTGCTCCGCTGCTATTCAGACGCTGGGTGGTAATGGTTATATCGCCGATTATCCAGTTGAGAAAATCTATCGGGATGTCCGTGTCTGTCAAATCTATGAAGGCACATCTGATATTCAGAAACTGGTTATTGCCAGAAATTTGGCCGCTTGATTGAATTTGCAGATTTAACCAAAAACAATAATACGGAACGAAAACTATGAGTGATCCAATTGAGTTCTTTTTCGAATATGTATCTCCTTATGCCTATATCGCGGCAAAGCAGATTGACGAAGTCGGCAAGCGTCACGGCGTAGAAGTGATTTGGCGTCCCTTGTCACTGGGGCATGTTTGGAAAGCAATTGGGGCCAAAAATGTTGGACCAAGTGCTACTCCACAAAGATCGCAATATATTCTTATGGATGCTGGACGGTCTGCGAAGCTAGCGGGTTTACCTATGTCAGCACCTGCTGTATTCCCAGTAGATGCAAAACTCGCACGGCTGGCCTTTTATGCTGTTAGCCAAAAAGATACGGAACTTGGGAAAAAATTTGCCGAAGCCGTGTTCGATAAATTCTGGGCAAAAAGCGAAGAAGTGACAGAAGTTTCAGATCTTGAAGGGATCACAAAGGATCTTGGAATTGACATGTCGTTGATTGAAGGCGCTCCGGCAAATGCCGATGCAAAAACGGCGATGATTGCATCAACCGATGCCGCTGTAGAAAGTGGTGCTTTTGGGATGCCTTGGTTCCGCGTTGGAAGTCAGGTCTTTTGGGGAGCCGATCGCATTCCCCATATTGATCAGTATCTTGGTTATAAAGCCAAAAAATCTTGAATAATTCCCGGCCCCGTTAAAGGACCGGGATCATTTCTGTGGCTAGAATAAGAAATAGCCACCATCGATAAGGAAAGTATCGCCCGTATGGTACGAGCTGGCATCAGACATAATGTAAACTGCGATACCGCCGAAGTCCTCTGGCTTGCCCCAGCGACGGGCGGGAATGCGTGGCTTAACATTATCCGCAAACTTGTTCCAGTTGAACGCGGGCTCGGTCATAGCTGTCTCGATCCAGCCGGGCAGGATCGCATTGGCTGTAATGCCTTTACCGGCAAATTCGACAGAGATGGCTTTGAGCATAGAAATCAATCCACCTTTGGTCGCTGCATAATGTTCATTGCGCGCCGCGCCAGAGATAGCCGCAAGGCTGGCTGTGCCCACAAGACGTCCGCCAGGATCTCCGTTTTTCGCGCGCTCCACCATATGTTTCGTGGCTTCTTGCAACGTGTAAAAAGCACCGTCCAGATTGACCTGTATAATGCGCTGCCATTCTTTGTCGTCAATGTCCAAGAAGGACGATTTACCAGACGATACACCGGCATTTGCGAAGCACCCATCCACACGTCCAAAACGGGACAGAGTCTCAGCGAAGCAATCTTGAACTTCTTTTTGATCTCCCACATTGCAAGTCATAGCTTCGACCTTTGTTCCAAAGGACTTCAGCTCTTCGATTGCAGCGGCATTTTTGGTCTCATTCGTTCCCCAAATACACACGTCGCCGCCCGCTTCTGCAATGGCTTTAGCCATACCAAGTCCGATGCCGCCGTTACCACCTGTTATGAGGGCGACCTTTCCGTCAAGGTCAAACGCTTTAAAGGCCATTTTTGGCTCCCTTATTGTTCTTTGTTAAGGCTAGGAGGCTTAACACGAAGCCTCGCCTTCGCCAAGGATTTGATAATACAGAAATACAAATTACCAAATATATTCGATCTTAATTATTCCATTTTTGCAAAAAGGAATTTTGCGTAAATGTCTGTTTTGAAAACTAATCTTAACACTCGAAGCGATGCCTTTAAGGCGAATGCCATTCATATGGAAAGTCTTGTTTCTGACCTCCGAGAAAAAGTGGCAATCGTGAAACAAGGCGGCGGCGAGAGAGCCCGTGCAAAGCATTTGGCACGGGGTAAACTTTTACCAAGAGAGCGGGTGCGTAAACTGCTCGACCCCGGATCTCCCTTTTTGGAGCTGGGTCAGCTTGCCGCTTGGGATATGTATGGGGGCGACATTAATTCTGCCGGTATTATCACCGGTATCGGCCGCATTTCTGGCCGAGAATGTGTTGTTGTCTGCAATGACGCTACAGTTAAAGGGGGCACATATTATCCTTTAACTGTGAAAAAGCATCTTCGCGCGCAGGAAGTGGCGCAGCAAAATAATCTACCGTGCATATATTTAGTTGATTCTGGGGGAGCTAACCTTCCAAATCAGCAAGATGTTTTCCCTGATAAGGAGCATTTTGGACGGATTTTCTATAATCAGGCCAATATGTCCGCAGAAGGTATCCCGCAAGTGGCTGTTGTCATGGGGTCTTGTACTGCTGGTGGCGCATACGTTCCCGCTATGTCTGACGAAAGTATTATCGTCAAAGATCAAGGAACAATCTTTCTTGCAGGCCCTCCATTGGTGAAGGCCGCCACAGGGGAGGTTGTCTCCGCTGAAGATCTGGGCGGCGCAGATGTTCATTCCAGAACGTCTGGGGTAACTGACCATTACGCGGAAAATGACCTTCATGCGTTGGAACTGGCGCGGAATATTGTTGCCACCTTCAATAAACCCAAACCAATGCCGTTGGATATCCGGAAGCCCAAAGAACCTCTTTATGATCCTAAAGAGATTTATGGCCTTATTCCTAAAGATACGCGCCAGCCTTTTGATGTGCGGGAGATTATCGCACGCCTAGTGGATGGTTCTGAATTTGATGAATTTAAGAAACTATATGGCACAACGCTGGTTACGGGGTTTGCCCATATTCATGGGTATCCTGTTGGAATTATTGCGAATAATGGAATTTTGTTTTCAGAATCTTCGCAAAAAGGCGCTCATTTTATTGAACTTTGTTGCCAGCGTAATATCCCACTTGTCTTCTTACAGAACATCACCGGCTTTATGGTTGGGCAAAAATATGAAAGCGGCGGCATCGCTAAAAATGGGGCTAAATTGGTAACGGCTGTTGCGACAGCAAAGGTGCCAAAATTCACCATGATATTTGGCGGATCATTTGGCGCGGGTAACTATGGTATGTGCGGCCGGGCTTATAATCCTCGTATGTTGTGGATGTGGCCAAATTCTCGCATTTCCGTCATGGGCGGGGAACAAGCGGCGTCCGTGCTGGCAACGGTGAAACGGGACGGAATGGAAGCGCGCGGCGAAAGCTGGAGTGCGGAAGAGGAGGCTAGCTTTAAAGCCCCTATAGAAGAGCAATATGAGAAGGAAGGTCATCCTTATTTCTCAAGTGCGCGACTTTGGGATGATGGTATTATTGATCCCGTTGATAGCCGCCGTGTTTTGGGACTTGCAATCTCAGCTGCGTTAAATGCCCCCATTGAGCCAACAAAATTTGGCCTCTTCAGAATGTAAGGAGCGTATTATGAGTGAAGAATCTGCTGTACTGCATTTTTCCACCGAGGGAATTGCAACTGTAACGTTAAACCGTCCAGAAGTGCATAATGCGTTTGACGAAGAACTGATCGAACGTTTGGGCGACATGTTTGAAGATCTTGCCCATCAAGAAGGCGTTCGTGCTGTTGTTGTGGCAGCCGCTGGTAAAAGCTATTGCGCTGGAGCTGATCTTAACTGGATGAAGAGGGCCGCAGGATTTACAGAAGAAGATAACCGCGAGGATAGTCTTGCCTTGGGGCGGATGCTTAAAAATCTGCACGACATTCCAAAACCAACCATCGCGTTGGTGCAGGGGGCAGCCTATGGGGGCGGCATTGGCCTCATATCAGCATGTGATATTGCAATAGGGGTAAAAGCATCAAAATTCTGTTTGTCTGAAGTGAAATTGGGATTACTCCCTGCCGTTATCTCTCCTTATGTCGTGGAAGCCATTGGTATCCGCGCTTGCCGCAGGTATTTCCTAACGGCTGAAGTGTTCAATGCAGACGAAGCGTATCGACTGGGCTTACTTCATGAATTGGTGGAAGATGTTCATCATCTGGCAGAGGCGCGGGATCGCATTCTGAAACAGGTTATGGCGAATGCACCAGGCGCAATGGCCGATTCTAAAGATCTGATTTACACGGTCGCGGGTCGTCCCATTGAGCAGGATGTGATCACTGCGACAGCGCACAGAATTGCTGCGCGACGTAAAACTGACGAAGCGAAAGAGGGAATTACGGCGTTTCTTGATAAGCGCAAAGCCTCCTGGAATAAATCCTAATAAAGGTGAATTAACCGGTGTTTCAAAAAATACTCATTGCAAATCGCGGCGAAATTGCCTGCCGCGTCATGGATACAGCCCGCAAACTTGGTGTTAAAACTGTAGCGGTTTATTCAGAAGCAGATAAGGCCGCGCGTCACGTCCAGATGGCTGATGAAGCTGTTCTGCTTGGCCCCGCTGAAGTGTCTTTGAGCTATCTCAAAGCAGATGCAATTTTGGATATTGCCAAGAAAACTGGGGCTGAAGCCATTCATCCCGGATATGGTTTCTTGTCTGAAAATGCGGAGTTCGCGGAAAAATGTAAAGCAGCTGGGATCGCTTTTATTGGCCCGCCAGCGGCTGCAATCCGTGCCATGGGGCTCAAGGATGCCGCTAAGGTCATGATGGTGGAGGCGGGTGTCCCTGTGGTCCCAGGATATCACGGAAAAGATCAAGACCCGGCTATGCTGGAGATCGAAGCTGGAAGAATTGGATATCCGGTTTTGATTAAAGCTGTTGCGGGCGGCGGTGGTAAGGGAATGCGCCGTGTCGATAGCGCAGATGAATTTCAGGACGCTTTAGGGTCTGCCATGCGGGAGGCGGCGAATGCCTTCGGTGATGATCGAGTCCTGATCGAAAAATATCTGGTTAAACCCCGTCATATCGAAATTCAGGTTTTTGCCGACAGTCATGGCAATGCGGTTCATTTGTTCGAACGGGATTGTT
>JAESSA010000112.1 GCA_016764355.1 Sneathiella sp. | reverse complement strand
GAAAACCAGATGTTTTTTCCAAAGGCGCTCTTGCTTTGCGGAGAGAAGCCCATAAAGCGACGCTGCAGGTTACTGACAATATTGAAAAGCTTCATTTCAATAATGCTATCGCCCGTATTTACGAGTTTATGAAAACTCTATCTGATTTCAAGGTATCGGACGCTGCCGGGGATCCGTGGGCACTACGGGAAGCTATGGAGATCATGGTTCACCTAATTGGCCCAATGATGCCCCACATATCTGAAGAGCTGTGGGAAATGCTGGGAGGGGATTGCCTGCTTGCAGATAGCCCTTGGCCAATAGCTGATGAAAGCCTCACTGTTGATGATACAGTAACCATAGCCGTTCAGGTAAAAGGAAAATTACGGGCGACAATTGAAGTTGCCAAGGATGAGGATGCAAAAAAGGTAGAAGAAATTGCCTTGGCTCAAGTCTCTGTACAAAAAGCGATTGGAGATAATCCCATTCGTAAAGTCATTGTCGTTCCCAATCGGATTGTAAATGTCGTTATTTAAATCACTATCAACTCTCGCTCTTTTGTTGCTGGTAACTGCTTGCGGTTTTCAACCGCTCTATGGGGAGCAGACCAGCAACCGGCAAGTCACGACTAAGCTCGCGGCTACATATGTCATGCCTATCGATGGGCGGGTTGGACAAATAGTCCGAAACGAGCTTCTTGACAGGGTGTCCCCAAAAGGCATCCCGGCTCAATCTAAATACCGCTTGCGAGTGAAATTGTCAGAGAGAAAACAAGGACTTGCCATAGATACGGATGACTCAACCAACCGTTACAACCTGACAATTTATGCAAAATACAGCTTGTTGGACAGCACGGGAAAAGAGATTATTTATCGTGGAACCGCCCAATCTATTGCCTCCTATAACGTAGTATCTTCGGACTTTGCCAACCTTTCTGCTGAAATAAATGCAAGAAAACGATCCGCCCTTGTAGTGGCTGAAGAAATTCATCGCCAGCTTTCAGTTTATTTATCTCGGTAGGCTCCTTTGGAATTCAAAACCCCTCAATTTTCCAATTTTATAAAATCTCCGGATAAATCTCTCCGAATTTTTTTGTGTTACGGACAGGATGAAGGATTGGTACGGGAGCGAGCAAAAGCCCTCTGCCTGACAGCCGTTGAGGCTTTGGATGATCCCTTTTGCTATGTGGAGTTAGCCACAAGTGGCTTAAGCGACGACCCTGCCCGCCTTATGGACGAAATTGGCGCTATTTCCATGATGGGGGGAGAACGCGTCGTTCGACTTCGCGGTGCTAGCAATACCACAACGAATCTCATCAAAAGTGTGCTGGATGCAGACTATTCCAACACAATATTGGTTGTAGAAGCAGGAGACCTTCGTAAAGACAGCTCCCTTGTGAAAACCGTGAAGGCAGAAAAAATAGGGGTTGTTATCCCGTGCTACCGAGATAAGACACAGGATGTTACAGCTCTTGTCCGAGAGATTCTAGGCGCTGCTGGGCTAACGACGGATACAGCAGCCTCTGAATATCTCCGGCAAAATCTTGGCAGTGATCGGGCAATTTCCCGGCAAGAGCTGGATAAGCTTGTTCTTTATATGGGAAATGACAAGAGAGTCATCAATTTAGAGGATGTACGCCTTATGGTTGGTGATTCGTCAGCCGAAAGTGTTTTCGATGTGGTTGATGCTGCCCTACTTGGAAATTTACCTATTTTGGAAAAATCACTGAATAAGGCATTCTTCTCCGGCGAATCTTCAATCACGTTTCTCAGGCTAATCCAGAATCAGTTGAAGCAACTTCATAAAGCCGCTTCCTTCATTGATAAAGGTATCAGTGCCAGTGATGCCCTTAAAAAATCAGGCATCCCCTTTTTCAATCACCAAAAAGCACAATCACAACTGAGCAGACGCGGAGCGAAACATTTCGCCACCTGCCTTGATATTATTTTGAATGCTGAAATGGATTGTAAAACCACAGGTAATCCCGACGAAGCAATTTGTCGCCGAGCGCTCCTGCGAATTGCCATGGCAAATCACAAAAGATAGGAAATAAAATTCTTCACTATTTATATAGCGAAGAGTTTCTATCTAAAGCATTGATTTTATTGAAAATCTTCATTTAGGGCTGTCTCTGAATCGCCAGCAAAGTGGTCATCTTCAATGACTTCTTGAATTGTTTGCTTAGTCAGCTTCCTACAGATGTCATCTAGCTGGTCTAAATGACCGTAAGTGATTGAAATTGTACCACTTTCGCCTTTGTGATTTATGTTCACTTTCATGCCAATCGCCGCGGTTAGATCCCCTTCTAGGGCGAGCGTATCTTGATCCTTAGTAGCTCGGGACCCTGAGCTCGCTCTAATTGAGGGTTTTTTCTGCACTAATTTTTCGGCAGCACGGACAGATAACCCCTCATCCACAATTTTCTTAGCGAGTTTTTCTGGGTTATCTACAGTGATGAGTGTGCGAGCAGCACCAGCAGATAAATCTCCAGCACGGATCATTTTCTGAACACTAATGGGGAGATTCAATAATCGCATACAGTTAGTCACATGGGATCGACTTTTCCCGAGCTGCTTTGCCAAAGTTTCCTGAGTATATTCAAATTCTTCAGACAGCCGACGATAACCTTCGGCCTCTTCAATAGGAGATAGATCTTCCCTTTGAATATTTTCAATAATGGCAATCTCTAAACTATCGGCATCTGAAAGCTCTTTGATGATCACCGGGACTTCATGAAGCTGGGCCATCTGGGCAGCGCGCCACCGTCTCTCCCCTGCAATGATTTCAAACATACCATTATCAACGGGATCACGCCTGACAAGAATTGGTTGCAAAACACCTTTTTCTCTAATGGAGTCAGACAGACTTTGCAGTGCCTCTGCGTCCCAATCCTGTCTAGGCTGAAAAGGACTTGGATGTAATTGTTCAACAGGAACTTCCTTGGAAGTTCTAACCTTATCCAACTCGGAATAGTCGGCGGCCATGTCATCTCCTAAAAGAGCAGACAAACCACGTCCAAGTTTTTTCTTTCCTGTATCTTCCGTCATAATCGCTGTTTTCTTATATATTAGGCTGCGTTAAGGCGTTTTTCCCGCCGGATTACTTCACTGGCCAACTTTATATAGGCTTGGCTTCCTGCACACCGATGGTCATAAATCAAAACCGGCTTACCGTGGCTTGGTGCTTCCGATACCCGAACGTTCCGCGGAATAACCGTTTTATATACCTTATCACCCAAATGACTTCGAACGTCCTGAGCCACTTGATCTGACAACTTGTTTCTCGTATCAAACATCGTCAGGACGATACCCTGAATTTCAATTTGTGGATTAAGGGTATTACGGACCCTTTCAATTGTTTTGATTAATAGGCTCAGTCCCTCTAGGGCAAAAAATTCGCACTGAAGAGGAACGATCACCGCTTGCACGGCAACAAAAGCATTTAGGGTCAGCAAATTGAGGGAGGGTGGGCAATCAATTAAGATATAGTCATATCTATCTTTAATCGGTTCGATGGCATCCAGCAGACGGTGACTGCGTCTGTCCATTCCAATAAGTTCCAGTTCAGCGCCGGTCAAATCCGCAGTGGAAGGAACCAAGTCAAGGTTAGGAATACTAGTAGAGCAAATGGCATTTTCAAGTGTGATATCACCCATCAAAACGTCATAGACGTTCTTTTCACGATCATCCCGACCGACGCCAAGACCTGTACTGGCATTTCCTTGGGGATCAATATCGATAACCAAAACATTTTGGCCCACAGCAGCAAGAGCCGTCGCAAGATTAATGGCCGTGGTTGTTTTACCAACGCCACCCTTCTGATTAGCTATCGCTAAAATTCTGGAGGAACTTACAATCTTTATTTTTTCCATGACCAAGCCCCATTTGATTTAAAGACGGCTTACATCCATTAATTTTAGAATGCAGCCTTCATTACTGGATAAACTCTGGTGTTTTGTTGTCACCATATTCCAACATTTTGCGGCATTGGTCAATTCACCATCTACATCTTGCCCCTTTAAAAACAAAAATTTTGTTTTTTCATTTGCAAACGGGGTGGCATATCCCAGCAATTTGTCCAATGGCGCAAGGGCACGGGCTGAAATTATGTCTGCTGAAAAAGGCTCAACGGCTTCAATTCTACTATTATGAACTGTGATAGGAGTAGATGTTTCACGTGAAACTTCGCGCATGAAAAGGCATTTTTTCATGTCACTTTCCACAACATGAACATGGAATTCACTGGCTATAGCAACGACTAGCGCCGGGAACCCTGCCCCACTACCCAGATCAATCCATGTGCCGGATTTCGCGTCTGCGTGCTTCAGTATCTGAAAACTGTCCAACATATGTCTATTCCACAAACTGGGAATTGTTGACTTACTGACAAGATTAATAGCCTTTTGCCATTTCTCAAGGAGTGCGGCATATATCTCTAATTTTTCCAATGTTTCACGTGAAACATTAGTAGCTGCGAGAAAATCACTTTTAGACATTTATAAAGATTACCCAACCCGTTTGCGATGGTCGCCACGTTTAACATAAGACAGTAAAGCGGTTAAGGCCGCGGGTGTCACACCAGAAATCCGAGCAGCCTGCCCTAATGTATCAGGACGGGCATCTTTTAATTTCTGACGGACTTCGTTAGACAATCCACCAATCTGATCCACATCCAAATTATCAGGAAGGATAAGAGCTTCATCTTTTCTGAAGTCCTTAATGTCCGCTTTTTGACGATCAAGATAGCCCTTATATTGAGCATTAATTGCCATCTGTTCCAAAATATCCTGACCGAATTGTTGGACCTCCGGCCACAGACGCGCGATCTCCTCCAGCCCTATATCTGGATAGGCAAGCAAATCAGAAGCTGAACGCCAAACACCATCCTGATTAACATTGAGACCATGCTTACGGGCTTCATTTGGCGTCATGCGCAATTTTTCAAACAAACGGGTTGCCGCTTCCAAATTATTGAGCTTCTTTCCGAAAACTTGCCGACGTTCTAACCCGATACACCCGATGTCAGATCCGAGCTGCGTAAGCCGCGCGTCCGCATTATCTGCCCGCAAAATCAATCTATACTCTGCGCGGGAGGTAAACATACGATAAGGCTCTTTAGTACCTTTAGTGACAAGGTCATCTATCATCACACCAATATAAGCATCCGCACGGTCCAGTACAAAACCCCCGCCTCCACCAGCCGTACGAGCCGCATTGAGACCTGCCATAAGCCCTTGGGCTGCAGCCTCTTCATACCCAGTAGTGCCATTGATCTGACCGGCTAGATAAAGGTTTTTAAGGCGGTGAGTCTCTAATGTTGGTTTCAGTTCTCTGGGATCAATGAAGTCATATTCAATGGCATAGCCCGGCTGATAAAATTCTACTTTTTCTAACCCTGGAATAGACCGCAAGAATTCCACCTGAACATCTTCTGGCAAGGAAGTAGACATTCCATTTGGATAAATCGTATCAACGTCTAATCCTTCAGGTTCAAGGAATATCTGGTGGCTGCTTTTACCGGCAAACCGAACAACCTTATCTTCGATCGATGGACAATAGCGCGGCCCTGTTCCCTCAATTTGTCCTGAATACATGGGCGCACGATGAAGGTTATCCCGGATAATTTGGTGGGTTTTTTCAGTTGTGCCGGTAATGTGGCAACTGATTTGCGGTGTGGTAATTTCTTTAGTCAAAAATGAAAAGGGCACGGGGATTTCATCGCCAGGCTGTTCTTCCAATATAGACCAGTTGATAGTCTTCCCATCTAGCCGCGCTGGCGTACCCGTTTTCAGACGACCAAGCTCGAACCCTGCCCGCTCCAGCGTTAAGGACAATCCGTTAGACGGTTGATCTCCAAGGCGGCCTGCAGGGATCTTGGTTTCCCCCATATGGATAAGACCACGTAGGAACGTGCCGGTTGTCAGGATTACTTTACCGCAGCGGATTTCAGTTCCATCCGCTGTAATGACACCCTGTACTTCCCCGTCCTTAACAATTAGGTCTTCAGCGGCAGCTTCTTTAAGATGTAAATTCGCCTGACCCTGCAATATTTCTTGCATGGCCTTTTTATATAATTTCCGATCTGACTGAGCACGCGGACCACGAACCGCTGGTCCTTTCCGCCTATTCAGTAATCTGAACTGGATACCAGCTGCATCTGCAACCCGCCCCATGACACCATCTAAAGCATCAACCTCACGAACCAAATGGCCTTTGCCCAGACCACCAATAGCCGGGTTACATGACATAACCCCTATAGTGTCCAGTTTATGGGTGAGAAGAAGGGTCTTTGCCCCCATGCGAGCAGAGGCTGCTGCGGCTTCACAGCCAGCGTGACCGCCGCCAATTACAATTACGTCATATAAAATCATGAGGCCAATTTATGAATTGCAACGCAAATGTCAAAACAATTATTCAGCATTTGGTCATTCATCATGTTTCACGTGAAACATTGTAAAATCATCCTCATTTTCCGATACAGAAATCACCAAACACCACATCCAAAATATCCTCTACATCCACCCGGCCCGTGATTCGCCCCAAAGCCCGGGCGGCAAGCCGTACATCCTCCGCCGCAAGTTCCGGATCAGGTGCCTGATCAAAGCGTTCAAGAGAGCTCAAACATTCTTCAAGCGCTTGCCTGTGGCGAAGCCTCGTCAAGGACGGGGCACCAGATGTATCAAGACGTGAGATTACATCTTTTTCGAGCTGGCTTAAAAATAGATCTAACCCCTCCTCTGTCTTCACGGAAAGGAAAAATTCATGGCTATCAAGTTTGGTAGTAGCTTTGGTGTCTAAGTCAATTTTATTGATAAGGTGATAATAAGATCCCCTAACTAAATCCCCAAATTCTGCGTCTTTGAGGTCAGGATCTCCCGGTTCAGTCATAAAAATCAATATATCAGCAGCCT
>JAESSA010000111.1 GCA_016764355.1 Sneathiella sp. | reverse complement strand
GAAGGTCGACACTGCACCAAATAGGCGCTTTATCAATAATTTTACTGGGCCATTGGCGGTCGCTTATCTGAATGGGTTCAAACGCTTTGTACTTTTCACCAGGAATGAAACTCATTTTACTTGTCCTCAATTTTCTGCTGAGCATTTATCGCTCAAAATTCTTATCTACATAGGTGGATTGCAGCTATATACGGTCGCCAAACGCTACTCAGACAGGCGACCGCTTATAAGTCGAGAGAGCCTCCCAGATGAGAGCAACGCATCCTTCAGCAGAAGATATTTCACTTTATCGTTATTTTGATTTTTTGAACATGCAGGCCATCTGGCCACGAATAAGTACATCTGAATTCTCGATTTTAGGAAAAAGGACCGCTTTCGCTCCGGCAGCTCATTACAGCGCCGGGCAAGTAAGTCGTAGTAATCCTAGAAGTCGTTCAGTATTTTGCATGATTGAAAATCTATCCATCCTCAGGAGATAGTCAAGGCTTTATCGCACAATATGCTAAATTCCCTGCTCTTCGAATGGATCTTCATAGTCATTTTCATGAAAATCCAACAATTTCCACGTGGCAGCCATATGCTTCGATAAAGGCGCGGTTATGTTTAATTCACCACCATCGGGATGAGAGATTGTAATTTCTCGGGCATGAAGATGCATATTTTTTGAAATAGCACCATCCAAGAATGCCTCAGGTCCCCCGTATTTACCATCACCAACGATGGGGGTTTCAATAGCAACGCAATGCACACGCAACTGATGAGTTCGCCCGGTCAATGGTTTTAAAGCCAGCCAAGACGCTGTCGTCCCCGCAGCTGCGACCACAGAATAATCAGTAATTGCCCGCTGACCCTCACGATCAACAACAACCTTCTCACCATTAGCCGTTACAATCTTCTTCAGATTATAAGAGATGGTCGCATTATGAGGCCTCGGTACTCCCGCAACAAGCGCCCAATAAATTTTACGGGTGGTTCTGTTTCTAAAGGCTTCGGTCAGATGTTTCGTTGCCTGCCGCGTCCGTCCAATGACCAAAACGCCAGATGTATCTTTATCCAGCCGATGAACAAGCTTAGGGCGTTCAGCCATATCATATTGCAATCCTTCAAGCATGCCATCGATGTGGCGGCTTAGACCGCTTCCACCTTGAACGGCAAGGCCGGCAGGCTTGTTCAGAACTATTACAGAATCATCCATATGCAGGACCATTTGGCGGATCTCGGCAATATCGTAACCTGAGAGCTCTTTAACTTCAGTGTTGTTTCTTGCAGATTTTGGATACCGAACGCTGGCATCATCCGCCAACGGCGGAATTCGAACAGATTGCCCAGCCATAAGGCGATCTTTCGATTTCGCGCGCTTCTTATCAACACGAATATCGCCTTTGCGGAGAAATTTCTCCAGCTGCCCGTGCGTAATTCCCGGAAAATGAGACTTAAACCAACGGTCCAAGCGTTGATCTGATTCATGTTCCGCAACTTCGATAATTTGTACTCTACTCATGTCAGTAGCATCCGCATAATATATAAACCGGCAAACAGGCCGATAACTGATAAAGCGACAGATACAAAAATATACCCGCCAGCAACCATATAGGCACCCTTTTGAATTTGAACAGCCGCATCCAACGAAAAGGTTGAAAAAGTCGTAAAAGCGCCCAAAAACCCGGTCACCATCAACACCCGCAATTCAGGAGAGGGTGACCAACGAAGGGCCATAACCTCGATTAACATTCCCATGAGAAGCGAGCCGGCAACATTCACAAACAATGTACCTATTGGAAAACCAGAACCAAAGAGGCGCAGCGCAAAATGGGCCACACTATACCGAGCGCAAGCACCAAGCGCACCACCTGCTGCAATGGCCAGGTACATGTTCATTCCGAATTTCCTTCTTGAGACCGTTTGTTTCTTAAGCGAGACCAATAGTCAAGGCGTTTGGCAATATCGCGTTCGAACCCGCGCTCGACAGGTTTGTAATATTCTTGCCGTGGCATGTCGTCGGGGAAGTAATTCGCGCCTGAAAAACCATCGTCGGAATCATGGTCATAGGAATATCCCTTACCATAACCCAAGTCTTTCATCATACTTGTCGGTGCATTTAGAATATGCTTTGGCGGCATGAAAGAGCCGTTTTTCTTTGCTGACCTCAGAGCCGTTTTTGTCGCAATATAAGCAGCATTGGATTTTGGTGCCGTTGCCAAATATATCACAGACTGGGCGATAGCAAGATCCCCTTCCGGGCTCCCCAAAAACTGATAGGCATCTTTCGCGGCATTGGCTTGGATCAAGGCTTGTGGATCGGCCATCCCAATATCTTCAACCGCAAATCGTACCAACCGTCGCGCCAGATATAACGGGTCTTCCCCCCCATCAATCATCCGGGAGAACCAATATAGCGCAGCATCGACATCGGATCCCCGCAATGATTTATGCAAAGCGCTAATCAGGTTATAATGTCCCTCGCGATCTTTATCATAAGAAGGCGCTCGCTTTGAGATCACGGTTGATAGCTGATCTTTACTCAAAAGCTCCACGCCTGTCTTAAAGATTACCTCCACCATATTGAGGAAAAAACGCCCATCCCCATCTGCCAATTGATAAAGGAACTCTATAGCCTCTTCTGTTAAGGGGATTTTTCTCCCCTCCATTTTCTCTGATCGCTCAAGCAGTGGTTTCAGCGACGTCTCATTGTGACGTTCGAGGACCAGCACCTGACATCGGGATAACAGCGCGCCGTTCAACTCAAAAGAAGGGTTCTCTGTAGTCGCCCCAACCAGAGTAATCGTACCGTCTTCAACAAAAGGGAGAAATCCGTCTTGCTGCGATCTATTGAACCGATGGATTTCGTCCACAAACAAGAGGGTACCTTTGCCATTTTGTTTTCGCATTTTGGCGGCTTCAAACACTTTACGCAAATCAGCAACACCAGAAAACACAGCAGAGATTTGTTCAAAATGAAGATCAATCTCTTTCGCAAGTAACCGCGCGATCGTGGTTTTCCCAGACCCTGGTGGTCCCCAAAAAATCAGAGACGCCAACCAGTCTGCTTTTAACATGCGCCGGAGGGGTCCTTCAGCGTTTAAGAGATGATCTTGCCCCACCACTTCGTCTAACGTCGTAGGCCGCAATTTATCAGCAAGAGGCCTTCCTGTTTGAACCTCTTTATTTTCTCCGAACAAGTCACTCACTTTGTGACCTCAAATGAAATTTTACGGCCCTTACGGAGTAATGTAACCGCCCATTTATCTTTAGTGCTGTTTAGCAAAGCTTGTAGCTGAGAGGATGAAGTGACCTTCTGCCCGTTTACCATCAATGCAATGTCAAAAGGCCTTATCCGGTAACGCTCAGCAATGCTTCCCTTTTGAACTTTTGCCACAATCACACCGCTCGCCAACGATGAAACACCAAGCTCTATTGCATAGGCAGGAGATAGGTTGCCTACAACGGCCCCATTTAAAGGTTGTTGGCCTTTAAGCAAGATCTCGTCTCTTGGTGGGTTTTCGGGCGCTGCCATCAATGGAACCGAGATTTCTTTAATCCCGTTATCTCTAAAGACTCCCAGCATTGATTTTGTCCCAAGCGTGCCAGTTGAGATCCGGAAAAGAAGCCCCTGAGGGTCCAAAACCTCATGCCCATTCACTGATATAATGACATCGCCGACTTTAAGTCCTGCAAGGTCAGCGGCACTGCCGCTATAAACCTGATTAACCAATACGCCGCCAGACCTATCAAGCCCCAATCCTTCAGCTACGTCACGAGTGACTGATTGACCTGAAGCCCCAAGCCAGGGCCTCACTACTTTACCTGTCGCCAACCCATTAATTAATACGGACCTAACTAAATTGGCAGGGATTGCAAAGCCAATACCGAGTGACCCGCCGCCTTTACTAAAAATCGCTGAGTTAATGCCCGCAATTTTACCGTCCATGGTAAGCAGTGCACCGCCGGAATTTCCGGGATTAATCGCGGCATCAGTCTGGATGAAAGACTTTATGTCGCTAGCCACACCGGTTGTCCGGCCGAGGGCAGACACAATACCACTTGTTACAGTCTGACCGACTCCAAAAGGGTTCCCAATAGCGAGAACCAAGTCCCCTACTTCTAAGTCATCCGAATCAGCGAATTCAAGAAAAGGTAAATCTGTTGCCTCTGTAACCAACTTCAACACAGCTAAATCAGTACGCTCATCCTCCAAGATTAGTTTCGCATCGAATTCACGGCGATCCTGCAGGGCAACTGTGATTGTATCTGCTCCCGCAACAACATGATAATTAGTTACGACTATACCGTCTGCTTGTACGATTACACCTGAGCCCAGAGAACTTTGCGTTTTTTTACTTTGGTTTCTTTTGCGGATACCAGAACCAAAAAACTGTTCAAAAAAAGGATCGTCAAACAAGCCTTTTCGAGCTTTTGTTTTCACCGTTTTCTTCGTGAAGATATTGACAACAGCAGGAGCGGCCTTCTTTACGAGTGGAGCGAATGAAAGTTGAATTTCCTGCGCACTGTCAGGGACAATTTTCTCAGCCCTAACACCGTGTTGAGCCATAGTTAAAGACGTGAGCAATGCTAGACAAGCCAATGTCCAGTTCAGCGACTGGCTTTTGCTTTTAAACGGTATACTAAATTTTAAAAAACTGATCACTTCTTGCTCCACAACAGGATTAGATTTTGTTTATTGAGGATACTCCGAAAGCCTAGCCGCATTCTATGAATATTCACTCAAAAAAACTGGAACCCAACCAAACAATAAAAAAGGCAGCCGATAAGGGCTGCCTTTTTTAAGAATATTTATCGATCGTTATGCGACGGCTTCAGCTTCTAAAACTTCTTCGTCTTCATTCAGATCTGGTCCGCTGTCTAAGCCCTTGGCATTAACGTCACGGTCGATCAATTCGATTACGCCCATTGGAGCCGCATCGCCAATCCGGAAACCAGCTTTTAGCACACGAGTGTAACCACCTGGACGATCTGAATAACGCTCGGCCAGAGTTGTAATCAGTTTGTCTACTGTTGACTTCTCTGACAGAGAAGCAAGCAGTTGACGGCGTGCGTGCAAATCGCCACGCTTGCCTAAAGTGATCAATTTTTCAACAATTGGACGAAGGTCTTTCGCCTTCGGCAACGTTGTTTTGATCTGCTCATGCTTGATTAGAGATGCTGCCATATTGGCAAACATCGCCATGCGATGAGATGATGTTCTGCTGAACTTACGTCCAGATTTACGATGTCGCATATTTCTTACTCCAAAGCAGTGCAGTCTGCCCTAAAAAGGTTCTTCGAGCCGTTTGGCCAACTCTTCAATATTTTCTGGCGGCCAATTTGGCACTTCCATTCCAAGATGCAGACCCATTTGAGCCAGCACTTCTTTGATTTCATTCAGTGACTTCCGGCCAAAGTTTGGCGTACGAAGCATTTCTGCTTCAGTCTTCTGAATAAGATCACCGATATAAACGATGTTGTCGTTTTTCAAGCAGTTCGCAGACCGAACTGAAAGCTCAAGTTCATCCACTTTACGAAGCAGATTACGATTAAACTCAGGCTCTTGAGATTCTTCTTTTGCAACAACTTCTTCTGGCTCATCAAAGTTGATGAACAATTGAAACTGTTCTTGCAGAATTCTGGCAGCAAAGGCAACAGCGTCTTCCGGGCTAACAGTTCCGTTAGTGACAACCTTCAACGTTAGTTTATCATAATCCAGAACTTGACCTTCGCGGGCGGCATCAACTTTGTAGCTGACTTTGCGTACTGGACTGTACAAGCTATCCATTGGGATCAAACCAATAGGCGCATCTTCTGGACGATTCGCGGCACCGGCAACGTACCCTTTACCGGAATTCACTGTCATTTCCATATTGATGGTTGCGCCATCGTCCAAAGTCAGGATGACCTGATCTGGATCCATGATTTCAATTTCAGACCCTGTGTCAATCATGCCCGCAGTAACGGTACATGGACCAGAAGCCTTCAATGTAATGCGTTTCGCGCCTTCCACATGACTACGAATAGCCAATTTCTTCAGGTTCAGGACTATGTCAGTAACATCTTCACGAACGCCTGCAATGGAAGAGAATTCATGCAGCACGTTGTCAATCTGAATTGACGTAATCGCTGCACCTTGCAGACTTGACAAAAGAACTCTGCGCAAAGCGTTCCCTAATGTCAGACCAAAACCCCGTTCTAGGGGCTCAGCGACAATAGTAGCCTCACGATCGCTCTGTTCTCCCGATTCGATCGAGAGATTAGCCTGGATTAACTCTTTCCAGTTTTGCTGAATCACGGCGTTTGACCTCATAGCTTTGCAGGCCCGCCAAGGGCCTGCGTTGTCTAGAAAACAGTTAGTGCGAACAAACTAAATCCGCGCTGACCACTCTTCCCTTTAAACGCGACGGCGTTTTGGAGGGCGGCACCCGTTATGCGGAATAGGAGATACGTCACGGATTGATGTGATAGTAAGTCCTACAGCCTGCAATGCACGCAATGCTGATTCGCGCCCAGAACCTGGACCCTTAACTTCAACTTCAAGGGTTTTCATACCATGTTCCTGTGCTTTTTTGCCAGCATCTTCAGCGGCAATCTGCGCAGCGAACGGGGTAGATTTACGTGACCCTTTAAAACCTTGCGACCCTGCAGATGACCAAGCAATTGCATTGCCCTGTGCATCTGTAATCATGATCTTAGTATTATTGAACGATGCACTCACATGAGCAACACCGGAACTAATATTTTTCCGTTCGCGACGGCGAACACGTGTCTTATCGCGTGCCATATTACTTCTTCTTTCCAGCTATCGCCTTAGCAGGGCCCTTACGGGTCCGGGCGTTTGTATGTGTGCGCTGACCGCGTACGGGCAGGCCGCGACGATGACGAAGGCCGCGGTAGCAACCCAAATCCATCAATCGTTTAATATTCATTGAAGTCTCACGGCGAAGGTCGCCTTCAACTAAATGTTCCGCGTCGATCACTTCGCGAATCTTTACAACTTCGGAATCACTCAGTGCATTCACACGAGTTTCCGCAGCCAGGCCGACTGTACCACAGATTTCTTTAGCCTTTGCAGGGCCAATTCCATGGATATAAGTCAGTGCAATCTGAACCCGCTTATTAGTCGGGATATTTACACCAGCAATA
>JAESSA010000110.1 GCA_016764355.1 Sneathiella sp. | reverse complement strand
TATCTCTTACCGGGGGCATCCCCAATGATGTCAACGGGATTGGCGCCTGACCAGGTTGAGGGTAGGACAGCATCAAGTTTTGCAATGGTCTCATTCGATAATTGAGCTAGTTTTCCGTCCAACTCAATTAGGTTGTCGACGGCAAGCACACCCAATCCGCCCCCATTGGTGAGAATGGCTAAACGCTCTCCTCTTGGGCGGCGACCACGGCTTAAGGTCTCTACGGCCGCGAATAATTCTTCAAAATCATATACCCGTAGCATGCCAGAGCGTCGGAAGGCCGCGTCATAGACGAAGTCCGCCCCTGCGAGGGCTCCTGTGTGGGAGGCTGCCGCTTTGGCTCCTTCTTCATGACGGCCTGCTTTTACGGCAAGGACAGGCTTGTTACGGGCCGCAGCACGGGCGGCGGACATAAAATTACGTCGCTCGTGGATTGATTCAATATACAAAAGGATTGCGCTGGTTTCTGGATCACTCCCAAGATAGTCCAGAATGTCCCCAAAATCTGTATCCGTCATATCGCCCAATGAGATGAAGTGAGAGAAGCCAATGCCGCGCGGCCTTGCCCAATCAAGCACAGAGGTACAGAGTGCCCCAGATTGAGAGACAAAAGCAATCTTCCCCGGAAGCGCTGGGAGGTGTGAAAAACTGGCATTTAGACCAATGCCGGGAACAAGTAAACCAAGGCAATTGGGGCCAAGAATACGCATTTCAAACTGCTGGGCAATGGCGAGCATTTCGTCTTTGACTGACCCTTCATTCGATCCGGCCACGGACCCAAGACCCGCGGTCAAAATTATAGCGGCTTTAGTTCCTTTTTTCCCTAATTGTGTCAAGAGAGAGGGAATTGATTTAGGAGGGGTGCAAATTATTGCAAGTTCCGGCGTTACCGGTAAGTCGCCAATCGTTTTGTACGTAAGCACACCGGATATGGCCACATACTTGGGGTTGACGGGCATAATAGGGCCTTGAAAACCACCCTCAAGGAGGTTCTTCATTACAAGGCTTCCAATTGACTGCACACGGTTCGATGCGCCAATGACAGCAACAGAATTCGGAGCGAAAAGGTGGTGCAGATTTCGGGTACTCATTTACGCAGCTTTCAAAAAAAATCGGCCTACTAGCTATATAGCAAAACCAGCAGCAAAGCGTATTGACTGACATCATGTTATACAAACAAATAACAAAATATGCTTGAGGGATTGTAAGGCAATAAATGCACAAGAAAATTGAACAATTTAATTTATGCGCGCCCAATTACTGTTAATGTGTTCGCAGTCGTTCTACTGCTAAAAGAGGATAATAATGCCGACTCTTCTGTTTATGCCGCCTCAATGTTTCGAGCACGATACTGGGAACGGGCATCCTGAAAATGCTGGACGATTGCGAGCCATTGACAATATTTTGAATGCCGAAATGTTTTCCTTCTTAACTCGTGCCGCAAATGGGCCTGCAACGCGGGAGCAGTTGGAGCGTGCTCATGATGTAAACTATGTTAGTCAAATTCTTCAATATGACGACTGCGCTGGCTATGTTGAGATCGATCCCGACACAATCATTAGCGGAGGTTCAGTGCAGGGGGCGCTTTATGCTGCTGGCGCCGCATGTGCTGCCGTTGATGAAGTTCTGCGCGGTACAGCACGAAATGCTTTTTGTGCTATTCGGCCACCTGGGCATCATGCGGAAATAGATAAAGCGATGGGCTTTTGTTTGTTCAATAACGCCGCTGTGGCAGCCTTGCATGCCCGACACGAACATGGCATCCAAAAGGTCGCTGTCATTGATTTCGATGTGCATCATGGAAATGGCGTGCAATCGATCTTCTGGAATGACGAGAATTTGTTTTACGCTTCCGTCCATGAAAATGGCGGATATCCTCGTACGGGCCCTGCGCGTGAGACGGGTGCCCATAACAATATATTAAATGCGCCCCTGCGCCCCGGCGGCGGTTCAGCTGAATTGCATCAAGCATGGGATGAGAAAATTGAACCGGGACTGCGGGAGTTTTCGCCCGATCTTATTATTATCTCCGCAGGATTTGACGCTCATGAACACGATCATATGAGCCAACTTAATTATTCAACAGCGGATTATGCTTGGATGAGTGACAGGATTGTCCGACTTGCCAAGGAATGTTGTGATGGGCGTATAATATCTCTGCTTGAAGGGGGATATGACATACCTTCTTTAGCCGCGTCAGTTTCTGTTCATGTGAAAATAATGATGGAAGGGGCGCGCTGAGATAAGTATGGTGTTTTAGAAACATTATTCTAAATCGGTTCTCTCGTGTTGGAGCAGGCTGCTTATTGGAACGATCGAAAGAAGGGCAGAAAATAATTCGGATGACTACAGTCGTGAGTTTGTCTCTATTGGTGATGCTTGTCTTTTTCGGTCCGGTTTCTCTTGCTCGACCTGAGCAGGTAAATGTAACTATTCATACCGTAAATTTCCCCCCTTATGAGATAGAAAGCCCAGGACGAGATGGGCTGCGTGGTTTCGATATTGAAGTGGCTATCGAAGCATTTAAGCGAGTGGGAGTGTCTGCGAAAATCGAGTTTCTACCTTGGAATCGTATTTTGTCGATGGCTAGAAAAGGCACGACGGTTGCAGCGCTGTCTTGCGCAAAAACAAAAGACCGCGATCATTTTATTTACTATTCAGACCCCATCAGTAAAGCAACTCACGTTTATGTGGCATTGAAGGATTTTAAGGGGATGGCCCCTCAAAAACTGCTCGATGCCAAGGGATTTAAAATTGTAGCTGTACGGGGATACACAAATGAATTTCATCTTAAAAAAGAAAAAATAAAATACCAGTATGCGATGAATGATGTGGCTGCTTTGAACTTGTTGCTGAATCGCGATTTCGATTTTTTCTATTCTACAGGTGAATTTGTCAAATATGTTGCCACCGAATTGAATATCGCGGATCAGCTACAGTATTTTGAGTTGCAAACATCCAAAGCCTACCATCTATGTTTCAGCCGCTTTTGGCCCAATGTGGAAACACTTCGTGATAGGTTTAATCGTGGATTAGCTGAAATAAGAGCTGACGGCACCTTCGATGCTATTCATCAAAAATATAAATAGGTTCCCTCTATCTTCCAATAGAGGGAGTCTCTGTGCGCAACGCCATTTATGCCGCTTGCTTTAGCCCTAATCTTCCCCAAACTTCTTTAAGGGCTGTGACAAGACTTGCCATCATTTTATCGTCATGTAGTGGGGATGGCGTAATCCGCAAGCGTTCTTCGCCCCGTGGGACTGTTGGGTAGTTAATGGGTTGAATATAAATTCCGTAATCTTCTAGAAGCATGTCTGTTGCTTGCTTACATAATGCCGCATCATAAACCATTACTGGTACGATATGGGTTGGGGTTTGAAGTACTGGCAAGCCCGCATCAGCCAAGAGTTTTTTAAGGGTTGCTGCTCGCTCCTGATGGGAGATGCGCTCCGCATTACTTTCTTTTAAATGACGGACGCTAGCAAGGGCACCAGCCGCAATGACTGGTGGCATGGAGGTTGTGAAAATAAAACCCGAAGCATATGAGCGAATAGAATCGACAATATCTGATGTTGAAGTAATAAATCCGCCTACAATACCAAAGGCTTTACCGAGTGTTCCTTCCATTATGGTCAAACGGTCCATCAGCCCTTCACGTTCTGCAATTCCGCCGCCACGTGGGCCATACAGGCCAACAGCATGAACTTCATCCAGATAAGTTATGGCATTATACTTGTCTGCTAAATCACATATTGCTTTCATTGGGGAGATATCACCGTCCATGGAATAGACAGATTCAAAGGCGATAATTTTTGGGCGGTTCGGGTCGATCGTTTTTAGTTTTTCTTCCAGATCTATAATATCATTATGGCGGAAAATCATTTTCTCACAGCCAGAGTGACGAACGCCTTCAATCATGGATGCATGATTTAATTCGTCAGATAAAATAACGGCACCGGGAAGAAGTTTCCCAAGTGTACTAATGGTCGCGTCGTTTGATACATAACCAGATGTGAAGACAAGGGCGCTTTCTTTGCCATGCAGATCTGCAAGTTCTTTTTCCAGCTCACAAATCATATGAGTGTTGCCGGAGATGTTCCGTGTACCGCCCGCGCCTGCGCCATATCGGTCAACAGCATCCTTCATAGCTTTGAGTACTTTTGGGTGCTGTCCCATTCCTAGGTAATCGTTAGAACACCAGATGGTAACCTCGGTCGGTCCATTTGCCGTATGTCGGGATGCGCGTGGGAAACTCCCCGCATGCCGACCTAATTCGGTGAAAACACGGTATCTGTTTTCAGTCTTTAGGTCTTGAATGGCTTGCTCGAACAGTTTGTTGTAGTTCACGGTCATGCCTTCAGTATCCTTTTTCACCCAGTATGGTTGCTTTTATTAGAATTTAATCATAAAAGATTTATAAATGTTGAATAGCAATTAAATATCTCCATTGGCAAGTGACAAATAGTCGCATCGCACTCACTCTTGAGAATAGGGTGTATCGCTTTTTGGCGGCGTACCTAGGAACATTAAAAGGTAAGCGGTGTTTAATGTGCCATCAAGACGGGTAGATGTGAGTTGTCCAGAATCTCTCCTGTGACCGCGCCAAATAAAAGACGGCGAAGACGGCCGCGTGTATACGCACCCATTACTAGGAAATCGGCTTCGCATTTCACGGCTTGTTGCATAAGCGATTCTGCCGTTGTTCGTCCACTGGATCCGTGTATCTCAATGGAAGAGGCAGTAATGCCATGAAGTTCGAGATATCGTATCGCTTCTTGTGGGTTAATCTCTTCATCCAGATCATCAATAGCAGAAATGAGAGTGACTTTGTCGGCCCTTTGCAAAATAGGCAAGGCGTGCGTAATCGCGCGACTTGATTCAACAGACCCATTCCAAATTACAGCAATTTTACGTCCAAACTCAGTGTCCAGAACAGAATCAACAACAATAACAGGCCGGCCGGTCTCTAGTAGGGCAGTATTAATAATCAAGTCATTGCCAGTATTTTCTTTATTTGCTTTCTTACAAACGACAATTAGGTCAAACATTTTTCCATAACTCAAAAGAACGTCTTCGCGGCTTCCTTCTCTCTCAACAAGTCGTCCACTTGGTTGTTCCAACTTCGCTGAAGATAAACCGTCTTCAATCACCATGGACATGGTTTCGCAGGTCGTGGCAAATAGCTCTTGGGCTGATTTTCTTCGCTTCTCTCCATCTTGTTCCGCCATATTGATGACGCTTTCAATCATTGCTGACGTCATTCCTTCGCCAACGAAGGCTGCTGCGGATCGAGGGTCCAGCTTTACATGAAGAGCATCAACATGTGCGTTAAGCTTTTTTGCAATGTTAAGGGCGCTTTCAAGGGCCGTGGAATCGCAAACATCATCTGAGCCAGCTAAAGGTACAAGAATGGTTTTTAATGGCATACGAACCTCTTTAAATGGAATAGAAGTAATATAGCGCTGTTTAAGTCATAAGAATAGGGACTTATAATTTGTTCTGCTCAAGTAACTGTAAAGTATGATCTAGTGATTGCTCTGCTGTTCCTGAGCCATCTACCTGTTGCCATGTCGAATTTGTCTTCGTATTTCGCAAAATTTGTTGTTGAAGGACTTGGATTGTAGCATCTGATGCATCTCTAGACCGTCCATCAATGCGCTTTTCCATCGTCTGCCTGTCCACATTTAGCCAAATACCGGTGAAAGGAATTTGAAGATCTTTTGCTACTTGCTCGAAAGATAGTTGGTCGCACTCTCTATCAAGAACAGCATCTAATATGACCGAATGCCCTGTCTGTAATACAGCTTTTGCACAAATCGCCATTTGTTTATAAACCGCCGCGGATTGTTCTGATGTATAGGCGGATTGTGGCATTTTAGAAAATTCATCCCAGCCGATAAGTTGGCGTCTGATCTCATCACTGCGAATGCGGACAGCGCCAGGGGTCGCTCCTATGAAGGGGGCTAAATGGCGAGCCAGTGTTGATTTCCCACTTCCAGAAAAACCACCAATTGCAATCATTTGCGCTGGGGACGGGGAGAGATAGGATTGGCTGGACCCAAAAAGGTGACGCGTCTGAGCTTCGAATGCGTCTTTGTCTTCTTCATCATGGGATTGCAGATAGCGATTCCCTGCAACATGGGTTCTGATGCCGGCACGCATGGATAAATAAAAGGGTAATAACTGTAACCCCTGAAGACCTTGAGGCTTCAACATGCAATTCATGCCCGTAAGGTAGCGGTTGAAAATACTATTCGCTGCGGCCTTTAAGTTCCGTTCCCACAAATCCATGATAAGGAAGGATAAGTCATATAGAACATCGGAAATGACAAAATCGTCTTGGTATTCAATGGCATCAAATAATAAGGGCTCGCCCTCTAGAAGGCAGATATTTTGAAGGTGCAAGTCACCATGCCCCCAACGAACCCATTGATCGGTGATGCGGGATGTCAGGAGGTTATTTTGGTCTTTGACGAAACTATTCAGTCTTTGTCGGTAATCCTGAACGTCTTTCAAATCGAGAATATGCGGGCAAAATCCATCGAGCTGCTGAAAATTCTTATGGATGACATCGCAGAAATCAGGGACAACTTTCTCACTTGCAACAATTTTTGCGGTTGTATGGAGAGAGATAACGGCGTCGGCCAATTTCTCTTGAAGTTCAAGGGACAAATCTTCCCGATCAATATACTCATCCAAGCGGTTCCCCTTCGGAAAACGCCGCATCTTTAGCAGGTGGTCGGCGACATGATCCCCTGCATCGAAGGAAAAGCTTTCGTCCAAGTTTACGTAAATAGGCAAGGTATCAAGGTAGAGTGCGGGCGCAGTTTTTCTGTTTAGGGTGAGTTCTTTCTCGCAAAATAAACGCCTTTTCTCAGATGTGCTGTAATCCATGTGATCAAAGTAGACTGCCTTTTTCAGCTTTAGGGCATAATATTTTCCAAGCAATACCGTTGCTCCATGAGTCTCAATGCGCTCAATATCTTCGGGTTCACTGGATTGAGTATCCCAAAGATGAGGGGCATTTTTTAGAAAAGCCAGAATCTCCTGCTGTTGCAGGTGCTGTTCTTTCAGTGTGCTCTCAGCCATCTATTTTAAATATCCGTTTTTTCATGGGGGTTAGCCATTCCAACCGGAGCCGGAT
>JAESSA010000109.1 GCA_016764355.1 Sneathiella sp. | reverse complement strand
GCATCGGGTATGTTTGTTGGACCCGGAATGCTCAAAAATTCACGGCCAGTTCTAACGCTCATTTTATGGGTATCCTTTCACAAGACTTTAGCAACGTGGAAGCTAACGTATGAATTTTGATGACGCAATGCTTGCAATATATTGAAGTGAACAATTATTCAGACGGGCTTTTGGAATTGGTGACATACATGAGGATAATTGAAATAAGTCCGAAGCCAGAAAACCCAATAATTAGAGGCAGAATCGTACCATCGTAGCTTTGGGCTACCAATGTTCCAAAGGTAACGGACTGCAAGATTGATACAGAACTTATAATGGCCGATGCAACACCTGCAATATGCCCAAGGGGTTCCATGGCAAGGGCGTTCAAATTTCCAAAAAGTATTCCAAAACAGAAGAACGTGGCGAACAAGAATATCATGAGAACCCATAGAGGAGGGTGACCTGATACACTTATTGAATAGATCAGAAAACAAACTGACAGAATGGTAAAAGCCCATAAAGCTTTGCTAATCAGATCCTTCATTCCAAGACGAACAACCAACGCCGAGTTCACTAATGATGCACCGCCAACCGCAACCGCTAAAACTCCAAAGTAAATTGGGAAAAGGTCTCCAACCTTGTACTGGTCCTGAAATATTTGCTGTGACGTGGACAGGTATCCCAAAAAGGCACTGAATACGAAACCGGATATAATCATAAAACCAAGTGATGTAGGAGTCGTGATTACCTCCTTGCTTGCCAAAGCGAGGCGACGTGCGGAAAAACGCACTCGTTTGCTTTTCTCCAATGTTTCTGGATGTCTGGTCGCAAACCAGAAAAGGGCAATGAGCGCCATGGCTGCAATTGCAATAAAGATTGCGCGCCAGTCCGCGACAAAAAGGATTAACTGCCCCAATCCGGGAGCCAGAATAGGGACTAAAATAAACACTGTCATGACAAGGGACATAAAACGCGCCATGTGACGACCGGAATATTGATCACGGATGAGAGCCATGGAGACCACGCGAGGGCCGGCGGCCCCAAGACCTTGCAAAAAGCGACCGATGAGCATGACTGTGAAATTTTCAGCTACAATTGATAAGACACAGCCGATGATGAAAATAGCAAAGCCCATATAAATTGGCCCTTTGCGACCGATGCTATCGGACATAGGGCCATAAATCAGCATGCCCAACGACATGCCCAAAAACAGGGTGCCGATGACATATTGGCGGCCATTGGGGTCGATAACGTTCAAGTCTTGTTCGATAAGGGCAAGAGCCGGAAGCATCGCGTCGATGGACAGAGCGATGAGCGAGGATATGAGGGCAAGTAGGGCTACTTGCTCGATATAACCAATCGCTGATGATTGAAGGCGATGCTTCACGGGGAACTCCAAATATTTGTGGGTGTCTTCGAGGCAGGGCTACATGGCTGTACTTAATCCAAATAGTCGAGAAGACTATTGTGCCTCATAATTATCATTCCTGTCCAGCCGCAGTTAGAGCGTCGTAAATTGACTCGCATCTGTTTGTGCTTTCATTTTTAAATCAGAACGGGTTATCCTTTGAAAAAGAAAGAAACCAGCTGGAGTGAAATAGCTGGCCAGCGGGAGTGCGCGTTATGTCTTCAAATTACAAGTCTGGAAGCCGGCTGGATGAGAAGCTTGCTAAATTTCCGATATATTATGGTTGGGTTGTTGTCGCCGTTGTTTTTGTAACGATGGGGATCGGTGTGAATGTCCGCACGTCCTTTTCTCTTCTCTACCCTGCTATCTTGGAAGAATATAATTGGGATCGGGCGACGACAGCCGCCGCATTTACGGTCGGTTTTATTTTTGCGGGGTTATTTTCGCCTATTCTTGGTCGAATGATGGATTTTTCCTCCCCCCGATACATGCTTTCTGCATCCGCTGTCTTGGTAAGTGTAGGGCTTGTTTTGTCCACTTATGCAACAGAACCCTGGCATATCTATCTCACCCTTGGGGTGCTTGTTGTCGGGTCAGGTATTGTTATGACATATGTCGGCCATTCTATGTTTCTGCCCGCTTGGTTCGAGAAAAGGCGAGGTCTTGCTATCGGGATTGCCTTTTCAGGTGTGGGAATAGGGTCCATCATCCTTATGCCCCTTTTTCAGGAAATTATTACAGAACAAGGGTGGAGGGAAGCTTGCTGGCTAATGGCGGGATTGTTGATCACCGTTGTCGTGCCGCTCAACCTGCTTTTGCAACGGAAAAATCCGCAGGAATTAGGGCTGTTTCCTGATGGAGAGGTACCGGCCTCTTTGGGCGGAGTAACGTCCGGGCGGGCAATCGACCCAATTGTAGATAGGGTTTGGGCAGAAACTGAATGGTCACTCCCAAAAGCTGTGAGAACTGGAACATTTTGGTGGTTGTGTCTTACCTGTGCTACGGGCTTATATGCGTGGTATGCGGTGCAAATTCATCAAACGAAGTATTTACTGGAAATAGGCATATCCCCATTGGAGGCCTCTTTTGTTCTTGGGCTTGTCGGCTTCGCTGGAGTTGTCGGGCAAATTTATTTCGGTCATCTATCTGACCGCATTGGGCGTGAATGGATATGGAGCCTATCCGCCGCCGGCTTTGCAATATGTTATCTGTTGTTGCTGGTCATGGAATTTGAATCCCACCCTTTTATCCTTTATGCAATGGTCATTGTGCAAGGGGCACTTGGTTATGCTATGGCTGCGGTCTTTGGGTCCATGCCTGCTGATTTGTTTCAGGGGAAAAGGTATGGTGAGATTTTGGGATTAGTGAGCCTGCTTGCCTTGCTCGGTGGTGGAATAGGCCCTTGGATAACGGGATATCTATACGATCTTAGCGGTGATTATCGGTCGGGTTTTTGGCTGGCTTTTGGAATATCAATTGTCTCCATTTTCTCTGTTTGGATGACGGCCCCGCGAAAACGAAGACTTGTTGCCGGGCAGGCGGAAAAAAGAGTGGTTTGGAATGCTGAGTGATCGATAAAACAGGATTTAGGTTTTGGAACGGATATGAAAAAAATTGCTGTAGTAACAGGCGCTGGCGGGGGAATAGGTCGTGCTGTCTCTTTGAAGTTACTCTCCAATAATTACGTTGTAGTGCTTGCGGGCAGGACTTTATCAAAGTTGCAGGAAACGCATGAACTTGCCGCAGAAAATAGTGAATTTTGCCGAGCCATTCAGACAGACGTCACTGACCCTGAAAGTGTTGCATCGCTTTTTGAAAGCATAAGTGCAGAATTTGGGCGGATCGATCTTCTCTTTAATAATGCCGGCGTGGGCGCTCCTCCAGTTCTTGTGGATAGCTTGTCAATTGATGATTGGCATAATGCGGTGAATACGAACCTAAACGGAGCCTTTTATTGTGCTCGTGAAGCTTTTGGAATGATGCGCAACCAGTCTCCTATGGGCGGGCGTATCATTAATAACGGCTCAATTTCGGCCCATGTGCCGCGCCCATTCAGTGCGCCTTACACATCGACGAAACATGCCATCACAGGATTAACAAAATGTCTGTCATTAGATGGACGTCCCTATGATATAGCGTGCGGACAACTGGATATCGGGAATGCAGCTACAGACATGACGGAAGTCATGCAAAAAGGCGTTCCTCAAGCCAATCTTGAATTGAAGGCAGAACCTGTTATGGACGTTGATAATGTTGCTTCCGCAATTTTGTATATGGATAGTTTAAGTCTAGATGCGAATGTACAGTTTATGACGATAATGGCGACGAAAATGCCTTTCATTGGGCGTGGATAGACTTTGCGTCGCACCGCGTACTTAATCACCAAAGATTGAGCTGAAATAGGCTGTAACCATTTTTATCATCTCCTCTACCAGTCTGTTAGCTTCGGTTGAGGAAGATAAACTTCTCGCGCGCATAACCGTCGCAGTGGCTGATGCGACAATCATTCGAGAGATGGTCCGTGCATCTTCTGGGCTTAATCCTCTTTCTGAAAAAAGTTGATATTCAGAAAAAAACTGAACCATTCGTTTCTCGGAGCTTCGGTTAAGTACCTGCCATTCAATATTATTGGATAACACACGGTCAAGGCGATGACGGACATCTCCTTCAAAAACAATTTTAGCAAAGGCCGTAATGACGGTCCGGACAACGTGACGCCAATGAGCGCGAACACTTACTTCTTCAAATAATTTTTCGAGTTTCAGGTTTTCTGCACTAATGATCTGATTTCCCAGTGCAAGAAGGATCGCGTCGCAATCTTTAAAATACTGGTAGACAGATCCGACTGGAATGCCCGCTTCTTTCGCAATTTTGCTCGTTGTAATCTTTGTGAGTTCAGCCCTGCAGAGGATTCTTTGTGTGCAACAAATTATCAAATCAACCCGGTCTCGGGAACGGGATTGGAGGGGTTTCTTCCGGTGTGTGGGTTTTTTGTCCGATATTTGTTGCATTCAGATGTGTCACGATAAGGGGAAAGTCGGAATTCGTACTTACCCCACATACTGTATCTTAAAAACATGATTAAATTCTTAAGGGTTGTTTATTGTTTTAGTCATAACAATAAAGGATTGAATCAGAAGAATTTCGCGATCGCTTTCCATATGCTGAAAGAAAAAGCCGTCAGTATATCTCGGTTTTCGAGGATGCCAGATGGATTGCTCGGCCGGAAATTCGAGATGCCTATTTAGCAGAGTAAAGTTGCATGGGGGCGTTAATTGCCATTTCACGCCCAAGATTAAAGTGCTCTCCTTCTCTCTCTCCTGCTCGTAAATAGACCACAAGCATATATCTCCGATCCCCAGAATGTTCCTGCCATCCTTTATGGGCAAGGGCTTGGCATGACAAGATAGCTGTTCCCGCATCCCCTGTAATTGACAGGGATTTGTCGTCGGAAAACCCATCGGTCATATCATCGGGACTTGGATTTCCAGATAGAAAATTCCCAAGCAGGTTCCGCCATTTTAACAGGTATTTTTTGTGACTGCCCGGTATGACCGTATAGGGGCCACCTTCTTTTTGGGGGACATCACTTAAATATATAAACAGCTTAAAATTGACTTGAAAACCGTCGGTGTGGAAAGGCCGTTTTGAGGCGGTGTCAGCCAAATCAAGTTGAACCGTGTAACTTGCAATGCTTAAATCCAGCCCAAGCTGTTCCTTGAAGAGGGATAAAATCTTATCATCATATTGGTCTTTTAATGCCCCGTTCAAATGATGATAATTCATTAATTGAAAGACGTTTTTGTCATAGGGGTAATTGGGTGTTGTTCGCCGGCTGACAATGTAAGAATCTGTGTCGTCTTCGGGGAGTTTCTTTTGGAAATAGTGGTCAAAATCTTCAATGATCCGTAGGCATTCATCTTTAGGCATGAAACAAGGTAGGACCTCATACCCGGCAGTTGCGAGCTGACTATCTTTTTTCATATTCCAAAAAAAGAAAGGAAGTTTGAACAGTAAATATCCTGAATAAAGAAATTTTACAGTTCAGCTGTTTTTGTAAAGATTGTCGAAGTAACGGCTCATCGAGCCACCTGTCTTGCCTGTCAATTCTTGATAGTTGCGCATACTATGCGTTGCATTCTTAGAATTCAAGCTTGCGAAACATTCAAGGTCAAACACATAAAAGGCTTGATTTTCCGCAATGAACAGGAATGCTGGACGTTTGCTCTAAAATACTGGACACTGGTTTCATGACGCGGAAATATAACCCTCTGATTTCAATTGGGTTGAAACTAAAAAAATTAAATAAAAGGTGTCCTTATGAGCGAAACTTTAGAGACAGGAAGAGCGACCTTCAAATCCATGGATGAGGGTACCGTAGAGGATTATGGATATATATCCGATAACTTCCGGGCTTACACAAAAGATCTTCCTGAAAGAGTAATGACACATCTTCAACTTCTCGCGGGCGATTTTGGGGGCTTTCCAATTGATCGCTTGGAGCATTCTCTTCAAACGGCGACACGGGCTGTGCGGGATGGTCGGGATGAAGAATATGTCGTGATGGCGTTGCTCCATGATATTGGGGATACATTGGGATCCTATAACCATGCCGATATCGCGGCGGCCATTCTAAAACCCTTCCTGTCAGAAGAGTTATCTTGGATTGTTAAAAATCATGGCATTTTCCAAGGATATTATTTCTTCCATCACATTGGCCTCGATCGGAATATTCGAGATCAATTTAAAGATCATAAATATTACGATGCATGTGCCGAATTCTGCGAAAAATACGATCAAAGGGCTTTTGATAAAAACTATGTATCCGAGCCATTGAGCTTTTTTGAGCCCATGGTCCAACGCGTTCTGGCCCACCCAAAACAGACAATCTACAAATAAACTCGAGAGACGAAAATACGGTCTTCAAAATGGGTGTTGGGCTTATGTGCGCACTTTAAAATAAAGGGTGTATTCTCGTAAAAGTTATGTGAAGATCAAATAATAATAAATAAGTGCATGTAAAAGGGAAAACTATGAAAAAGACACTTTGTCTCATGATCACAGGTTTAGTTATGAGTGGTACAGCAATGGCGGCCGGGAACCGCGTTGATGGCCTTCGCCCAGATGCTCCGGAATTGGCGGCTCCAGGCAATTCTGTTGTCGGCGTTAGATCTCTTGATCTTGTTCATAAAGGTCAGATTGATATTTTGAAGGTGGAAAAAGACAAGCCTCTTCCTAAATATGATCGCCCATTGACTGTTGAAGTTTGGTATCCGTCGACTGCAAAAACTAAAGGCGGCACCTATAAAGGTGTCCTTTTGCGCGACGGTAAGACAAAGGTTGATTTGCATGGACAGGCGGTACGTGACGCGGCCCCAGCAAAAGGCGATAAAGCGTACCCGCTGGTTATTATCTCTCATGGTTATCCAGGAAATCGCTTCTTGATGAGCCATTTTGGCGAAAACTTGGCATCTAAAGGATATGTGGCTGTTGCGATCGATCACACTGACAGCATGTATCACGATAAATCAGCCTTCGGGAGCACATTACTTAATCGGGCATTGGATCAAAAATTCGTTCTGAACGAAATGGCACGTTTGAGTAAAGAAGACGGTAACTTCCTCAGCGGCATGATTGATAGCTCCAAAACCGGGTTGATCGGCTACTCTATGGGCGCGTACGGATCTGTTATCACCGGCGGTGGCGGTGTGACTAAGGCAAGTACTGAATATACTTGGGGAGCCCCTGCCGGCACCTTGGAGCGCGTTATGGCGGGAACTAAATCTCATGAA
>JAESSA010000108.1 GCA_016764355.1 Sneathiella sp. | reverse complement strand
TGGCTTCAAAACCACCCGTTTGATACGCCGATCTGCCGCATCCACGCGCCGCTCAACAAATCCCCGAGCTTCCAATCGCTCTACAAGGCCACCAACAGTCACCGTTCCCACATCCATGCGACGGGCAATTTCTTTCTGTGGTAGGTCGTCTTCAACAAACAGTTGGGCCAGCACCCAGGCTTGAGAGGTGGTCAGCCCATGAGGGGCTAACAATCGATCGAACAGACGCGCACGAAAACGAGCAATATCTTTAAAAATAAATCCGGCTCTACGATCTGTATAATCCATTAACTCAACACTTTCAGTCTTCGCTTTATGCCGCACTCTTACACCTAATCAACAGAATAGGCAGCTGATTTTATAGCGCAAGATCTTATAAGACATATAATAATACGCTTGCTTATTAATTTACACAGCGTTAATTTTGGTACTGGTCAAACTGAGTAACTGCCGAAATAAATAATAAAAAGGTGGAACCTCTCTGCGATCAAAAAGGCGTTCAAGGCAGAGCCACGATTTGGGTAAAGCGTGTGTTTATAACCACCCACTCTTTCCAGCAACGCCAAATGATAATAAGAAAAGCCAAATAAGGAGGCAACAGTGGAAGTAGGAATATTAGCCTACGGTGGGTACATTCCAAAAAGCCGATTGCAGCGAAGCGAAATCTTTAAAGCGCATGCTTGGTTAAACCCCGGGCTTAAAGGATTATCCAAGGGCGAGCGATCCATGGCAAATTGGGACGAAGACAGCGTAACAATGGCTCTGGAGGCTGCGCGGGATTGCCTGACAGCCTATAGCAGAGAAAACTTATCCGCTGTTTATATGGCGTCCACAACGTTTCCGTTTATGGACAGGCAAAATGCCGGGATTGTCGCTGACGCTTTAAACCTGAAGAGCAATATACAAACTCTTGATTTTGCTTCCTCTCAACGGGCAGGCAGCGCGGCGTTGTCGGTGGCATTGCAAGTGGCAAATGGTGCGGACCAGCCAATTTTGTTTACCGTCTCTGAAAAACGCCAAACAAAAGCAGCGAGTCCTTTGGAATTCACTACCGGTGACGGTGCTGCGGCCCTCCTTGTCGGCAAAGGTGAAGTGATTGCCAAGCACTTGGGGACCTATTCAGAAACCGTCGATTTTGTTGACCACTATCGCGGCGAAGGCGAAGCCTTTGACTATATGTGGGAGGAACGTTGGGTTCGCGATGAAGGTTACTTCAAAATTGTGCCTGATGTGATAAACGGCCTTTTGTCGAAAACAGGAATCTCAGCCGCTGATGTCACAACTTTCTGTTTCCCTGTGGCCGCCAGAAATGTAGCCGCGACCCTAGCAAAAAAACTTGGATTTAATGAGAATTCAGTCGCTGACAATCTACAAGCAAATTGCGGGGAAACTGGAGCAGCCCATTCAACGGTCATGTTAGTCCATGCGCTTGAGAATGCCAAAGCCGGGGATAAAATCCTTGTGGCAAGTTTTGGTCAAGGGTGCGATGCCATGTTGTTTGAAGTCACGGAAGCCATTAATGCCCTGCCAAAACGCAATGGCATAAGCGGCTCTCTTTCCAGACGTAAAGTCGAGACAAACTACAATCGCTTTCTATCGTTCCATAAGCTAGTAAATCTAGAACTCGGAATTCGCGCTGAAGTTGACAAAAACACGGGCCTTACAACCCACAACCGTAACCGCAAGATGACCCAGAGAATGCTCGGCGGAAAATGTAGTGATTGCGGTACGCCCCAGTTCCCCAAAAGCAATATGTGCGTCAATGAAGAATGTGGAGCAATCCACACTCAAGAAGATTATCCGTTTGCAGAACTGACAGCGACCATGAACTCTTATACTGCTGATCGCCTTACCTTCTCTCCTGATCCACCAGCATATTATGGTATGATTCAATTTGCAGAAGGCGGCCGCTTAATGAGCGACTTCACAGATATTGATCCAGATGAAGAGCTGACTGTCGGCATGGAAATGCGCATGGTTTTCCGGATCAAAGATCATGACTTCAAGCGTGGCTTTCGTCGTTATTTCTGGAAAGCCACTCCTAAAATGTCGGTAAAGAAAGGAAATTAGACCCATGGCAACAGGTATTAAGGATAAAGTAGCAATTATTGGAATGGGTTGTTCTGCCTTTGGCGAACGCTGGAATGACAATGCAGAGGACCTTATTATTGAGGCCTTCATTGAGGCAATTGAAGATGCTGGCATCGACAAAAGCCGAATAGATGCCGCTTGGTTCGGCACCGGCATTGAAGAGCAACATGTAGGAAAATCTGCAGTTCCTCTTTCCATGGCACTTCGATTACCAAACATTCCGGTAACTCGTGTTGAAAATTACTGCGCAAGTGGCTCGGAAGCGTTACGCGGCGCGGTCTACGCTGTAGCCTCCGGTGCGTGTGACATCGCAATGGCGGTCGGCGTTGAGAAACTGAAAGATACTGGTTATGGTGGTTTGCCTCAACGTGGCCGCGGATCGGTTAATGATCTGTTCTGGGCCAACGCGTCCGCGCCAGGATCTTTTGCCCAACTGGCACCTGCCTATTCCGCCAAACACAATGTAGGGGCAAGTGATCTAAAGCGTGCGATGGCCCATATTTCTATAAAAAGCCATGACAATGGTTCTCGTAACCCTAAGGCGCATCTTCGGAACAAAATCACCGAAGAAAAAGTCATGAACGCCCCAATGATTGCTGAACCTCTTGGATTATTTGATTGCTGCGGTGTCAGTGACGGCTCAGCCGTTGCCATCGTCACGACACCAGAGATTGCGAGATCTCTCGGCAAGAAAGATTTAGTCACCGTTAAGGCAATGCAACTTTCCGCTTCCAATGGTCGGGAGGCTCAGCACAATTCTTGGGATGGCAGTCATTTTGTAACAACAAGAGCTGCTGCAAAAAGAGCTTATAACGAAGCTGGCATTACTAATCCAAGGGAGCAATTGAGCCTGTTTGAGGTGCACGATTGTTTCTCCATTACGGAATTAGTGACAATGGAAGACCTGTTCATTTCTAAAGAAGGGCGCGCCGTCAACGATATTATGGATGGTTTCTTTGATGCGGATGGTAAAATACCGTGTCAGATTGATGGAGGCCTTAAATGTTTTGGCCACCCCATTGGTGCCTCTGGCCTTCGAATGATTTATGAGATGTATCTTCAAATGCATGGCCGCGCAGGAGAGCGCCAACGTAGTGAAGAGCCTATATTTGGAATGGCCCATAACTTGGGAGGCTTCCCACACCAGAATGTATGTTCTTTGACTATTATTGGTAAAGAAGGCGCGTAACGTCAGATACCTCAATTTAGCCGACGGGAGATACTATTTCCGTCGGCTTTTTTATGTGCCCTCAAGCAGTTTTTGAAACCTGTATCCCTAATTCCAAAACCATTGCATCCCTCATTAAGAACTTCTGCGGCTTACCAGTTACAGTCATCGGCAATTCTTCTTTAAAGCGTACAAATTTTGGAATTTTGTAATGGGCGATTTGACCATGACAGTAATCACGGATCTCGTCCTCACTACTCTGATCCCCTGGATGCAAAACAATCCACGTACAAACCTCTTCTCCTAGACGCTCACTTGGGACACCAAAGACCTGTACTTCCCTTATTTTGGGATTACCGTAGAGAAATTCTTCGACCTCACGCGGATAGATATTCTCTCCGCCTCGAATGATCATATCTTTAACCCGACCAACTATATTGCAATAACCATGATCATCTAAAATAGCGAGGTCGCCCGTTTTCATCCACCCTCCGTCAACGATAGTTTCTGCAGTTTTCTCGGCCTCTCCCCAATAGCCCTGCATCACAGAATAACCGCGGGTCCAAAGCTCCCCTTTGTTCCCAATACTGACAGTACCCCCCTGTTCATCGACGACTTTCACCTCTACATGAGGCATGATCCGACCTACGGTGGTCACTCGGCGTTCCAAGCTATCATCCACATCACTTTGAAAAGAGACTGGACTCGTCTCTGTCATGCCATAAGCAATAGTAACTTGTGACATATTCATATCCGAAACCACTTTTTTCATGACTTCAATAGGACACGGTGCGCCAGCCATGATACCTGTTCGCAAGGCACTAAAATCATAAGAAGAAAAACCTGGATCTTCCAGCATAGCCACAAACATTGTCGGCACGCCATATAAGGCCGTGCATTTTTCTTGGGATGCAACTTCAAGGGTTTTTGCAGGCTCAAATCCTTGGCCCGGGAACACCATCGATGCCCCTTTTGTCACGCAACCAAGGGTCCCCATCACCATTCCAAAACAATGGTATAGAGGAACAGGAATGCACAATCGGTCTTCAGGCGTAAATTTAAGTGCCGCCGTTACACAATCGGCATTATTGAGGATGTTAGAGTGAGTGAGGGTCGCCCCTTTTGGTGATCCGGTAGTCCCACTGGTGAATTGAATATTGATAGGCTCATCGGGCAGAAGCGTCTTCGTAACAACATCCAATTGTACTCCCCGTTCTGGTGATGCTAGAGATTTTACATCCTCAAAATTATACATGCCGAGGATTTTTTCGGCCTCCATTTTGATCACAATTCTTAAATGAGGCAATTTTTCTGACTTTAGTGCCCCCACATTACAGTGATCAAGCTCTGGCGCCAAAGAGCGGAGCATATCTGTATAACCTGAGGTCTTAAAATTTACAGCCGTCACAAGCGCTTTACATTCAACCTTATTTAAAGCGTATTCAAGCTCGGACAAACGATAGGCTGGGTTAATATTCACCATTATCAAACCAATACGGGCTGTTGCAAATTGTGTAAGCAACCACTCCAACCTGTTGGGCGACCAAATCCCTATTCTATCCCCTTTTTCAAGCCCGAGGGCAATAAACCCGCTAGCAAGTTTGTCTACTTCCTCACTCAACTCATCATACGAAAGGCGCTGATCCTCTTCTGCGAAAAACACCGCATTTCTTGAACCAAACGTCTCAACTGCACTTGCAAACATTTCTGGAATAGTTAGTTTTTTCAGCGGCAAACGATCATCACCATATACGTGAGACTCGTTATTTTTTGGAGATCGCAGAGCATTCGGCATGATTATTTCGGCCTTCCCAGTTTTCATCTAATTCACGCAGTAAAGCAACCACACCATGTTACGGCAATCTTGCAAGCACGTATTTTGTATAGTCAACGTGAAGTTTGAAAAAAAGATTAGGACAATAATAGTGTTTAGGCAAAATTTGCATTGAAACACACTATATAATAACCGCTAAAAATCAGAAAGAGAGAGATGTACCAAAGAAGAAAATAGTCGCCTCGTCACCTTCCGTCCCGACCAAGTCATCCTCTCCGCTATAATATTGTAGCCCACCGAATGCGGAAATTCCAGGGCCTAAAACAACGGTTCCACCTACAAGAATGGAATCAAGGGTCCCATCCCCAACTTCATCCAATTCTATGTGTGAATATTGAGCCCCAGCAGTCCAAGGTCCATAAGTGTAGGTTGCGCCCAAAAGCATCTCGTGACGCTCTAACCCATCAGTCCCACTTCCATTTTCGGCAAATCTGTAAGCCGCTCCAACAGAAAGCCCACCATACCCTAGACGTAATGCCAAAGAGGTTTCTTCGATATCATCACGGGTTGAAGATGAAATGATATCATAGCCTGCGGATGTTTTGACTGAAACGCCATTGAAGCTATTCGAATAATTCAAAGAAATAGAATAAGCCTCATCTTTTTCGCCTTCAGCCGCTATTGCGTCATAAGGCCCAGTCCCAGTTCCCGTCTGCCAATCAGCATCGGGAGTGTAAGAGGCTCCGAACTGGAACCCTGAAAGTCTCGGTGAGAAATAAGTAATTTTGTCAGCATCGCTCACTTCATCTGGATAAGTAGATTGGGTTACAAAACCACTTGCCTTAAAGGTAGGGTCATTAAAGCCCCACGCGGTGACAGGTTCTGGTGGAGCATAATGCATTAAGTACGCTGCCGAGTTTTCAGATCCTATATTCACACGCCCAAAAGCGCCTTCCACGAACATAAAAGTCTCATCGACCTGATCGGTATCTTCACGTGCCTCAAGCTGTATATTGACGCCGAATTTAAGACCATTGTCTAATACGGTACTTCCCGTAAAATGAATTTCACCTTCATGCCGGATATTCGTAGGAAGTTGGTCTCCACTTTCATAATCAGCCGCGACAAAAGACGTGTGAAGGTATCCACCCACGTTCAGTTTTATTTTTTCAGCAGCCTCTAGCGAACTTAGGGAAAGCAGGCTTACAAGAGCCGTGGTGCAAAAAAGGGATTTTGTCATGTGCGTTATCCTATTACAACACAAAGCCATTAATCAAGATAAATGTAATATATCATGTTTTTGATTCAAAATAAAAAAAGGGGCAAACCGAAGCCTGCCCCTAAATCAATTTCTATTCTAAAAAAATTAGAAAGAAAGAGCTGTACCTACGAAGAATACTGTTGCGCTGTCACCAACACCACCAACCGCATTATCTTCTAGATCACCTTCAGCTTCGAAGAACTGAACACCACCAAATGCTGTGACACCAGGGCCGAGGATGTATTTACCGCCAACAACAATAGCGTCTTGCTCGCCGTCAGATGCATCTTCTAGTTCGATACGTGCATATTGTACACCAACAGTCCATGGACCTTGACCGTAAGTAAGACCAACGACAAAGTCATGACGGTCTTCGTCTGCAACACCACCGTCGTTTTCAGTGAATTTATAACCAGCACCTACAGTGAAACCTGCATAACCGACCCGACCACCAACAGTGATTTGCTGATCGTCATCTCTGCCAGCGCCTTCTTCAACAACAATTTCATAACCAACAGAAGCAGCAACGCTTACATTGTTGAATGTGTTTACATAGTTGGCTGCAAGTGAATAACCTTCTTCGCCAGCGCCTTCAGCTTGTAGTGGGCTGTAAGGGCTGTTTTGACCTGATTCCCAGTCACTGTCTGGAGTGTATGATGCACCAAGCTGGAAGCCGGAGAAACGTGGTGTGAAGTATGTAATTTTATCAGCATCGCTTATTGAGTTTGCTGAAGTAACCGCACCTGCAAGTCCACTTGCATTGGCATTGTTATCATCAAGAACATAGCCAATTACTGGTGCTGGCGCACCCGGGGCAGCGGCATATTGACCAGTTTGCACGCTAGCGCCGCTCATACCGTAACGTCCGAGCAGGGATTGAATGACGGTGTTGGCTTGGGCCACACCGTGGCTATTGATGCCCTTTGCGGGAACATTGATATACAAAGGCCCCTGCC
>JAESSA010000107.1 GCA_016764355.1 Sneathiella sp. | reverse complement strand
GCCGGGATGTTCTTCGGCCCTGGCCTTAATAAGGGTATCGATTTTGAAGGCGGAATCATGCTGGAAGTTGGCATGAAGGACGCCCCTGATCTTGCAGAAATGCGTTCAGCCCTCGGTGATCTAGGTTTGGGGCAGGTGACGTTGCAGACCTTTGGTGCACCTAATGATATTTTGATCCGTGTTCAGCGCCAAGAAGGCGGGAGCGAGAAGCAGAAGGTCGCTGTTAATCTTGTTAAGAAGCAGTTGACTGACACCTTTGTCGGAGATATCTCATACCGCCGAATTGAATTTGTTGGACCGACGGTATCGGGCGAATTAGTACAATCTGCTATTGAAGCTGTTCTCCTGTCTGTGATTGCCATATTGATTTATATTTGGCTCCGTTTTGAATGGCACTATTCCGTTGGTGCCATTGCGGCCCTTGTCCATGACGTTATTTTGACAATCGGGATGTTCTCCATCACCGGTATTGAATTTAATTTGGCGTCCGTTGCAGCCATTCTGACAATTGTGGGTTATTCCATCAATGATACGGTGGTGGTTTATGACCGAATTCGGGAGAATTTCCGCCGCTACAAAAAAATGGATGTGAAAGACCTGCTTAATCTGTCTATTAACGAGACATTGTCACGGACGGTTATGACATCGGTTACCACGTTGCTGGCTCTGATCGCCCTGTATATCTTTGGTGGTGAAGTTATTCGTGGCTTTGCAACAGCGATGATCTTCGGTGTGGTTGTTGGTACTTATTCTTCTATCTTTGTGGCCGCGCCTATTTTGCTACAAATTGGTTTGACCCATCACAATGAAGAAGAAGATGGATTCAAACCAAAAGACGACGTAGTGGACGTAGAGGGATAACAACCCGCTGCGACCCTGTTAAGTTGGAACAGGACGTAAAATGCAAGATATCTCAGGAATTCCTGATGCCGGACAACAGCTTATAAACAGCTATGGGAATGGTGGTTTTCGCATTAGCGGGGAGCGGTATGAGGGATCTGTTCTCATAGTCCCGGAGAAGACTAGCCCTTGGTCCCTGAGCGATATTAATGACCTGACCGTTGAATCTCTTCAACCCATTTTTGAAGCCGAAAAGCCCATTGAAATCCTGCTCATTGGGTGCGGGGCGAGCATGATCTTTATCGAAGAATCTGTTCGTAAACCGCTGCGAGAAAAAGGCATTACCATAGAAAGTATGGATAGCGGTGCCGCTGTTCGGACATACAATGTCCTCCTTTTAGAAGGGCGTCGTGTGGCTGCGGCTTTGATCGCTGTTTAAGTTTATCTCTTTCAGAGGCCTAATCAGTGATCTGAAATCGCATGGTTTTCATTGCTATCACGATTAGGAAAGCTACGATTGTGGTGATTGCGCCGAAATAGCCCACGGATTCCACTGTATAATTATCAACAACTTGTCCGCCGATAGTCGCACCAAGACCGATACCTAAATTACAGATAGAGATATTCAAGGATGTCGCAAAAACAGGAGCGGTGCGACCAATTTTCATGACGCGGACTTGACAGCTGACAAAAGCAGCCGCGTGTGCTGCGCCCCAGGCTCCTATCACAAAGATAAATAGTAGCGGTTGGTTCTGCCCAGTTGGCAAAATTGCAGCCATTGCAATAGTTAGTGTAAGAGCGACCCATGCGGTCGTTGAAAGTGGGTCACGGTCTACTTTCCGTCCTGCTAACCAATTTCCGAAAACACCGGCTATGCCAAACCCCATTAAGACCCAGGCGCTAGTTGCGTCATCAAAATAGGAAAAGCTATGAAGCAAGGCGCTAATGTAGGTATATCCGGTAAACATCCCTGTAAATAAAATGCAAGACAGAAGAAGATGAACTAGAAAATACGGTCGCCATAGTAAAGAGGCATCGGCTAGAATAGCCGAGGACCTTGTTGTATCCATACGCGGAAACCCAATTGCGATTGCAAATGCAGACAAGATAGTGAAGAGAGAAAGGCCTGCAAAACTCAGTGGCCAGTTTAGCTCACCTGCAATCAGTGTTCCTATTGGAATGCCCAATAGGGTCGCACCTACGACACCGATGGTTACAAGTGCAATAGCCCTTCCTTCATTCTCCGCAGTCGTTAAATAGGAGGCTGAGACACTGGCAACGCTGATAACGGTCGGTAATATGGCACCTTGTAACAGCCTGACCGCTACAATGACTGTATAATTGGGGAACACAGCCATTGCGAGATTGCTCGCGGCGAAAATAAGTAATGTTGTTATAAGGATAATGCGTGCGTTGTACCTCGCTGCCAACAAAGCGAATATAGGCCCTAGAAAACTTGCGGATAGTGCGAAATAAGTGACGAACCAACCCGCCTCAGCGAGAGATATATTCAGATCGTCTGCCATAATTGGCAGAAGTCCCACTGTTAGAAATTCGGCGGTCACAACGACAAAAATTGCCAAGATTAAGGGAATAAAGGCGGGCACAAAAATATGTGCTCGCCTTATGTTTACGGTCAAGTCGCTACTCAAGCGTTCGTGCCGCCATCGATTGTAAATGCCGCACCTGTTACAAAACGCCCTTCGCTGCTTGCAAGCCAAGTAACGAGACCTGCAATGTCATCGGGTTCGCCATATCGCGGAATGGCCATTGCACTTCTTTGGGCATCGGCATGTTCCCCATCTGCTGGATTCATATCTGTATTTGTCGATCCAGGGTGAATGATATTCACTGTTATACCTTTCGGACCGAGATCGCGTGCCAACCCTTTCGTAAGGCCAACAAGTGCAGATTTACTGAGGCTATAAAGGCTAAGGCCCGGCTGGGGTACGCGTTCAGCAAGATTACTACCAATTGAGATGATACGACCATTTTCGCCCATATGTGCCGCCGCCGCTTGGGAAGCGATAAAGGCTGCTCGTAAATTGATGGCAATTGTCTCGTCGAATTCCTCTAAAGTCAGGTCTGCAATCGGCTTTGCAACAAAAATACCGGCGTTATTAACTAGGATATCAAGTCCGCCTAACATGGAAACGGTCTGCTCTACAGCCGCTTGAACATCTGCAGGCTTGGTATTGTCTGCGGGTATTGCAAGCCCACGTCTCCCAGCTTGTTCGATCTTGGCAAGTGTCGCGCGTCCCTTGTCCATCGCACTCGAATAAGTAAAAGCCACATCAGCGCCTGCAAGAGCCAATCTTGTCGCTATGGCAGCACCCATACCGCGGCTACCTCCGGTCACCAAGGCAACCTTGCCCTGCATTCCAGATAAAGCTGATGAATTTTCTGTAAATCTATTTTCCGACATAAGCGAATTCCATTTATATAGTGATCGATACAGAATTAAATATCGAGCTTGCCTAAATCCGTCAAGTGATTTATTTATCGATCGATACAGAAAAGGAAATTGTATGGGTGAACGAGGTCGGCCACGTAGTTTCGATCGAGCCAATGCTTTGCAGCGGGCTATGGAGTTATTTTGGGCTAAAAGTTTCGAGGGTGTATCACTTTCGGATCTCACGACTACTATGGGGATTAATCCGCCTAGTTTGTATGCCGCTTTCTCAAGCAAGGAAGCGCTGTTTCGGGAGGCAGTAGAGCTCTATCGGTCAACCGAAGGCAGCAGAATATGGTCTTGCCTTGATATCGCTGCAACTGCCCGTGACGCGGTTTTTGGCATGTTGAGAAAGAGCGCTGAAGATTTTTCCCGTACAGATAAACCCAGAGGTTGTCTGGTCGTACTAGGGGCATTGCATAGCGATTTATCGAATACCGCCGTTAATCGTGATTTGGCTGACTTGCGCGTGCAAAGTGTTATGCAACTTCAAGAAAGACTTCAACGAGGCGTTGAAGAAGGGGAATTGTCGCAAGCCGTTGACGTTCAGGCGATTGCGACTTTCTACGTTACCGTCCAGCAAGGTATGTCTATACAAGCGCGTGATGGCGCATCGAGGGAAATGCTGCTTGCCACCGCCGATTGTGCGATGGTTGCTTGGGATGGTCTTGTCGCAGGTCAGGCTTAAGGGTAGGCATAAAAAAGGCGCCGAGGTTAATCAGCGCCTTTTAATAATGAGCAGGGCAGTAATTATGCGCCGCTGAGCATTTTATTTGCATGATCCCAATTGATCAATTCAGCTAGGAACATTCCCATGTAGTCTGGACGACGATTTTGGTAATCGATGTAATATGCGTGTTCCCAAACATCCATTGTGATGAGAGGTGTTGCACCAGATGTTAGGGGGCATTCAGCATTAGGAGTTTTCGTAACTTTTAATTTGCCGCCTTCAAGAACGAGCCATGCCCAACCACTACCAAATTGTGTGGCACCAGCAGTTTTAAACTCTTCAGCAAATTTTTCGTATGATCCGAAATCTTCGTCGATTTTTGCAGCGATGGCACCTGTTGGTTTTCCGCCGCCATTTGGTGACATTGAATTCCAATAGAAAGTGTGGTTCCAAATTTGAGCAGCATTGTTGAAGATACCTGCTTTTGACGCATCGCCAGCAGTTTCTTTCATCAATGTTTCCAATGATTTGCTGTCATCGCCATCAAGAAGCTTGTTCAAATTCACAACATATGTGTTGTGGTGTTTTCCATGATGAACATTGAGTGTTTCTTCAGAAATGTGGGGTGCCAATGCATCTTTTGCATATGGAAGATCTGGGAGTTCAAAAGCCATAATATTCCTCTAGCCTGTTGGGTGAACAAACGTGTTCGCTGTTATTGAATTTATTGTGGCCCGGTATCCCGAACCATACTAATTTTGTTTGTAAGCAGATTTATATATCAAATTTGTAGACCCGACAGCCTTTTTTTTATAATTATTCTAAAGAGAGTGACGGAGGTGATATATCCTCCTTATTGTTTATTAGAAGGTGTAGTTCTGTGGTTGATCGTAATGAGTTGTCATATGTAGCGCAGGAAGCGCGTCAATACGATCATGACAGATGGATGGTTGCATTATTTGCGCCGGCTCATTTACGCGAAAACCTGTATTCACTTCTTGCTTTCAATTCTGAAATATCCCGTATTCGAGAAACAGTGTCCGAGCCGATGATCGGGGATATTCGTTTGCAGTGGTGGCGGGAAGCACTTGAGAGTCTAGAGCAAGGTACGCCCAAAAGTCATCCCGTTATGGATGCCTTAGCGTGCGTGCAGAAGCAGACTTCGTGGGCCTTTAAGGTGATGCAGGATATGATTGATGCCCGCTCGACCGATTTGGATGCGGCCCCAATTCATGACGATGCAGGATTGTTAGTTTATGCCGGTGGGACAGGGGGACTGCTACAGCAATTGCTAGCCTCAGTAATACATCCGGAATTTAATGAAACAGATAAGGATGCAGCGTTTAGAGCCGGGCGGTCTTTTGCATTGGTCGGTGTGCTCAGAGCAATCCCTTTTCATGCACGAAATGATTTGCTTTTGCTGCCTCATTCCAGACTCGCCAACGAAGGCTTGACGACAGAGACAGTCTTTCAGGCTGAAAACAGAAATTCATTTTTGAAAATAGTGGAAGAGCTTGCTAATCTCGCTCAGGAAGATTTACGGACTGCGAGAGAAGTGGCCCGACAAGCATCGCCCATGATAAAGTCTGTCCAATTGCTAAATTCACTAACTGCGCTTTATCTAAAAAGATTGAAAGCGTCAAAATTTGATCCGAGTCACCCTAAATTGACTGTCGGATCACAAAGAAAGGTTTTGGCATTGGTTCTAGGGAATTTGGGAATAGGGTAGTTTTTAAAAGTTTCCAAGGCGCCATGTTTGGGCCTGGATGAAATTCTGTGCAAGAAACCGATAGGTCGCCTTCAACTGTCTCTCAACAGCAGGGCTTTCTTCTGGCTCAATGTTTTTCCAACCATTGACCATGTCTCCCCAAATCATAAAACGTTGATGCAGATCATCTCTGGTTTTTCTGACGATATCGGTTGTTGGGTCGAAATTTTTCAGGATCGTCAATACTTCGCAAGTTTGAGCATCGACTTCATCAAAGGTTCTGTCAAATTTGAGGATAACCGGCTCAAGCAGGGTATGAATGCGTGAAAGATCTTCAGCCATACCGCGGTCGCGCCGATAGGTAACCCTTAACCGCTCCACATTGGTGAATATTTTTTTGATTTTGGAATAATAATCTCTTAAGGCTTCGATATATGAAAGTTCGCGAATTATATCATCTACCTTCGCGACAACATCATCTTTAGTAATGCCCAGTTTTTCTGCGATATCGCGAAAAGCTGATTGTACTTTGTCTTTCGTATTCGGATCGTTGGCAATGGCTTCAAGTTCGCCAGAGTTCGTGATGATTTCTTCACTTCCAGCAAGCCAGGAGACGAGCTGCATTGTGATTCTGCCGCGCGCAATATGCTTGTGAATTTCCAGAATTTCCCAAGAGGCGGTGCCGTCAAGAAGTTCTGTTGGAATTGAATCGTTGGGATAGATTTCTTTGACAAATTTTAGGGAATTACTGATGGTTTCCAAAAGATTAGCATCGCTGCTATCCTCATCAATGCCAAACTCAAAACAAATTGAACGAACAGGGATCGCCCCAATCATTTCACCAAGATTAACGTATAACGCCGCTTCTTTACTGTCGTGGGTAAGCTTGAAATGTGCGCCTTTTACAGCGAAAATTTTATGCTCAAACGCGAAGTGAGTGCTTGCACTTACTTCATCATTTCCAGACTCGCCGCTATCGCTTCTACCCTTGTTTTCAGAGTCAGACATTAATTTGTATTAACCTATAAAAATCAATCTTTTACGCATAATAACGGGCGGCACCAATGCCATCCATTGCTACAGATAAGATTCAGAATATGCCGACATAGTATATAAAAGGTTACTAAAAACCAATTTATTGAAAATATACAGCCTCCTTCATCTTATATAGATGGTCGGAATTTTTTAAAACTCTAGTTCGTTTTTCCAACTTGCAAAGTCAATGGCTGCGCGGGCTGTATAAGCCTGTTTACGCTCCTTTTTCTTCACACGAACTTCAAGGGGCGGATACAAACCAAAATTCACATTCATCGGTTGGAACGTTTTTGCATCGGCGCCTCCTGTAATATGGCTTGTAAGCGCACCAAGAGATGTGGTCATCGGCGGGATGTTGAATGTTTTTCCCAGCTTTTCAGCGGCAAGCATTCGTCCTGTTAATAGCCCGATAGCCGTACTTTCTACATATCCTTCGACCCCGGTGATCTGACCAGCAAACCTTAACCTCGGAACCGATTTAAGGCGGAACTGTTCATCAAGGACTTCAGGACTATTAAGGAAAGTATTGCGATGCAAGCCGCCAAGGCGCGCAAATTCCGCGTCTTCCAAACCTGGAATCGTTCTGAAAATACGAAT
>JAESSA010000106.1 GCA_016764355.1 Sneathiella sp. | reverse complement strand
ATGCAGGTAAAGGCTGCCGATGATCTGGCGAAGCTGATCTCAACGGCGCTAAAAGACACAGGCCTAAAATTTGGGGCAGTTAAATCCTATTGTTCTCCTCGCCGCTTAACAGTTGTGATTGAGGACCTTCCAGCCTCCCAACCTGACAAGTCCGAGGAGAGGCGAGGCCCTCGTGTCGGTGCACCTGAAAAGGCGTTGGAAGGATTTTTGCGTGGTGCAGGTCTCTCAAAAGACCAATTGGAAGAGAGAGAAACACCAAAAGGCTCATTCTATTACGCAGTGATTGAGACGAAAGGTGGCTTTACAAAAGATGTCCTCAAAGACCTTCTGCCAACCTGCATATCCAACCTTCATTGGCAAAAACCAATGAAGTGGGGCGATCGTCCTGCCCGCTGGGTGCGTCCATTACACAATATCCTGTGCCTTTTTGACGGGGATGTTATACCTGTGAAATGGGAGCATTTGGAAGCAAATGGTCAAACATTTGGTCACCGCTTCATGGCACCTGAGGCAATTTCGGTTAAACATTTCGCTGATTATGAAGCGCAGCTTCGGTCTGCATTTGTGATTATTGATTCTAAAGAACGAGCGCAAATCATCCATAAAGATGCGACTAGCTTGGCCCGCCAAGAAGGGTTGCAACTGATCGAAGATCCGGCTCTTTTGGCGGAAGTGGCTGGACTCGTTGAATGGCCGGAAAGCCTGATCGGAAAAATTGAAGCGCAATTTATGGAAGTCCCTCAGGAAGCTCTGATTTCAGCCATGCGCAATCATCAGAAATATTTCTCCCTGTCCGATGACAACAATAAAATGGCGCCTCGTTTCATTACAGTGGCTAATCTTCGTGCCGAAGATGGTGGCAAGAAAATTACAGCCGGAAATGAACGTGTTTTGAGTGCCCGCCTTGCGGATGCTAAATTTTTCTGGGACACAGACAAAAAACATCGTCTGGAAAGCCGCTTAGATGCGCTGGATAAAGTTGTGTTCCATGCAAAACTAGGAACCCTGCGTCAGAAAATTGAGCGCATAATCGGTTTATGCTCTCACATTGCGCCCTATGTTAATGGTGCTGATGTCGAAGACTGCAAGCGAGCTGCACTTCTTTGTAAAGCAGATTTAACCACGGGAATGGTGAGTGAATTTGCTGACCTTCAAGGTCTTATGGGGCGTTATTATGCGGAAATTGATGGGGAAAAACCATCGGTGGCAAAAGCGCTGCATGAACATTACTCTCCCCTAGGTCCGCGGGATGCGTGCCCATCGGATCCTGTTAGTGTTGTTGTGGCACTTGCCGATAAAATTGATACGCTAACCGGCTTCTTTGCGCTGGATGAAAAACCGACTGGATCAAAAGATCCCTATGCTTTACGCCGTGCGGCCCTTGGTGTGATCCGTTTGATCTTAGAGAATGATTTGCGCATGCCGCTTGAGCAAATATTTAAAGCTGCGGGCGAGCAACAAATTATTGACCAAAAACTTGATTCAAATGAATTGCTGGCTTTCTTTGCCGATCGCTTGAAGGTTCATTTGAAAGAGCAGAATGTACGCCATGATTATGTGGCCGCTGTTTTTGCTCTTGGGGGAACCGGTGATCTTGTTCGTCTGATGGCGCAAGTGTCTGCACTTGCAGGGTTTTTGGAAACAGATGATGGTGCTAATCTTTTGGTTGCCTATCGCCGGGCGGCTAATATTCTTCGTATCGAAGAGAAGAAAGATGGTCTGTCCTATAGTCAGCCTCCAGAGCAATCACTGCTGGAAGAAAGTGCTGAAAAAGATTTATATTCAAGAATTGAGGAAGCATCAGACTTGCTTATTTCGGCCCTTGGATTAGATGAATTTGAAGTAGCAGGTAAAGCAGCCTCTACTCTTAGAGAACCGGTGGACGCCTTTTTTGATAAGGTCACCGTTAATGCAGATAACCCGGATGTCCGGGCCAATCGCCTCCGATTATTGTCGAGTATCCGTAACTCATTGGATCAATTGGCAGATTTCTCGAAAATCGAAGGCTAGTCTTTAACACTACATAGTGAAGAGTGGATAGATAGATGACAAAGTGGGTTTATTCCTTTGGAGACGGCAAAGCAGATGGCGCAGCTGAACTGCGTAATCTTCTTGGAGGGAAAGGCGCTAACCTTGCTGAGATGAGCAATTTAGGCTTACCAGTTCCTTCTGGATTCACCATGTCGACCGAGGTTTGTACTGCTTATTATGACAACGATCGGAATTATCCCGAAGACTTGCGCGCACAGGTCGATGCTGCAATTGAGCAAATTGAAAGCTCTGTCGGCGGCAAGTTCGGTGATAAAGACTCTCCTCTTCTAGTCTCTGTTCGCTCTGGTGCCCGGGCGTCAATGCCGGGCATGATGGACACAGTTCTTAACTTGGGTCTGAATGACGAGACTGTAGAAGGGCTGGCCGAGCAGTCTGGCGATCGCCGTTTTGCATTCGACAGTTATCGCCGTTTCATTCAGATGTATTCCGATGTTGTGCTTGAAGTAGAGCATTATCATTTCGAAGAACTTCTCGAAATTCTTAAAGAAGAAAACGGCTATCAGCTGGATACAGATTTGACGGCTGCTGACTGGGAAAATCTGGTCGGGCAATTTAAAGCAAAAGTCGAAGAAGAATTGGGCCGTCCTTTCCCACAAGAAGTGCAAGATCAGCTTTGGGGCGCTGTCAGCGCCGTGTTCGGTTCATGGATGAACCAGCGGGCGATTACCTATCGGAAATTGCATGAAATTCCAGCGGCGTGGGGAACTGCGGTTAATATTCAGGCGATGGTCTTTGGAAATATGGGCGATGATAGTGCAACTGGTGTTGCCTTTACTCGTGATCCATCCACAGGCGCTAAATATTTTTACGGTGAATATCTTGTAAATGCACAAGGCGAGGATGTTGTCGCGGGAATACGCACGCCGCAAAATCTTACTAAGCAGGCGCGTTTGGATGCGGGCTCAGACGCCCTTTCCATGGAAGAAGTTTTCCCGGGTGTCTTTAGCGAGCTGGTTGATGTTTACAAAAAACTGGAAGCCCATTACCGGGATATGCAGGACATTGAGTTTACTGTTCAGCAAGGTAAGCTTTGGATGCTGCAGACCCGCTCTGGTAAACGTACCGCCGGGGCTGCCTTGCAAATTGCTATTGATATGGTTGATGAAAACTTAATCACCAAAGAAGAAGCCATTCAACGCATTGAGCCATCCTCTTTGGATCAATTGCTTCACCCTACTTTGGATCCGGACGCCGTTAAGGAAATCGTGGCGCGGGGTCTTCCTGCAAGCCCGGGGGCCGCCTCCGGACAGATTGTTTTTAATAGCGAGGATGCCGAAAAGCTAGCTGGGGAAGGTGTGGATGTTATTTTGGTCCGCGTTGAAACCAGCCCTGAAGACATTCACGGTATGTATGCAGCTAAAGGGATTTTGACAAGCCGCGGTGGTATGACATCCCATGCGGCTGTTGTGGCGCGCGGTATGGGCCGGGCTTGTGTGTCTGGTGCGGGCACTCTTAATATCGATTATAAGGAAGGGACCCTCTCTGTATTGGGCGAGACCTTCAAAAAAGGCGATATCATCACAATTGATGGTGGGACCGGTGAAGTTATGAAGGGCGCCGTTGGCATGATCCTGCCAGAGCTTTCAGGCACCTTTAATACGCTTATGGGCTGGGCTGATGAAGTGCGCCGTATGAAAGTTCGGGCCAATGCTGAAACCCCATTGGATGCGGAAACCGCTCGTAAATTTGGCGCAGAAGGCATCGGCCTTTGCCGGACAGAACATATGTTCTTCGATGCAGATCGCATTGTCGCCGTTCGTCAGATGATTTTGGCGGAAACGCTGGAAGATCGCGAAAATGCCCTTGCAAAATTATTGCCGGTTCAACGGGCTGATTTTGTCGAGCTGTTTAAAATTATGGCGGGTCTGCCAGTGACAGTTCGCTTGCTTGACCCACCCCTTCATGAATTTTTGCCAAAATCAGATGAAGAGATTGACGATTTGGCGAAAGCCCTTGGTGCGGACCCAAAGAAACTGCGCCATCGTGCCTTGCAGCTTCATGAATTTAACCCAATGTTGGGCCATCGTGGGTGTCGTCTTGGTATCTCCTACCCTGAGATTTACGAGATGCAAGCGCGGGCAATCTTAGAAGCGGCCGCTATTGTCACTAAAGAGCTGGGAGAGACTGTGATCCCGGAGATCATGATCCCGCTTGTGGCAACAAAACGCGAACTTGAAATCCTTAAAGGAAAAATTGCGGCAGTGGCAAAAGCCATTGAAGCGGATACCGGCGCAAGCGCTGACTATCTGATCGGTACAATGATCGAGCTGCCCCGTGCGGCTTTGCAGGCGGGTCAAATTGCGGAAGAGGCTGAGTTCTTCTCATTTGGGACGAACGACTTGACGCAGACCACCTACGGTATCAGCCGTGACGATTCCGGCGCTTTCCTCGACGACTATGTTGATCAAGGCATCTACGAGACCGACCCCTTTGTATCTTTAGATCAAGAAGGTGTTGGCGAGCTTGTGAAAATTGCTGTTGAACGGGGCAAGGCAACCCGCCCCGATATCAAACTTGGTATTTGCGGCGAACATGGCGGCGATCCATCCAGTATTGATTTCTGCGAGCGGGTAGGGCTGGAATATGTATCCTGCTCTCCTTATCGTGTCCCTATCGCACGGCTTGCCGCAGCTCAAGCAACACTCGGGATGGAGCGTGTCTCCGAAGCTTAAACGACATTCAATGGAAGAGGACTCCTGCTGGGACCCTCTGACGACCAATAAAATCCTCGCTTTTAGCGGGGATTTTTGATTCAATGGGGATTGGTTGAAAAATAGCGTAATATTTTTAACTTAAGGTTGTTGCTCGTTGATACTTCGGTTCTCGATAGTGATTATGGAATGTTCGGAAGACTTAAATGAAGATATTAAAATTCTGGTCAAGTGTGCTTGGAGTGACTTTTTTCCTGTTATTTGCAGGAGGCTTGGTTTTTTTGGATTATACTCTTGATCATGCTTTCTCATACAGATTTGGGGCTATTTTTCGCCCACTGATATCGCCGGAGTATTATGACGATACCTATCAGAAGACAGCTCAGTGGCCATTGCCAGATAGTAAGCCGTTCAAAGCAACAGTGAAGTTTGAATATAAGTCTCGTTCTTACAGTGTGGACAGGGTCGTGCGCTGTTACCGGGATGTCGGTAAAATGAATGTTCATGGAACCGGTTTTATCTGGTATTCGCATTTAAAATTGTTTGTTGTTCCGCTACATGATGGTGGTATTTTTATTGCAGATATTCCCGGTAAATTCTGTGATACTTATTCTGGGGTAAGCCAATCGCAACCGATAAAACGTCTGGCCAATGGTTTCACTTATTTAGACAACGAGAAATCTCCCACCTATCTTGAAACCTATTTTTTCAGAGCAGATACGACATATAATGTAGCCGTATCCGGCAAAAAGCATCCTATTGATCCTAAAAAAGTTTACGTATCAGCAGAATGGTACAACAAAGCTGATATTGACTATTCCTCGAATAAGCAATCTCAGGTTTATTCAAGTTATCATAATCCTAGCGCTGCCATTTTGTCTCATAAGGCAAATAAAAATACACTTTACTTGACTGGTTTGCGAACAACTGTGTTGTTCAAAGCCCAGTGGGCGAAGAATGCTCATTTGGTTGAATTCCTTTCGGATAAGACCGAGCCTACACTTGTGCCCAAAGGACTATTGCCTGGCCGACATGGAAAGAGAGATCCTTCGAAAGAGCTTGAACAGCAGGTGAATACATTTTTCCAAAAACGGGGATATTCAATAGAAGCTCTAGATCCGGGAAAGTATTTCTATGTTTTTATGAGGCTTACAGAACTTCATGAATGGCAAGTTGATTACAGTCAAATCGGAGGGTTTCGTTACTTCAGGAGGGCGTGTGATGCAGAATTTAAAAATTGCCGGTTTCAAGAAAACATACGGCAATTTCTGAAAACAGATTTCGTGAAAATTAGAGGGCTCACTGAAAATGTAACTAATATTTCAGGCATCTACTTACCCCAAGAGCAAATCATACTTTCATACCCAATCCATAAAACAATTTATCTTGATGCTCCATCGGAAAAATAATGCCAACAACTCAAATAATACTTAATGAAGCTGTGTCTATCAGTAAAAGCGCTTATACAGGTAGCGGATTAATAATGGGTATGAATTTATCTTCGGGCTGACGCAAATCAAAAATTAAAGATCGGACGCCCCGCTCTGACATCAAATTTGGTGTTTTCAGTGTGCTTGGTGGTGATCTGTCCAATATTTATTCCTGTGAGAAAGTGGGACTGGAACCTGTCTTTGAAGCACATGAGATTAACTGCTAAATAAAAATAAAGGGCCCCCAAATTCGGGAGCCCTTTTATTGTTTGAAGACGATATTTATTCTACGACAAAGGAGGGGCCAGATTCTGCGAGGCTGGCTTCGATTTTGTCTTGGATTTTCGATGCGAGTTCTTTGTAGATGACGGCGTGAGCGCTTTCAGGCTCGGTTGCTGTGATCGGAGTTCCGGCATCTGACGTTTTGCGGATGTCCATATGCAGCGGAACCTCTCCTAGGAAATCGACACCGAGTTCCTCTGCGGTCTCTTTTGCGCCGCCGTGACCAAAAATATCACTGCGTTCGCCGCAAGAAGGGCAGTGGAAATAGCTCATATTTTCAATGATGCCGAACACAGGAATGTCGGTCTTCTTGAACATATTGAGACCCTTGCGGGCATCGATCAAGGCGATGTCTTGGGGGGTTGAGATGATAACCGCGCCGGTAACCGGCACTTTTTGAGCGATAGTCAGCTGTGCGTCACCAGTTCCGGGAGGCATGTCGAGAACCAAAATATCCAGCTGGCCCCATTCAACATCAAAGATCATTTGCTGCAATGCGCTCATAACCATTGGACCGCGCCAAATCATCGGCGTATCTTCTTCGACCATAAAGCCCATAGACATGACTTTCAGGCCCCATTTTTCCATGGGGATGAGTTTCTTGCCATCGGTTGAACCGGGTTTTCCAGAAATGCCGAGCATACGGGGCAGGGACGGGCCATAAATGTCTGCATCCAGCATCCCCACATTGAGGCCTTGGGCCGCAAGGCCAAGGGCGAGGTTGACGGCGCAGGTGGATTTCCCGACACCGCCTTTTCCAGAGGCCACGGCAACAATTGCAGAAACACCGGGCACCTCCGGTTTCTGCGGGGGCTGCGTCGGCTGTGCAGGTTGTTTGGGGGCGGTTCTGGACGCTTTTTCAGCGGTCAGCACGACACTTACGGAGTTTACGCCGT
>JAESSA010000105.1 GCA_016764355.1 Sneathiella sp. | reverse complement strand
CACTGGTGTATAGATAATGCCATCTCGAATATATTGGAGTTGATGCCATGTCCCGCCGCGTCGCTATTTATACCCGTGTATCCACCGATGGCCAGACTGTCGACAATCAAACAATGGAACTTAAATCTGTAGCAGAGCGCCACGGCTGGATGGTCGTGGAAGTTTTTTCCGATAACGGCATAAGCGGTACGAAAGGGCGTGAAGGTCGTCCTGCATTTGATGCTCTTTGCAAGGGGGCTATCCGCCGAGACTGTGATGTCATCATGGCGTGGTCCGTTGATCGTTTGGGGCGCTCCTTGCAGCACCTTGTAACCTTTCTCGGTGAAATCCATTCCAAGGGCGTCGATCTGTATCTCCATCAACAAGGAATTGACACTACAACACCCGCAGGCAAAGCGATGTTTCAGATGTGCGGCGTGTTTGCCGAATTCGAACGGGCTATGATCCAAGAGCGTGTTAAAGCTGGACTAGCACGGGCCAAGGCCCAAGGTAAGGTGTTGGGTCGCCCTAAAGTCAAAGGCGATATTGTACTGGCAGTGCTAGCTGCAAGAGCCAAGGGAACCGGCAAACGGAAGATTTCAAAGGAGCTTGGTATAGGCGTCAGCACTGTGAACCGAATACTTCTTGAAGCATCGGCATCATAAGGCAAAATGGGCCGGGTAAATCTGAGCCGGCGGCAAGCAGGTAGTGTGTGGTGATGTTTCCGTCAGATTTTTTTTACCGGGTGAACGGGCTTGGTGATTTACCTCCCCCCAGGGGAACCCCTATTTCAAAATGCCCCACCCCCCGATTATTTAGGGTACTTGCACAAAAAAAATCATGTCACAGAATTCCTCAGCGTGCCAGGCGAAGGCGCTGCTGAATGGGCGTTGTCGCAATCATGGCGGGATGAGTACGGGGCCACGGACGCCAGAAGGGCGCGCACGGTCCCTGGCGGCTTTGCAAAGGGGGAATAAGGCTTGGCGGTCACGGATTTGTACTTAGTCGGGATTCCAGATCAGTTCTCCTTCTAGCTCTCAGTCATTCCGTCCAAGTTCGTATTATTAACCATTCTCAATCGGTATTGAGGACAAAACCCGCAACCTATTCCGCACGGTTCTCATCACTCGATTGCCCAGGCAATAAGCCCAGACAGGAAAGCGGTTTTGGTCACTTCTATCGCCACTTTTCGCGCTGCCACCTCAGAAATGCCTCGCGCTTTGATCACGCGCCCCAGCTGATATGCCAACGCGATCATGGCCGAAGTTGCCATGGCGTCATCCACAACGTCGTCCCTAGCATCGCGGAGCATGCCCATGACAGTTTCTGTGTCACCAGTCACCTGCTCATTCGTGTATCCGGTGCTACCCACACCATCACCAGCTACTTCCTCGGTCGCAAAGACTTCAAACTCAGCGTATCGCTCTTTGTGTTCCTGGATATAGGAGCGATACTGTGTCGCTTTCAGTTGGATGGCCTGCGTTTCACCCGTCAACTCATTCGTAATTAAGACATCAGCTCCAGGATGGTTCGTAGCCTCAAACAAAGCCGCTGAGTAAATATCGCCGTCACTGTTCTCAGCGGCAACGAAAAGCAGTTCGTGGTAGATGCCTTTCACATTGTTGATGACACCGCCTTGCCACACTTTACAGACATTTATACGTCCTGAATTGAGACGGTTCTTTGTTCCGGAAAGTGCCAGGAGCAGAATTATAGGGTTCACTTCTAAAAAACCAATTGGTCTCACCATTTGTGCGTAAATACAACACAGTTTTCATTTTGTTGTTATCTCGCTAGCGGTTTGATAAGCAGCTAGTCGAACTTCTTCGGCCAGAGCAGAGTCTGGTAAAGTACGGGCTAAGACCATCCCGCCAACACATAGCGCGGCGAGTGACAGTGCCTTCTGCCGTGATTGAGCAATTTGCCCTTCGAGGCCGCATTCAAACAGCTTAACCATAGCCACTAGTAATTCTTGATAAGATGACTGCACTTCGGGATTGGACCGGGCAATATCAGATGGCAAGGCAATCATTGGGCATTGACCATCCAAGTCGCCAAGATGCTCGGACGATAGGTATCCTTGTATCATCTGGCGAGCCATGTTTGGGTTAGGTTTTGTCGGATCAACACCGGCATCAGTACGCCACTTTGCACCGCGCCCCATCAGGAAGCTGGAAACGGCAGCACCAAACAGGGCCTCTTTACTTTTGAAGTGATTGTAAAATCCGCCACGCGTAAGCCCCGCGTTTTCCATTACCATGTCAATGGTGACTTCTTGGAATCCAAACCGATTAAAAAGAATACGTGCAGATTCCACAATTTTTGCCCGTATCTTTTGCTTGTGTTCACTGCTGTAAGGCATCGTCAATCTCCCAACTTCCAGCGTGTTATCAAAAATCTAAAAATGTTCTTTAACATATTTAGAGGCGTGAGATAAATGCCTAACTTCTTATTCAGGCTGTTCATAAAAAAGGGAACACATATGACAAAATTTCTTCTCGCCTATCGCGGAGGTCACCATTTCAAAACAAAAAAAGAAGGCGCAGCACATATGGTTAAATGGCAGGCTTGGATTGCTGGCCTTGGTGATGCCGTCGTTGATCCCGGCATGCCAGTTGGGCAGTCAAAAACAGTCAGTTCTAACGGCGTAGCTGATGATGGTGGGCCAAACCCCCTGTCTGGCATTACCATTCTTCAAGCTGAGACAATGGAAGAGGTTTTGGCAATGGCGAAATCCTGCCCACATGTTGATACCAGTGGGACAATAGAAGTCGCGCAGACGATGGAGATGTAAAACATCGACGAAATGATACCTACCACCCCAAAAATATATCAGCTTGATGATAGGTTTTTAAAATTACGATAGAGAAATTAATCCTGAGATTTTAAAGTATACAAGAGAAAGTTCATCATGAATTACGAACAGGCCATCAACGCAATTCTGTTGGAAGACGACGTTGAGGAATCGACAATGATGAAAACACCTTGTTTGCGATACAAGGGCAATTTTTTGGCGATGATGTTCGATAAAGAAGATGCGCTTATTGTTAAAGTTTCCCCTGAAAGGGTGAACGAGCTGATTTCAATGGGTAAAGGGAGGATATTCAATTTCACTAAAAAGCGTTTCAAAGAGTGGGTTCTAATTCCGCTGGATTTTCAAGATGATTACGAAACCTATATCAATGAGGCGTTAATTTACGCAAAAGCAAAGGCAAAAACATGACACCAGAAGTCACAATAATATTCGTTGCAGTATTTGCACTTATTCAAGTGGTTATTACCAACCTAACGGGTATTGCCCGGATCAAAAACGAAGTGCATTTTTACGATGAAGGCGATATCGACCTGCGCCGTCGCGTGCGCGCTCACGGCAACTTTACCGAAACCGTGCCGATTACCTTGCTAGCCATGGCAGGGGCTGAAATGCTTGGTACCTCATCAACACTTATCTGGGCTGGGGGTATAATCCTGCTGATCGGACGCCTCTGGCATTATTACGTTATCCGTACTGTTGGTTGGAGCAATGGCAGGGCAGCGAGCATGATACTGACTTTTATCGCAATGGGCGGCCTTGCTTTAGCGATCCTATGGAAATCCTTTACTTGAGCGTCAACTGGGAGATTATTTTCTCAATCCGTAAATTCCCGCCTTGGGTCAAACCCGGACTTGTCCTTGTGGGTAAATGCAGACACTTTATTAATTGATAAGGGACGTCCGGAAAGGATTGATATCTGTGCTGCGTATTCAAGATAACGGCACCCAATAAAAACATACGTATCGAGTATGAAAATAAGATTCAACCAGACTTAATAAGTCGAAGTTTCTGGGCAGCGCCTTTCAATAAATACCGCTGAATATTGTCAACAATCTCAGGATAGTTGACAAATAAATGCCTCTAAGCTATATAAACTGGTATTTAGAGAATTTAGAATATCGGTGATCTAAATGCAAAAATCAACGGCAGCAGCATATTATAGGACCTCTTCCGCATCAAATGTGGGCGCGGATAAAGACAGTCTTAAACGCCAGCAGGAAGCCGTCACCGCCTACGCTAAATCACATGGCATCTTGATTGTTCAGGAATATTATGACGCTGCCGTCTCTGGTGCAGACCCGATCAATGAGCGTCCCGGCTTCTCAGATATGCTTTCCTACCTTCATGGCAATGGCGCACGCATTATCCTTGTTGAAAGCGCCAGCCGCTTCGCCCGTGATTTAGCGGTTCAGATTACCGGCCATGAACTGTTGAAACGTAAAGGCATTGAGCTTGTCCCCGTTGACGCACCCGACCATTTCACCAACGAAACGCCGACCGCAATTATGGTCCGCCAGATACTGGGAGCCGTGTCACAGTTTGAAAAGGCGTCACTCGTTGAGAAGCTTCGAAAGGCCCGCGAACGCAAACGGATAGAAACTGGTCGCTGTGAGGGCCGTAAACCTGTTCCTGATGTGGTTGTTAAGGAGGCCAAGCGCCTGTACCGCAAGAACCCACGAACCGGCAAGCGGCGGAGCCTGCGCACCATCGCAAAGGAGTTGGCGGAACTGGGTCATCTGTCAGTCAGCGGCAAGCCCTACGGAGCGGAGAGCGTCAAGCAGATGGTAGTTGGTTGAAGGGCCTTGAAAATTGCGGGCTGATAGCTTTTCAAAACCAGACAGTCCGAAGGGGAACGCCCCAGATGGCCAATGCCGTCCCCCCTCACATATTTAGGGTACCTTCTCAAAAAATCCTGAGTGCAATTAACCGCTCTGGGATGCATTCAGACTAGCAAGAGTTCCATTTGGCTCCTGTTGACGGTAGCAATGTGCCATAAGCGGAAGTTCAATCCAGGCATAAATTTTCTTCGTAAAACCGTTAATGATAAGTTGAGTTTAACTCTTTGCTAAAGCCTGACAGATCCACTTTTTGCACAAATACATGAACTCTATTCAATGTTCTATTGATTGGTTATAATAGAGTTTATGCATTATTCACTAAAAAACGGATTCCATATAGCAACCATAATTATTGGTATTTCACTTTTGGCTGGATGGGTTTCTGCACAGGAAGAAACTGACCATATAGCTATCATGAAACTACCTCCCTATGGCTTTTTTGATGGAGAAGGGAACGGGGCCGGATACCTTTTTGATGTCGGGAATGCCATTTTAAAGAAGGCGAGCTTACCAGAGAATGCAAAATTACTTCCCATGAAGCGCCTTTTTAAGCAGCTGGAACAGAAAGCGGTTGATTGCACCTTGCTTGCCGCAACACCATTCACGCGTTCTCATTATCGCCTTATAGAGCCTACTGGGATATTTTTGTCCCCGGCAATTGTCCCAAAGGCCGGCATTGATCTGGTTCGTTATGAAGATTTACAAGGGTTGTCAATAGCGATTCCAAGAGGTGTCAGCTTTGATGATCGGTTTGACCAAGATGAAACTCTCATAAAATCGACAATTGACAACTATCGACAAGCTGTAGAAATGCTAGAAAAAGGTCGATTTGATGCCATAGTAGGTGTTTTGGGTAGTTATCTTTTCAATGCACGTTTATTGGGTTTTCAGGCGGACAAAATATTTGGAAAACCTCTTATCTTTAAAAAAATTCCGATATGGCTTGTTTGCAATCAGGACGGCCCTTCTCTTGAGATTGAGAGTAAACTAAAAAATGCCACTTCTGAACTCCGACGAGATGGAGCTATTTTAAAAATCGTTGAAAAGTATTTGGGGGTCCGAAGCAGTAATTGATCCTTGAATGTGTTGCATCGAACAGTGGACATTAGAAGAGTTTACCCACCGTATGACGTCACTTTTGGGTCACGAACCGCCCTTTTTCCCTACCTGAAATTACTTTCGCTTAGCCACGCTCAACGGACATTATCGACAAGAAGGTCAACTTTCAGCCCGAAAACGGAAGAAATTGAACGACCCTGATTTAGTCTGAAAAGTGCCAAAAGCAGACATGCGAAGCGTGACAATGTGCCGCTGAATTTGAAATGGGCAGTCATTATTGGAACCATATCGATTTATCTTGAGCTGTGGGGCTATTTGGGGTGATACCAAAAATCGTCGCGATGAAATGGTGTTTCGTCCGATAAGTTTAGATTAGGCAATTTAAAAATTGTACGGTCTTTAAGACGAGCTTTTTTTATATCGTCTGAGTGGTACTCAAAAAATATTCGGTCCATAGTTCCGTCTTCCAGAATGGAAAGGAGGCCTTGCTTTATACGAGAGGCTAAATCTGGACGTGTGGGAGTGATGAAAAAATAGGTTGGTAAAGGTAAATAAAGCGCTATCGTTTCTTCAATTTTTAAATTGGAGAATGTATTTTTCCTTGTTTCGAATTCAACAAATATCTCATTTATGCCGCGAGGAAAGTAATCGAAACGTTTTTCGGAGAGCATTCGGAAAAGCGGCTCGTATTTTGTACCACCATAAACAGTATACCCCAGTCGTTTTAACGCCAAAGATATGGTCCACTGAGAACCAGAACCCAAGTGTAATTTCTTTAGCTGGTCAATGTTTGTGATCTTACTAAACTGAGCTTGACTATCGGATCTAATTAAAAAAAGCCTGTATCCAAGTATACCCTTTCTTAAAGGAATTCGAATAGGGATGGTTGCTTCTTCCCACTCTCGGCGAGTAGCCGCTTCAAACACTGTAAGATTGCCGATTGCTAATTCCCGCAACGCCCGGCCTCTGGTCATACCAGTTGCCGCGCGGCGGATTTCGTAATCGCCGTATTGTTTTTTTGTTCGTTCAAGCGCAAGAACTAGCAATTTCATTGGGTAATCAAAACGGGTATCATTATCCGACTTTTTTGCGTTGACCGTGATAATGTCTATGGCGAGTGCGCTAGTGGAAATCAAACATACGCCGAGGACAAGAAGCGCTGCAACTGAAGGCAAAATTATACGCACCATATACTCTCCTCTAAGTAAAGGTTAGACTATGAGCTATATGGTAAATCCCCCAATAAATAGTAGAGTTTCCAAATAGAATTTTCTCGGATGCTGATACGAAGAGATTTTCATAAAAAATAATACCGAAATCCTGAGGCCGCGGTTGCTAGCAAATGATCAAGGGTGGAAAATTCGTCTTCTGCCACAACAGTAAGGTGAACCGTGCCAACCTGGGGGCGGACTGAAAGACAGATGCCATAACCACAGCTACTGCAATTATAATTGTGTCTATATTCTACCACTAGTACCTAGGTGAAAGAAGTGCTTCCCTACATCGAAAATATCCGAGGGTCTAGTTCCAGATATGGCTCAAATTCCGACTTTTTTACGCACGATAAATGTAGACCGCATGGCGCTGAAAGCATCAAGCTGATGGTCGTGGTTTGAGGCTGGAGGAAATTATTTGACCGGGCATTGTAAAACCGAATATCTGCGAAGGGGGAGGCCCCTATTTCAAAATGCCCCGCCCCCCTGATTATTTAGGGTGCTTCCGCAAAAAAATCATTACAGGACT
>JAESSA010000104.1 GCA_016764355.1 Sneathiella sp. | reverse complement strand
GTTATCTCTATCGGTGACGCGTCGCCAAGCGAATATTGTATTGCAACGAACGCCCATGCCTTGGCCCGGTATGCTGCTCTTTGTCAGGAAGCAAACATTGTCCCGATTGTTGAGCCTGAAATCTTGATGGACGGCTCTCATTCGATTGATGAATGTTACGCCGTAACCGAAACCACATTGAAGGCCGTTTTTGACGAGCTCTACAAGCAACGTGTTGTCTTGGAGCAAATGCTTCTTAAACCCAACATGGTCATTTCTGGCAAAGACTGCCCAGAGCAAGCTGACGCCAATGAAGTTGCCGCAAAAACTATCTATTGTTTCGAACAAACAGTTCCCGTATCCGTACCGGGCATTGTCTTTTTGTCAGGTGGTCAAAGTGAAGCACAAGCCACAGAAAACCTGAATGCTATGAACCAGATGGATTCTCATCCGTGGGAAATTAGTTATTCCTTCGGTCGGGCACTTCAATCATCCGCTCTTCAAACATGGGGCGGAAAAGACGAGAAACTAAAAGACGGGCAAGACGCTTTCATCCACCGCGCAAAGCTTACAAGTGCTGCACGGGATGGAAAATATTCTGCCGACATGGAAACAGCTTCTTGATACGCTCTTTTCAGCACTAAACAAAAAACAGGCTTGTGCTATAGAGGACAGGCCTGTTTTCTTTGAAATACATTAGTTTTGGAGCAGTCCAATCGAAACTTTACGCCCACGCCTTTACCTGATCTCCCCTCCAGCAATCGATCTGGATACGTTTGAAGTCTCTTTTAAAGATGCTTTATCAGGCGGCGATGTGGCTTGCTTCCAACTCCGTTTAAAAGACGCATCCAAAGCAGAGATTACTGAGGCGACGAAGAGGCTCATGCCTATATCACAAGCCCACGACGTTGCATTTTTGCTAAATGATGATCCGGCGCTTGCAAAAGAGCTTGCAACTGATGGCGTGCACGTTGGACAAGACGACATGCCTTACAAGGAAGCCCGTGCGCTTGTTGGGGATGATATGATTGTAGGTGTTACCTGTCACGATTCTCGCCACCTTGCTATGGAAGCTGCGGAACGGAACGCTGACTATGTGGCTTTCGGTGCCTTCTATCCGACGACGACAAAGGATGCAAAAACAACTGCATCCCCTGAAATTTTGGAATGGTGGAGCGACTTTATCGAAGTCCCTTGTGTTGCGATCGGTGGGATAACGGTTGACAATGCGGCACCACTCATTAAAAGCGGTGCAGACTTTCTCGCTGTCTCTGGCGGCGTATGGAATTATGAGACTGGTCCTAAGCAAGCAGTTGCTGAATTTAACAGGGTCATTGATATGATCGTGGCAACCTGATAGGTTCCGCGCCAAAATATTTTACAATTCAAATGGACGATGGTCAGTCATGAAGATTAATGGCAATGCGGTTCGACCCGGTAATGTTATCGAACATAAAGGGGGTCTTTGGATCGCCGTAAAAATTCAACATACTCAGCCTGGTAAAGGCGGAGCTTATTTGCAAGTTGAACTGAAAAACCTTCGTGATAATACAAAGCTTAACGAACGTTTTCGTTCTTCTGAAACGGTCGAACGTGTCCGTCTTGAACAAAAAGGCTTCCAGTTCCTTTTTGAAGATGATGACCTTTTGACATTCATGGACACTACAACATATGAGCAAGTGTCCTTGTCAAAAGCTTTGGTCGGTGAAAAAGCAGTTTATCTACAAGATGGCATGGAAGTTCAAATCGAATTTCATGACGAAGACCCGTTAAATCTAATCCTTCCAGAAAATATCGTTCTGGAAATTGCAGAAACAGAACCAACGGTAAAAGGCCAGACGGCGGCTTCGTCTTACAAACCAGCGACTATGGAAAATGGTGTGCGGATCATGGTCCCTCCCTTTTGCAGTGTTGGCGAAAAAGTTGTTGTAAACACGGAAACATCAGAATATTCGAAACGGGCGGACTAACCGCCCTACTTCGATTTAGTATACTTACCCAATCAGACTAACCAGGTACCTCTAATGGCTCGCAAATCTGCCCTTATCAATGTTATGGAAGCCGCCGCACGTAAGGCATCCCGCAAACTTCTCCGCGACTTCAATGAAGTAGAGAATTTGCAAGTATCCCGCAAGGGGCCCGCTGACTTTGTGAGTGCTGCGGACATTACTGCGGAAAAAACACTTCGCGAAGAATTGTCTCATGCACGTCCTGACTACGGCTTTCGCCTTGAAGAGGGCAGCGATATTCCAGCCAAAGACGGTAGCCATTATTGGATTATTGATCCATTAGATGGAACAACAAATTTTCTTCATGGCATTCCACATTTCGCCATCTCTATCGCAGTTATGGAAGGCAAGCACCTAATTGCAGGTCTTATCTTGGATCCTGTTAAGGATGAGCTATTCTGGGCAACTAAAGGTGATGGTGCCTTTGTAAATGGTCACCGCTTACGGGTTTCGGCCCGGAAAGCAATGTCGGACTGTGTTCTGGCAACCGGTATTCCATTCCTTGGAAAACCAGGCCACGAAGAATTTATGCGTGAAGCCAATGAAATTATGGCAGTGTCTGCTGGCATTCGCCGTTTTGGAGCCGCTTCTTTGGATCTGGCCTATGTGGCCGCAGGTCGTTTTGATGGTTATTGGGAGCGCGGGCTTTCCGATTGGGATATGGCGGCTGGCATTATTATTCTTCGCGAATCCGGTGGTTTGGTCAGCCAAATCAATGGCGGCGAGAAAATGATGGAAAAAGGCGATATTCTTGCCACAAACAGCGGAATCAACCAGCATATGTTGGACCTTTTGCGAAAAGCACGCAAAAAAGTCTAACAAACAACGCCCCCACACATAAAATTGAAGTTGTGGCCTTGTTACGTGTAAGTTATTGTTTCTTACATTGATGGGTTTGCCCTTACATTGTCATAAAGCGCAGTCAGTGTAAGGTCAGATGCTGCAGGCTCGTCCTTTGAATATTCCTTTATTCATTGTTTAGAGACCTGAAAGTAATTGTGGGAGTGCCTTTATGGCTCGAAGAAAAAGTACAAGGTTAAATTCTTGGCAAAATAAGTCCATTGCGACTGCAATGTTTATGAGCGCAGTCTCTTTTGCGAGCTCTGCCTACTCTCAAACAGTTGTGATCGGTGGATCTGGGGCATCTCCCGTACAGGTCAATTTAGGCGCGATTAATCCGCAGCCGACTTATGTCGCGCCCCTAATTAATCCCTATCAAAGCAATGTCACCTCGTCACAAAATAGAGATCAATATTCCTCAAGCAGCAGAATTGTTTATGGGAATGAGGTAATTACCCTCACACCTCCTGGATCCCGTCCGAAAAAGAAACCAGCCGTTGCAAAGACAAAGGTTGTGACCAAAACCGTCGTACTAAAACCAGTTGCAGCGAAACCCAAATCTGAAATTAAAATTGCAACAGTAGCGCCACCTGTAGAAAAAACCGTCCTAAAGGTGGAGCCAACTCCCGCCAAGGTGAAGACTGCACCTCCCCCAGCTCCCGTTGCTGCGAAAAAAGAATTAGTCGTCCCGCCAAAGCCTATAGCAGTAGCAGTAGCAGTAGCAGTAGCAGTAGCAGTAGCAGAGAAGCCTGTTGTGGTCGCAAAGAGTAAAGAAGCCGCGCCTGTTAAAGCGGAAGAGACAGTGGCAAAAACAGCTAACCCCAAAGCTGTGACCCCAGTTGAAACAACAAAAACGACGAAGAAACCTGAACCGGAAATACAAGTTGCAGCTATTGCACCGGAAACAAAAACCAAACCTGCAGCGGAGAAACCGGGAACGGCCAATCAAATATTCTTTAAACCCGAGCAATCCAAATTGCCGGGAAGTGCGACTAAACAACTGAAAGAGCTGGCCGATGCTCTTAAGTCAAAGAATGAACGTATCCAGTTGATCGCCTATGCAGACGCAAATAGCAGTAGTGCTGCCCGACGCTTGTCTCTAGGCCGTGCCCTTGTCGTTCGGTCAAAGTTAATGGAACTTGGCGTTCCAAATAATAAAATTGAAGTGCGGGCATTAGGTAAACCAAAAGATGGCTCACCTGCTGATCGTGTTGATTTAAATCTGATTACGCGGTGACCATGACCAGTCTTACAGGATTTCCCCCGACCACCGGCGTAAATGCGCCTCATATAAACAAACCTCGGCGTCATCTGGTCCGTATGGTGATCTTTTTGGCGATAGTAGGAGGTATTTCTGCCTTTATTTTTGGCCCTGCTGCAACTGCTTTTAAGTCAAATCCCTATTTGAATGGTCTTATTTTGAGTGTCCTTCTTTTTGGTATTTTATTTATTTTTCGCCAAGTTTTGATGTTGTACAAAGAAGTAAACTGGGTGGAAAATCTGCGGAGAGCGGAGGCGGGCATTTCGATGCAGGCGTCCCCAAGCCTGTTGTCTCCCCTGGCGACAATCATTAAAGAAACCAACGGCCCCCTGCGCCTAACCGCGATTACAATGAATACGATACTAGACAGTATCGGCGCGCGGCTGGACGAAGGTCGGGACATATCCCGCTACATGATCAACGTTTTAGTCTTCCTTGGACTTCTCGGTACATTCTGGGGTCTGCTGGGGACCGTGGAATCAATTGGTGCAGCCATATCAACTCTAAACGTTGACGGTGGCGATTTCTCTAAAGTTTTTGATGATTTGAAAATTGGTCTGGAAAAGCCACTTTCTGGGATGTCTGTCGCCTTTTCATCTTCCCTATTCGGTCTTGCAGGCTCTCTTGTCCTCGGATTTTTGGACATGCAAGCTGGACAAGCACAAAATCGCTTTTATACCGATCTTGAGGAATGGCTAACAACAATCACTCGATTTAGCGCATCTGGCCCTGCGGGTATCGTTGAAGGGGAGCAAAGTGTACCGGCTTATGTCAGTGCATTGCTAGAGCAATCAGCAGAAAGCCTAGACAGCTTACAACGAACTTTGGCCCGAAATGAAGACCGGCGTCATTCCAGTGACAGCGCCATGTATTCTGTCAGCGAAAAGCTTGCAGCTCTTACCGATCAAATGCGGGCCGAGCAGGACTTGATGGTGAAACTGGTTGAAGGCCAGATGGAGCTTAAACCTGTTTTACAAAGAATGGCTCACGTCCAAGAGACAGGAGGCCTTGATCAAGCCAGCCGTAATCATCTCCGTAATCTGGATGTGTATGTGGCGAGGATGTTGGAAGATCTCGCAGATGGTCGCAATCAGATAACTCAAGAAATAAGAAGTGACATAAAGCTTCTAACACGCACGATAGCAGCAATTGCTGAAGAAAATCGCCGCGGTTAATAGTTGAGTATAGGGGTGGATAATGGCACGCAGACGTAACGGACAACGCGCCAATTACGAAATTTGGCCGGGTTTTGTTGATGCCCTGACAACGTTGTTGCTTGTCATCATTTTCCTGCTTGTGGTTTTCGTTCTCTCTCAGTTCTTTTTGTCACAAACCCTATCCGGTAAAGACAAAGCGCTTGAGCAACTTAATCAACAAGTGAACGAGCTGGCCGACCTTTTAGCACTGGAACGTCAATCCAGTTCTGAGCTGCGAAATGACATTTCAACCATGACCATCAGCCTAGCCAAATCAAACCAGGAGCGGGATAGCGCCATTATTCGTTTGGACACATTGACTGCCCGTGCGTTGGAAGCTGAAAGTGAGAGAGATAGACTTGTCGTCGTACTACGGGAACAGGAAACTAAAACAGCAGACGCTGAAACAGCCTTGAAAGATGCTGAAACAAAAATTCTGGCGAATAAAGAAGCACTCTCGGTCAATTTGAAGGAAATTGAAAGCCTGAAGCGCGACATTGCGTCCCTTCAAAAACTGAGAGACGAGTTAGAAACAAGCGTCAATACAATGAGTGCGGAGCTGTCTAAAAATAAAACTGAAATTGCTCAAATTCGGGATCGAAGCAAAGAACTCGAAGCCAAAATTGCGGAAGAAATAGAACGAACGTCTCTGGCTCAAACAAATATCAAGGATCGTGATATCCGGTTGGCGGAATTACAGACATTATATCTTCAAACCCAAGATTCCTTGACAGATGAAGAGGCAATTTCAAAAGAAGCACAGGCACAAGTACAAATCCTGAATGCGCAGATTGAAGCCTTACGCGTTCAACTTTCCCGGATAGAGACGGCGCTGGAAATCTCTAGTCAGAAAGACAAAGAGCAAAAAATCCAAATCGCTGATTTAGGAAAGAAACTGAACCTTGCCCTGGCACGAAAAGTTCAAGAACTTCAATCTTATCGTTCTAACTTTTTTGGCCAATTGAAAAAAGTACTTAAAAACCGCCCCGGCATCAGCGTCGTCGGCGACAGGTTTGTTTTCCAGTCAGAAGTTCTCTTTGGTTTGGGAGAGGCCGAGTTGGGGGACCGAGGACGAGATAATATGGCGACATTTGCAGATACGTTATTGGAAATTTCTGCCTCTATTCCTGATAATATAGATTGGGTATTAAGGGTCGACGGCCATACTGACAAACAACCGATCAAGACAGCGCGCTTCCCATCGAACTGGGAGCTCTCCATTGCTCGTGCGCTCTCTGTCACGAAATATTTGATAGCACGAGGCGTACCTGCAAACAGGCTTGCCCCAACGGGTTTTGGCGAATTTCAGCCCCTGGATCCGAGAGACGATGAAATCGGCTTTTTGCGGAACCGCCGGATCGAGTTGAAACTAACGAAACGGTAGTTATTCCCTAAACAGTTAAAGCTTCACGTCCCACGTCAAACTGCAATTTTGCCAGCTTCGCGTATAACCCACCTTCTTTCATCAATTGTGCGTGGGTTCCTTGCGCGACGACTTTACCCTCTTCCACCACGATAATTCGGTCTGCATTCAAAACAGTTGCCAACCGATGGGCAATAACAAGGGTCGTTCTATCCGCCATAAGATTTTCAATCGCGGTTTGAACCAATTGCTCACTTTCCGCGTCCAAGGCAGAGGTTGCTTCATCTAGCAGCAAAATAGCAGGATCCCGCAGTATTGCTCTGGCAATAGCAATGCGCTGTTTTTGCCCACCGGAAATCTTAACGCCGCGTTCCCCAAACTCACTGTCGAACCCATCCGGCATCGCCATAATAAAATTGTAGGCGGCAGCAGCTTTCGCAGCAGCGAAGACCTCTTCCTCGCTGGCATCGGGTCGACCATAGCGAATATTATTCATGGCAGTATCTGCAAAAATAATCGGCTCCTGCGGAACAAGTCCCATGAGAGAGCGAACACTCCGCAGATGGGTCGATGCGATATTTACTCCATTAATGGAAATCGAACCTGACTGCGGATCATAAAAACGGAGTAGCATCTGGAATACGGTCGATTTTCCGGCCCCACTTGGCCCCACAATTGCCACGGTCTCTCCCGGTGCAATATTGAGGGAGAAATCATGTAGGGCCCGCATGTCTTTTCTTGAGGGATAATGAAAATTAACATTTGCGAACACAACACTCGCAGTAGCCAGCTCAGGCATTGCAGCAGGGTTTTCGGGATCAGCGATGCCGGGAACTTCGACAAGCAGCTCAAGGAGCCTCTCAGAGGCGCCAGCGGCCCGTTGCAACTCACCCCAAACATCACTGAGGGACCCGAGG
>JAESSA010000103.1 GCA_016764355.1 Sneathiella sp. | reverse complement strand
GAGCTTCACCAAATGCAACGGCTTTACCTGCTATCACATGCAAGAGGGGACCGCCTTGAATGCCGGGGAAGATTGCAGAATTAACTTTCTTTGCAATTGCTTCGTCATTCGTCAGGATCATACCACCGCGCGGACCGCGCAATGTCTTATGGGTGGTTGTCGTTACAATATGCGCGTGAGGGAAAGGACTTGGATGCTCACCAGCGGCTACTAAACCAGCAAAATGGGCCATGTCGACCATCAAGTACGCCCCGACTTCATCGGCAATTTCGCGGAACTTGGCAAAATCAAGTTGCCTTGGATATGCAGAACCACCGGCTACAATGATCTCTGGCTTGTGTTCTTTTGCAAGGGCTAGCACTTCATCGAAATCGACACGATGATCTTCAACGCGAACACCATATTGAATTGCATTAAACCATTTACCTGATTGGTTAGGTTTCGCACCATGTGTCAGATGACCGCCAGCAGCCAAAGACATACCAAGAATAGTGGCTCCTGGTTTAACAAGGGCCATAAAAGCGCCCTGGTTTGCTTGTGATCCTGAATTTGGCTGCACATTAACAAAATCGCAATTAAATAGCTTTTTCGCCCGCTCTACCGCAAGATTTTCAACGATATCCACATATTCGCAACCACCATAATAGCGGCGGCCAGCATAACCTTCCGCGTATTTATTGGTAAGCACGGAGCCCTGCGCTGCCATCACAGCGGGACTTACAATATTCTCAGAAGCAATAAGTTCAATTTGGTCCCGTTGGCGACCAAGTTCCTTCTCCATTGCTAAAAATATGTCGGGATCATTCTTCTTGATATCAGCATTGAAGAATTCGATTTGATCAGAGCTCTGCTTGGTCACGTTAATCACTCCATTTTGAACGGGCTAGTTCAAGGTGCATTCTGCAGCCCGGAAGATACAAGGTAATGGGCGAAAGTTCAGTTTTCAGACCGTTCATATGGCCAGATAAGCTGAACTTGCTGCGACCCTCAAAAGGATTACAAATTCTTATATTGGGCCGTTTCAGCGCCGGTTGGATAGCACAAGATTACGCTCGGTCCTAGGAAAAGAAGTGTCTGCTGCCCAATAATTTTCACATTACGGAATATTAACGTTTTTAAAAACATATATAGCCCACTTTCCCAATGTTTTCTCTGCCCTAGATTAATCTTATTAGCGTGCGAACAATACGCCCGTATAACCGAAAGATATCGGTTCTTGTCGATTAACTATTACAGCTTCTGCTGAATCTTTCTGTATCGTAGAAAGGAAAAATCATGGGGATGGCTACATCGTTAGAAACCTATATGTTAAACGCTGGAATCGAGTATGATTTGGTCCAACACAAACCTTCAATGACCACAATCGGATCTGCCAGGAATGCACATGTCAAACAAGACTGTGTTGCAAAAGCGGTGGTTTTAAAGGATGGCACCGGTTTTGTTCTGGCTGTCGTTCCCAGCACCTCAAAATTGTCTATGGACAGAATTTGCATGCTGACTCATCGGAATTTGGAACTTTCTACAGAAAAAGAATTCTCATCTCTTTTCTCAGATTGTGAAACCGGGGCCATACCGCCAATTGGCAATGCTTACGGCATGGAAGTTCTTATGGATAAAAATCTGGAAGCTGAAACGGATATTTATTTTGAAGCTGGGGACCATGAAAATCTTGTTCATGTCACCGACTGGGATTTTGAGATTCTGATGCGTGGCGCAGAAATGGGTCAAATTTGCCAACATTAATTGGCATTTGAAAATTAAACGATTATTCCTCCGCGCCCATTGGTTGAAACCGGTTGCGCGGAGCTTTTTTCTCGAGACTTCTTTTCAATAACATACTGCAATTTCCGAATTGCAACAGTCTTCAACTCAGCTTTACTCGCACTTGTCGGGCCAACAATTGACACTTCCTCTAGGGTGTTTGCATCGATCGCGGAAACCTTAACTGATTTTCCGTACTGTACAAACTCGACAATATATTCACCACTTTCAGGAGACTTGGGCATCAACTTATCCGTAAACCGTTGCGTAAAAATAAGATTGTATCACAGAGCTTATTGAGTTTAAGCAAAAAATTCTTTAAATAGTGTTTCAACGCCAAGTAAATTTTAAGCTTAAAATAACCATGTCAAGTGGACCAAACCGGAGATATTCCATGAGCAGCGCCCCCGCTAATCACCGCCCCTCTTTCAATGCCGAAGATCCGTTCCTTTTAACAGAACAGCTGACTGAAGAGGAACGCCTTGTTCAACAAACTGCGCACGAATATTGCCAGGAAAAATTGATGCCTCGTATTCTCGAAGCCAATAGGCATGAGAAAATGGATGTTGATATCTTCAAGGAAATGGGTGAACTCGGCCTTCTTGGAAGCACTATTGAAGGATATGGCTGTGCCGGTCTATCTTATGTCTCCTACGGCTTGGTTGCCCGCGAAGTAGAGCGTGTGGACAGCGGTTACCGTTCCATGATGAGCGTTCAATCCAGTCTGGTTATGCATCCAATCAATGCCTATGGCACGGAAGAGCAACGTCAGAAATATTTACCCAAACTTGCGACCGGTGAATGGATCGGCTGCTTTGGTTTAACAGAACCAGATCATGGATCAGATCCAGGAGGCATGGTAACCCGCGCTAAATCAGTGGATGGTGGTTATTCCATGTCTGGTGCAAAAATGTGGATTACAAATTCACCAGTTGCAGATGTTTTTGTTGTCTGGGCAAAAACAGACGATGGTGTTATTCGCGGCTTCATCCTTGAGAAAGGCATGAAAGGATTATCTGCCCCAAAAATCGAAGGTAAATTCTCTCTTCGTGCGTCGGTCACGGGCGAGATTGTCATGGAAGAAGTTTTTGTGCCTGAGGAAAATTTGCTTCCAAATGTGAAAGGCCTTGCCGGTCCTTTTGGTTGTTTGAACAGTGCCCGTTTTGGTATCGCATGGGGTGCCCTTGGTGCTGCAGAATTCTGTTGGCAAGCTGCTCTGCAATACACAATGGACCGCAAACAGTTTGGTCGTCCTTTGGCTGCGAACCAATTGATTCAGAAGAAATTGGCTGATATGCAGACTGAAATCACATTGGGCCTACAAGGTTGCCTGCGCGTTGGTCGTCTTCGTGACGAGAACAAAGCAGCCCCTGAAATGATCTCTCTCATCAAGCGGAATTCATGCGGCAAAGCCCTTGAAATTGCCCGTATGGCTCGCGACATGCATGGCGGCAATGGTATCAGTGATGAATTCCACGTGATCCGTCATATGATGAATTTGGAAGCCGTTAATACGTATGAAGGTACCCATGATGTTCACGCATTGATCCTTGGTCGCGCGCAAACTGGTATCCAGTCTTTCACAAGTGACTAAGTACTCTACCTACGACGACTATCTAAAGGGCTCGGTTTTATCCGGGCCCTTTTTTTGTTGTACTCCGTCCATTTGTAGCTACCATAAATAATCGGCCCGAAAGAAAAACCAAGAATGAAGGGCCAGCAACAAACACAACTGTCACAGCGAATAATCAAAACACAGACAGTACAGCGCGAGGGATAGCATGAAAGTTTCAGGAAAAAATATCGTTATTACGGGCGGAGCCAGTGGCATCGGCAAAGCGCTTGCCGAGCGTTTTCACAAAGAAGGAGCGGCCTCTATTACTGTCGCGGATTTGCAAGAAGAGGCGCTGAAGCAAGTTGCAAAAAGCGTGAACGGTCTTGCTGTCCCATGCGATGTATCCAAGGAAGAAGATATCAAGAACCTCGTGGCAAAAGCAGAAGAGGCCTACGGCACCATCGATATTTTTGTCTCCAACGCTGGCATTGCACGATATGGTTGGGAAGAAACACCAGACGAGATTTGGGACCTGAACTGGAAAATTCACGTCATGGCCCATGTCTATGCCGCGCGGGCAGTGGTTGATAAAATGGTTGCCCAAGGGTCAGGCTACTTAATCAACACAGCATCAGCCGCTGGCCTTCTCAGTCAAATTGACTCGGCATCCTATGCAACAACAAAACACGCCGCAGTGGCCTTCGCAGAAACACTTGCCATCCGGTATGGGGACAAAGGCGTTCGGGTCTCTGTTCTCTGTCCTCAACAGGTGCGGACAGCCATGACGGAAAATCGGGCTGGGTCCGTATCCGATGTGGATGGTACTCTGGAGCCTGAAGAGCTTGCTGATTGCGTGATTGAAACCATGGACAGAGAAGATTTCCTTATGCTCCCCCACCCCAAGGTTTTAACCTATATCCAACACAAAGCGTCAGACTACAATCGTTGGATTAAAGGTATGCAGCGCTTACGGGATCGTTTTTTGGGTTAAAGCAATTTAAACATACAAAAAAACCGCTTACTCCATACGGAAAGCGGTTTTTTTCATACTACTTTCTAGCGCCCCTTAAATTCAGGATCACGCTTTTCGATAAACGCATTAATGCCCTCTGCATAGTCTTCGGAGAGCGTCGCGAGGGCATATTGATCTCCGTCCATGAAGCTATTGCTATGGTTCAGGGCATTGGCGGCAACATTCGCCCCTTGCTTGATCATACGCACAGGAAGGGGTGGTCGTTTTGCGATTTTTTCTGCAAAACTCAAAGCCAGATCATAAGCAGATCCATCGTCGGATATCTCTTCAATCAAACGCCAGTTCAGTGCTTTCTCAGCATCAATAATATCGGCAATGATTGACAGCTGCTTTGTTCGAGCTGGCCCGATTAAATTGACCATTCGCGGCACTGACTGCCAACTCATATTCATACCGTTCTTGATTTCCGGCACATAGAATTTAGCCTCCTTTGACGCAATCCTCATATCAAGGGCAACGGCAAGGGCCACACCACCGCCAATGCAGTAACCGTCAATCGCAGCAAGGGTCATGGGCTCAATATCTTCCCATGCCTTACACATCTTTGGTCCCACCGTCAGCATATGGCGTTTTTCCATCATGCTGGCTTCCATTCGCTCTTTCAGCGCAGCATCTTTTAAATCGAACCCTGCGGTAAAATTTTTGCCATTTCCGGTTAAGATCACAACATTCGTCTCAACATCCCCATCGAAAGAACGGGCAACCTCTGTCAACTCCTTCATTAGTTCGACAGATAAAGGGTTCATATCTGTTCCGCGGTCAAATCGGACGGTCGCAATTCTATTATTTTTTTCGACAGTTACATACTTGTAGGACATGAGCTTCCCCCTTATTATTTGTTTTCAAACACGTTATCAGCAAATTTTAAGCAAACAAAGGATAGTTTCATGCCTGCCTATATGGTTGCCCGCATCAATGTGACGGACCCCGTGCAATATGAGCAATATAAAGCCCTCGCCCCAATTGCTATCAAGAAATATGGCGGCGAGTATATGACCCGAGGCGGCGCAATGGAGACGATGGAGGGACCGGAAGAGACACTCCGTGTCGTTCTTGTTAAATTCCCTGATATGGATTCAGCGCGCGGCTTTTATAACAGCCCCGAATATAAAAAAGCCCGCGACGCCCGGGACGGGGCAGCCGAAGGCCAGTTTATTATACTTGAAGGCTATTCCCCGGAATAATTAGAGATCCAGATCACCGGTATCGAGGGGGGCAAAATATGCGTCTACATCCTCCGTCGATACCTGATCCAAACTATCGGGCACCCAGATAGGGGACTGATCTTTGTCAATCACAACAGCACGTGTGCCTTCGTAAAAATCGACGCCTTTAATGATGCGATTGACCAGACGCCATTCCAGTTTCATGCAGTCATCAAATTCAAATTCTGCCCCCATTCTGATTTGCTGACAGGTAACCTTCATACTTGTTGGTGATTTAGTGCGCAGGCTTTTAGCGGTTTTTGCGGCCCATTCGCCACCATCATCATCCAGACTTTGCAAAATCTCTTCCACAGTATGGTGAGCAAAATGCGTATCAATTTGAGACTGTAAATCCGCAAGGCCGCTTGTTCCAGGATCTTCCGCATATACTGAGATCAACTGGCTCACATCTTGATGTGGGTTGGCAGAGAAATCCATCGTAGATAACGACTGCTCTAGCCCTTCCAAATTTGCGGATTGCATGTAGGTATTTGCTATGCCGGCATAGATGCTGTCGGCCCCTTTAAGGCGTACGCCCGTCAATCCTAGATACATACCAATCTCGCCGGGGCAGCGCGGCAAAAAGTAAGTTCCACCCACATCAGGGAAAAGCCCAATACTGGATTCTGGCATAGCAAAAAGCGTTCTCTCTGTTGCAATCCGGTGGCTTCCATGAACAGAAACGCCAACGCCACCGCCCATAACAATACCGTCGATGAAAGCAATATAGGGTTTTGGGAAATGCTTCACCCGTGCGTTGCATATATATTCATCGTGATAAAAACGCGCGGGGTAATCACTTCCAGCTTTCCCCTCCTTATACAATTTCACGATATCACCGCCGGCACAGAACGCTTTCTCGCCAGCTCCTTTTATAAGTGCCGCTTTGATGCTGTCATCCGTCCCCCAAGCCTGAAGTTGCTTATCCAGCGCAACAGCCATTTCGTGAGTTAGTGCGTTCAACGCTTTCGGACGGTTTAGGGTAATTATTCCCAGCTGACCTTTTTGTTCAAACAGTATTTCTTGATCTTCTGACATCTTATGCGCGCCCCTGCCCGTCTTTAAGTTTGCGCGATATTACGACGCGCATAATTTCATTGGTCCCCTCTAATATCTGATGTACCCGCGTATCGCGAACAAATCTTTCAATTGGGAAGTCTTTCAAATACCCATAACCGCCATGAAGTTGCAGGGAGTCATTACAAACTTTAAATCCAACATCGGTGGAAAATCTTTTCGCCATCGCGCAAAACAGGGTAGCCTCTGGATCTTTGGCATCCAGTTTTGCCGCTGCTTGCCGGATCATCAGCCGCGCGGCTTCCAGTTCCGTTGCCATATCCGCCAAAGCGAATTGCACCGCTTGAAAGCTTCCAATTTCCTTACCAAATTGCTTGCGATCTGCCGTATAATCCTGCGCCGCCTCTAGGCATGCGCGTGCCGCCCCAATGGAGCAAGCTCCAATATTCAACCGGCCTCCATCAAGGCCCTTCATGGCAATTTTAAATCCTTGACCTTCTTCCCCGACAAGATTTTCCACTGGCACCCGACAATCATCAAAGGTAACTTCCGAAGTCGGTTGAGAATTCCAACCCATTTTCCGCTCTTGCGCGCCAAAACTAATGCCCGGAGCATCTTTAGGAATGACGATACAGCTGATCCCGCTGGCACCATCTTCACCTGTCCTAACCATGGTGACATACACATCTGAGCGCCCACCACCAGAGATAAAGGCTTTACTGCCATTGATGACATACTCATCCCCGTTACGAACAGCACGGGTACGAAGGGAAGCGGCATCAGAGCCAGCACCGGGTTCTGTCAGACAGTAACTTGCAAAATGTTCCATTGTGGTCAGTTTGGGCAGGAATTTTGCGCGCACCACATCAGATCCGAACTGATCGATCATCCAACTGGCCATATTATGGATTGAGATATAAGCCGCCGTGGACGTGCAGCCGGCTGCGAGTTCTTCAAAGATAATGGCGGCATCAAGACGGTTCAGTGCAGAACCGCCATGTTCTTCAGCTACATAGATTCCAGCAAATCCAAGCCCTGCTGCCT